>NZ_JBAQEO010000033.1:0-16943 GCF_049286785.1 Rhodococcus sp. (in: high G+C Gram-positive bacteria) | reverse complement strand
GCCACACCCCGGTCGTGTGGACGACACTCGCCGACTGGCAGCAGCTGGCTCCTCGCGGTGGAGTCGCCACCGTCCTCGCGGTGTCCGAGCCGGGCGATGCCGACGCCACGAACGCGCTCGCCGGGACCACCGCCCTGAGCGTCGCGCAGTCCCTGCAGGCCGTCGGCTCCTACAAGTCGGAGAACGGCTCGCTGACACTGATGACGGTGATGCTGCTGGCGATATCGGCACTGGTGATCGGAGCCTTCTTCACGGTGTGGACCATTCAGCGCACCCCGGACATCGCCACACTGAAGGCACTCGGCGCCACCACCGGTTCGCTGATGCGGGACGCGCTCGGACAGGCGCTGATCGTGCTTGTCGCCGGAGTGGGAACGGGAGTGGGCGTGGCCGCAGCAGCGGGCTCGCTGATCGGGGACGCCTTGCCGTTCGTCCTGGACGCCTCCACCACGCTGGTGCCGGCGGCAGCCCTTGTCGGGCTCGGGCTGCTCGGTGCCGCCTTCGCCCTGCGATTCCTCGCCACCACCGACCCCCTCACCGCACTCGGGAGCGCACGATGAAGAACCGCGCGATGCAGGACACGGCCCTGGTGCTCGACGACGTCACTCTCACCTTCCCTGACGGGCAGGGTCGGATCACCGCCCTCGACGGCATCTCCCTCCGTCTCGGGAGCGGTGAGATCGCCGCGGTCACCGGTCCGTCGGGCTCGGGCAAATCCAGCCTCCTGGCGGTGGCCTCGACTCTTATCCGCCCCGACTCCGGGAGCATCCTCCTGCGGACCGCGGACGGGACGACCGACCTCGCGGTCCTGAGCCGACGCGACGCGTCCACTCTGCGACGCAAGCACATCGGCATCGTGTTCCAGCAGTCCAACCTGGTGTCGTCGCTGACCGCGCTGGAACAGCTCGAGGTGATGTCACACCTGGGGCAGCGGATCTTCGTGTCGAGTCGGGTACGTCGCAAGGTTCGTGCGAAGGCGATGGAACTGCTCGACGCCGTCGGACTCGCCGAGCACAGCGGCAAGCGGCCCGCCCAACTCTCGGGCGGCCAGCGTCAGCGGGTCAACCTCGCGCGGGCGTTGATGAACGATCCGACCCTCCTCGTCGTCGATGAGCCGACGAGCGCCCTCGACCAGGAGCGGGGTGCCGCGATCATGGACCTCGTCCTCGGCGTCGTCCGAGAGCACGACGTCGCGACGTTGCTGGTCACTCATGACACGACTCATCTGCCTCGCATGGACGCCGTGTACCGCGTCGTCGACGGGTCCGTCGGGCAACCGTGTACGACCAGCGGTTCCGTGCCGCGGGTTGACGTGTATCCCGCGCAGACCAAGAATGTGTGACGGTCGACACGTGTCGGGCGGGACGACCACGGCAAGAGGAGGCGCGTGGTGCACGGAGACGGTGACAGTCCGGGTCGGAGGGTGTTGATCGAGGCCGCTGCGTCGTGTTTCGGGGACTCGGGGTACGAGCGGGTCACCGAGACTGCGATCGCGGAACGTGCCGGAGTACCGCTCGCGGAGTTCTGTAAGCACTTCTCATCCCGTGACGAGGCCTTCCATGCCGTCGCCGCAGGCGTGTTCGAGACGTTTTTGGACCAGCGCATTCCCCTGACATCTGCGGCGGATCCGCGGGAGGTGCTGGCCGCGGCCACCGCGGCGTTCATCGAGACCATCTTTACCAGCGGCCGGTTGTTCACCATGATCGAGGCCCGGGCCGCGGTCGACCCGGTGGTCGGGGAGCAACTCGCCGACGCCCACGCACGGATGCTGCGCCGCTACACCCGGTTCATCGAGGTACTGGGCGAGGCCGGGGTGGCGGCGCCGTGTGCAGAACCCACGCGGCTCGCCCGCAAGCTGTCCGACGCCCAGTGGAGCGGTGCCGCCCGCCTCATCGACGCATCCGCGGACGAGCAGCGGAAGTTCGTCGTGGAGATGATCGCGGCATGCGAACGCTTCATCGGATTCGGAGAAGCAGCCTGCCCCGCCGTCAGAGAAGCCAGCTGAGTCCTGTGCCGCACGCACCGAGGCGGTCGGCGGCACCGTTCGTCCCGAGGACTTCCGATCTGGACGAACTGTCGCGCGCGGCCGCCGACTGCCGGGGCTGCGATTTGTACCGAAACGCCGAGCGCACCGTGTTCGGGGCCGGACGGCGCTCGGCGCGCATCATGCTTGTCGGCGAGCAACCCGGCGATCGGGAGGACCGGGTGGGCCTGCCGTTTGTCGGACCGGCAGGGAAGTTGCTGGACAAGGCTCTCGAGTCGGCGGGCATCGACCGGGATCTGGTCTACATCACCAATGCGGTCAAGCACTTCAAATTCGTGCGTGCGGAGAGTGGGCCGCGCCGTATCCACCAGAAACCGAACCGCACCGAGATCGTGGCATGCAGGCCGTGGTTGTTCGCCGAGATGGAAGCGGTGCTGCCCGATGTGCTCGTGTGCCTCGGGGCGACCGCCGCGCAGGCCCTGCTCGGCCCGTCGTTCCGGCTCACCGAGCACCGGGGTGAACTGCTGCACCTCGACTCCGGCACCGAGGTGGCTGCCGATCCCGACGTCTTCGTGACGATCCATCCGTCGGCGGTGCTCCGGGGTCCGCCGGAAGCGCGCGAGGGTGCGTTCGCGGGTCTCGTCGCGGACCTCGAGAAGGCGGCACGAGCGGCGTAGATTTGGCAGGCATGACGAACCCGACGGCGAACATGAAGGCTGTGTCCTACTCGAGCTACGGCGGCCCGGAGGTGCTCGAGACGACCGACGTGCCCTTGCCCGAGCCCGTGGGCAACAAGGTCCGGTTGTCGGTCCGTGCGGCGGGCGTCAACCCGATCGACTGGAAGCTGCGGTCCGGGTCGATGGCCGACGTGATGTCGGTGCAATTCCCGAAAATCCCCGGCAACGAGGTAGCGGGTGTCATCGATGCGGCCGGAGCCACCGCCACCGGGTCGGTGATCGGGGACGAAGTGTTCGGCTGGTCGGACACCGGGGCGTACGCCGAGTACGCGCTCGCGACCGTGGTGGTGCCGAAGCCGAGCTCGCTCAGCTGGACGGATGCGGCCACCATTCCGGTGGCCGGTGAAGCTGCCGTCCGCGGACTGCGGCTGCTCGATCTGCAGCGCGGCGAGACGCTCCTGCTCAACGGGGCCTCGGGGTCGGTGGGAACCATCGCGGCGCAACTGGCTCTGAGAGCGGGCGTCACGGTGATCGGTACCGCCAGCGAGCGCCACCACGGCGCCCTGCGTGAACTCGGGGTCATCCCCACCACGTACGGCGACGGACTCGTCGACCGCGTACGTGAGCTTGCCCCGGACGGCGTCGATGCCGTCCTCGACACCGGGCACGGCGGGTTGCCGGCCGCGATGGAGTTGCGTGGCGGCACCGATCGCATCGTCACGTTGTCGGATCCGGCCGCGTTCGAGTTGGGGATCACCTTCTCGTCGGGGACGTCCGCGGACTGGAGCGCCGAGGTCCTCCGTCGGCTCGGTGATCTCGTGGCCACCGATCAGTTGACGCTGCCACCGGCCCGGACCTTCCCACTGGCGGACGCGGCCGAAGCTCATCGCGCCGGTGAGACAGGTGGCGCGAGAGGGAAGATCATCCTCCACCCGTGAGTACTCGTCAACCGCCCGGTGTTGACAAGTACTCACAGGGGTGTCAGGCGGTGGTGGCCAGGGCTGCGGCGAGACCGAAGGCGACGGCCATCGCCACCACTTCGAGGACCGCCCGTCGAAGCGAGTCCTCCGCGCTCGTCCGGTGCGCGGCGGCCCGGACCACCCAGGTGCGCCGCCACCACCATCCGAGGCCGAGGAGCGCGGTCAGAACCACGACCTTCGCGAGGACGATGCGTCCGTAGCCGGTGTCGAAGAGGGGGCTCACACCGCCCAGCCGGACGGCAGCATCCACGACACCCGTCGCAGTGAGCAGCCACACGCAGCGCCAGGCGACGGTCGAATATCGAGGCAGCCAGGTCGACCAGTCGCTGCGCGAACGCAGGGTCACCGCGAGCGCGGCGAGGAGACCGAACCAGGTGGCCGCAGCGAGTGCGTGGACGGCGTCCAGCACGGATCCGAATGCCTGCTGCGACATGTGGCCGGTGACGGGACGGGTCACGAGAGCGAGTGCGGACACCACCAGGACCGGCAGGGCGATCCGCGCGCCCTCTCGACGAAACGCGATTCCCGACCACAGCGTGATCGCCGCGGTGCACACGAGCGTTGCCAGACCTACGCGTCCCGCACCGATCTCGGTGATGTACGAACCGAAGCGGGACACCGACAATTTCGACAACGGTGTGCCGCCCGCGTCGGCCGCGGTCATCGCGAGCAGTACCCCCTCGGCGAGCATCCACGAACCGGCGAGTGCCGCGGACAGCCGCCACACCGTGGCAGCGGGTGCAACGGGACGGGCATCGGTGCGCGCCCACCAGCCGAGAACGGCGAGACCGAGGACCGCCGAACCCAGCAGCAGGCACAACGCCCGTACCGCACCCGACGGAGTGGCGTCTTGGGGCCGGGCCAACGCCCAACCGCATGCGACTCCGACGAACGAGGTGGGTACGGCGAACAGCAGCCACCACTGTCGTGCCGTACCCACCGTGCTCAGTTCGCGCCGCGCGGCTTGCGGAGCGCGAACCACAGCCCGCCGCCGAACACGACAATTCCCAGTGCGATGAACGGCCACAACGGGACTCCGCTGGAATCGGAGTCGCCGGAACTCTCGGACGCCGCAGCGCCCGCCGTTCCGGTGCCCTCCTCGGTGAGCGTGAATGTGAGGGTGCCGCTCACCGGATGGCCGTCAGCCGAGGTGACTCGGTACGCGATGGTATAGACACCGGCGGGACCGAGCTCACCGAGATCCGCACTGACGGTGGAACCCTCGACGGCGGGGGTGCTCTTGGTCCACAGGTTGCCGTCCGGACCCACCACGGTCAGTGATGCGAACGATTCCTGTAATGCCTCGTTGAACGTGACGCTCACGCGTTCCGGTCCGGACGCGATCTGCGACTCGTTCACGGGGGTGGAGTCGATCACCACCGAGTGTGCGGATGCGGTGCCTGCGCCGAGCATGCCGGCGAGCATCGCCAAAAGACCTACCACGATCACCTTCACCGAGGTGATGATGCTGCGTCCGGTTCTCATGGTCGCTTGCTCCGGACCAGTGCGCCGAGACCCAGGGCCGCGCCGAGAGCGCCGAGCGCCAAGCCGATTCCGCCGAGCCAACGGGCGGTGTCGTCGGTCCCCGAAGCGGTGGCGTCGGTCTCGTCCGCCCCTGCACCGGCGGTGTGACTGTCATCGTCGCCGCTGGCGGTAACCAACGTCAGGGTGGGCGCGGGCTTCTCCGGTTTCTCGGCGTCCGGCGTTGCTTCCTGATTCCAGTCGACGACCCTGCCGTCGCTGTATGTCTGCGCGGCGGGGAACGATACCTCGTCGTCCACGGGAAGTGGTCCCGCAGAGAGGACGAACTGCTGGAACTGGCCGGGTGCGATACCGACCCCGGCGTCGGCCGTCCATGTCACGGATGTGGCGAGCTTGGAGGTGGCGTCCTTTTCCACCACGGATGTCCAGCCGGGCAGCGCCTCGGTGCGAGCCGATTTGAGGCCCGGCAGCTGGACGGTGAGCTTGGTGGTGGCTGCCGTGTCCGATTCGGTGGGAACGCGGAACGTCAGCACCGAGTAGCCGCCCTGTTCGGCGCCCGGCGCCACAACGGTGACGTGCGCGGCGGCGACACCCGGTGTGAGCAACAGGGCGCTGCCGGCCGCGCCGAGGGTGAGAAGGGCACGCGAAACGCGAGGATTCATCAAAAGGTCCTTACTGGTCTGAATGGGGGGAGACGGGATCTCAGACCAGGACCGGAGGACCACGACGCGAAATGCTCGCTCGCAGCAGGGCGTCGAGGGGGGCGTGGTGACGCGTGGGAACAGGAAGTGAGGGGACGAGCGTGATCGGTGTCGGAACGGCGCGTGATACCACCCGCCAGACGTGCAGGGTCGAGCCGTAGAGACGTTCGGCGGTGGCAACCAGCAGGGCGCAGAGCGCAGTGGCCGCCGCATGCGCAGCCGACATCGATATCGCGGGAAATGTCGAATGGACGTGTGTGGTGAGGATCAGCGCGACGTGGCCGGCCAGCTGTCCGGCAGCGAGCGCACCGAGCAGGGCCAGTGGTCCGGACCAGCGGGCGGGCAGGCTCGCGGTGATCGCGCCCACGCCGGCGCAGGTGACGACCAGGAGCGTGAGCGCCGCCGCCTCGGGAAACCCACCCCCACCGACACCGTGCGCGGCGACGGTCAGGCCGGCCGAGAGTGCACCGACCGCGCCGCCCCGGAAGGTGGCGGTCGCGGTCGGGTGGTGGGTCATTCAGGTGGCTCGGTGCTTCAGCGCACGCCGAGACGGGCGAGAAGATCAGCCTCGACGCCGTCGAGTTCGGTGGAGATGGCCTGGTGCGCGGCCTTACGGCGTGCCTGCGGCATCTTCTCGGCCGCGCGCACGGCGGTGTTGAGATCCGTGAGACGCTCGCGGGTGGCGGCGGCGAACTTCTGCGTCTCCGCGTCGTCCGGCTTCTGGGTGAGGATTTCGGCGGTGGAACTTTCGGCACCGGCGATGCGGGCACTGAGCTTGGCGCCGTGCCCGGTGAAGTTGGCGAGCTGATCGACATCGACGCCCATCCGCTCGGCGCGCTTGGTGTCGATCTGGCCGCGCACGACGGTGGCGGCGCGGTACGCGACCGGCAGCAGCACCGGTGTCAGCAGCCGAGCGACACCGAGGTAGCGGCGCACCGAGTGTACGGTGAGCCCCTTCTGGGAGGCGGATTTCTCCTGGGCTTTCAATGCAGCGATCTGCGCCTTCTCGACCTTCTTCTGCGACTTCAACTCGGAAGCTTCGAGCTTCCGAAGGGCTTTGAGTTCCGCCTTGTCACGCTTACGCTCGTTCCTAGCACTCAGCCTGGCTTCCACCCCAGCCTTGTGCTTGAGTGCCTTGGCTTCCGCCTTGCGGGTGGCCCGGGACTTGCGTTTCTTCAACAACCCCATCGAAAAGACCCCTTTTCCTGGTGTTTCAGCGCAGCGCACGCTACCGACTGCATCCGGTGCTTCGGGATCAGCCTAGGGGAGCACATAATCTTCGTCATCGTGTGTTCCTATATCGGTCAGCAATCAGAACCCGGCACCTCTCCCGGAGAGGGCCCGGGCGCGGTGATCGATGCCGGCGCCCTGACCCGGTGCCGCCATCGTGTGCACCTCGACGCCGCGTTCCCGGAAGAGTTGGCGGCTGCGCCCGAGGACCCCGGGGTGCGTCAGCGCCAGGATGCTGCCGCGGCCAAGCGCGAAGAGATTCGGCGCACTCTCACCGAGCACGCGCCCGAGCGATGGGTGCAGATCGACCCCGGGCAGAGCATGCGGAAGCGGTCCGAGGACACGCTGGCCGCGTGCGCGGCAGGTGCCGACCGCATCTGGGGAGCGGTGCTGCCCATCGAACGTGACACCGGGCGGAAGGGGCGCTGCGAAATCCTCGTCCGTGACACCGAACGCGGCGGCTACATCCCGGTGATCGTGGTCAACCACAAGGTCACCGATCCCGGTCGCGGCGCGGTGACGTCGGGCCTGTTCGAGTGGGAACCGCGGGAGGACACTACGCGTAAGCCGCGCAGTCAGGTGCGGGA
Organism: Rhodococcus sp. (in: high G+C Gram-positive bacteria); assembly: GCF_049286785.1. GTDB lineage: Bacteria > Actinomycetota > Actinomycetes > Mycobacteriales > Mycobacteriaceae > Rhodococcus_F. Next base: position 9,302 of record NZ_JBAQEO010000033.1, on the reverse strand, counting down.
CCAGATGCGGGTCGCGCAGGTGTACCGGATGCTGGAGCGGCACGGGTGGGCCAGCCCGGCACTGGTCGGGGGTGCCATCGGCTACGGCGGTGACGTGATCATCGTGCACGACCTCAGCACCGTCCTCGACGAGTACGACGAACGATTCGCCGACCGCATCGCCGTCGCCCGCGGCCAGGCGCCCACTGTGCCGTCGCGAATCGGTGAATGCCGCTCATGCCCGTGGTGGCCCGGGTGCGAGAGCGAGCTGAAACACAAGCACGATGTCAGTCTCGTGGCCACGGGTTCGCGGGCCGACATGCTGCGCGAGGCCGGCTGCCACACCATCGAAGACCTCGCGGCGTGGGACGGCGAACCGCTCGAGGACTGGCCGCACGGCGCGTTCCAGGATGCAATCGTCATCGCCAAGGCTTGGTTGGCTGATGCACCGTTGGTCCGACGGCACGCGAAGATTCGCGTCCACCGGGCCGACATCGAGGTCGACGTCGACATGGAGAGCTACCAGGAGCACGGCGCGTATCTGTGGGGGACGCTGCTCAACACCGTCGGAGTGTCCGTGTACCGTCCGTTCGTGAGCTGGGATCCGGTTCCCACGGAAGACGAGGCGCGTTCGTTCGGCGAGTTCTGGACGTGGCTCATGGCCGAACGCGAGGCGGCAGCCGCACGGGGCAAGACCTTCGCCGCCTACTGCTATTCGCGGGCGGCGGAAGACAAGTGGCTTCTGGACTCTGCCCGGAGGTTCGCCGGTGTGCCCGGCGTCCCCACCCGCGAAGAGGTCCGCGAGTTCATCGACGGCCCGCAATGGGTCGACATCTACCAGGCCGTCACCGACCAGTTCATCTGCCCGCACGGCAAAGGACTCAAGAAGATCGCACCGGTGGCCGGATTCACCTGGCGTGACGCCGACGCGGGCGGTGAGGCATCGATGAGCTGGTACCGCGAGGCAGTGGGATACGACGGCGATCCCGACCACACCCAGCGCGAACGCCTCCTGCAGTACAACGAGGACGACGTGATCGCGACGAAGGTGCTGCGGGAATGGATGTCCGAACGCGCCGAGCAGGAGATCCCGCTGGCGTCGGAGCTGTAGGGCTGCGAAACGTATGCGGCCACCTATTCCGAGGCCGCGTAACCGAGAGAATATGCGCCGACGAACTTCGGTGTTCCCTTCTCATAGAAGGCATCGAGTTCGCGGATGTCGAACCCCGCATCGGTGAGCAGGGCAGGGATGTCGCGGGTGAGATGGCAGCCGCCGGCAACCTTCTTCTGAATCGGTTCCAGCCGGTGCTGCCAGCGCTGAACGTCGGCGTCGGGTGCCAGTCCGTGTTCCACGAAGTGGAGGGTGCCGCCGGGTTTCAACACGCGCCGCACCTCGTGGAGCGCCGCCGCGATGTCGGGAATGGTGCACATCGTCCAGGTGGACAGCGCGGTGTCGAAGGTGTCGTCTTCGAAGGGGAGGGACTGGCCGTCGAGCCCTGCCCGCTCCACCGGCACCGACGACGCCGCCAGACGTTTCGACGCAAGTTTCCACCCGAGGTCGGCCGGTTCGACCGCGCTCACGGACTCCACGGTGGACGGATAGAAAGGCACGTTGAGGCCCGAGCCGAAACCGATCTCCACCACCCGACCGTGCAGGCCGGAGCACGCACGCCGTCGTAGTGGCTGGACGATCTTCATCCCGCAGGCCACGTTCACCAACCGCGGAACGATGTGATCACCGTAGAACCCCATGCAGACCTCCCGAGAGCTGTTGCGCGTCGTCCCTGTCGATGGTCCCACTGATCGCCTTCGCCCAACCGGCTTTCGGTTTTCACTCTAACGCCTGCCGTACGCCGCTTCCGAAAGTGAGAGCAACCAGAAAACGGCGCACGGCCGGCGAAGGCGCTACCGCGGAGCCATGCGCAGAGCGCCGTCCATACGAATGGTTTCACCGTTGAGGTAGTCGTGTTCGACGATCATCTGCGCGAGCTGCGCGTACTCGGCGGGCTGGGCGAGTCGGGACGGGAACGGGACACCCGCTTCGAGGCCGGCGCGGTACTCGGCGGTGACGCCGGCAAGCATCGGGGTGTCGACGATGCCGGGGGCGATGGTGTTGACACGGATGCCGTACTGCGCGAGGTCACGGGCTGCGGGGACGGTCATGCCGTGCACGCCACCCTTCGACGCAGAGTAGGCGATCTGACCGATCTGGCCCTCGAATGCGGCGACGGAGGCGGTGTTGATGATGATGCCGCGCTGGCCGGCCTCGTCGACGGTGTCGGTCTTGGCGATGGCGTCGGCGGCCAGGCGCATGACGTTGAACGTGCCGAGCAGGTTCACCGTGATGACGGTGCGGAACAGTTCGAGGTCGTGCGGGCCCTTCTTCGACAGGATGCGTCCCGCCCAGCCGACACCGGCACAGTTCACGACGATGCGCAGCGGAAGACCGGACTCGACGATCTTGTCGACGGCAGCCTGGACCTCTTCGCCGCTGGTGACGTCGGTGGGGATGAGGGTGACGCCGGCCGGGACGTTGTCACCGGTCCGCTCGATGGACTGCTGCAGGTCGAGTCCGAAAACGGTGGCTCCGGCCTCGGCGAGGCGCTTCGCGGTGGCGGCACCGAGGCCCGATGCTGCTCCGGTGACCAGTGCGGCTGTTCCCTGAATTTCCACAGTGCAAATCCTTCTTTTCCGGCGACCACGCTTGGTCGACCCTGGTGACCTGCACCATAACGTGATCAGCAGGTGACGGCAGAGGCAAGGTGGGGCGGCGGGGTGATCTTGTCGGGGCCGCATGAAAGGCAGGGAGGTTACCCACTCCCTGCCACTCTCAACGTATAGCGCACCGGGGGTCTTGCGGCAAGACCCCGGTCGTGCCGCAGAATCTGCGGTCGAAGCCAGAACCTGCGCAAATCAGGGATTCGCGAAGTACGTGTACTTCTGTCGACGTGTGGGGTGTGCGCGCCGTCGGACGATGCGGAGCAGCTGGCCGAATCCGACCTTGTTGAATGGGGGTTTTCATGATCGACGTGATCGTTGCCGGCGGTGGACCGACCGGCTTGATGCTGGCCGCCGAGTTGCGTGTGCACGGCGTGCACGTACTCGTGCTGGAGAAGGAGGCGGAGCCGACCAAGGTTGTCCGTGCGCTCGGTTTGCACGCGCGCAGTATCGAGATAATGGACCAGCGCGGTCTGCTCGGGCGATTCCTCGCGCTCGGCCGGCAATACCCGCTCGGAGGTTTCTTCGCCGGCATCCCCAAGCCGTCGCCCGAGCGGCTGGATACCGCGCACCCGTACGTCCTGGGGATCCCGCAGGTCATCACGGATCGACTGCTGGCCGAGCACGCCACCGAGGTGGGCGCCGAGATCCGGCGGAACTGTGAGCTGGTCGGGCTGAGCCAGGACGACCACGGGGTGACCGCCCTACTGGCCGACGGCACCCGGTTGCGCTCGCGCTACCTCGTCGGCTGCGACGGCGGCCGCAGCACGGTGCGCAAGCTGCTCGGCGTCGGCTTCCCGGGCGAGCCCTCCAGAGTCGAGACACTGGTCGGTGAGGTGGAGTTGACCGCGTCGCCGGAGACGGTGAATGCGGTGGTTGCCGAAGTCCGCAAGACCCAGTTGCGGTTCGGCGCCATGCCCCTCGGCGACGGGGTGTACCGCGTTGTCGCGCCCGCTGCCGGGGTGGCCGAGGATCGCACGGTCCCGCCGACCCTGGACGAGCTGAAGAAGCAGCTACGGGAGGTCGCGGGCACCGATTTCGGTGTGCACTCGCCGCGCTGGCTGTCCCGATTCGGGGACGCCACCCGGTTGGCCGAGCACTACCGGACCGGCCGCGTGCTACTGGCCGGCGACTCGGCGCACATCCATCCACCGGCGGGCGGGCAGGGGCTCAACCTCGGCATCCAGGACGCCTTCAACCTCGGCTGGAAGCTGGCCGCCGAGGTCAACGGATGGGCGCCGGAGGGGCTGCTGGACAGCTACCACACAGAACGACGCCCGGTAGCGGCCGACGTGCTGGACAACACCCGCGCAATGATGCAGCTGATGTCCCTCGATCCGGGTTCCCAGGCGGTGCGCCGCCTGGTGTCGGAACTGATGGACTTCGAGGAGGTGAACCGGTACCTGACAGAGAAGATCGCTGCGATCGGGGTCCGCTACGACTTCGGCGAGGGGCATGAACTGCTCGGCCGGCGGATGCGGGACATCGGGCTGAAGCGGGGGCGTCTCTACGAGCAGATGCACGGTGGCCGCGGACTGCTGCTCGACCAGACCGGCCGACTCTCGGTGGCGGGCTGGGCAGATCGGGTCGACCACGTCGTCGACGTCAGCGAGGAACTGGACGTGCTCGCGGTGCTGCTGCGGCCGGACGGCCACGTGGCGTGGGTCGGCGAAGATCAGCAGGATCTGCTCCGACAGCTGCCCAGGTGGTTCGGCGCTGCCGTCGGCTGAGCGCGCAGTTGTGGCTCGAAGGGGCGGGACTGTCTCCGGCGGTGCGGCGAAGGGGCGATACCTTCGCCCATCGAATTCGCAATGGCCTCCGAACCGGAGTAGCAGCCGTGCGATCCTTCCCACCCCTTCGCCCCGGTCCACTGCCGAGGTCTCGGACGCGCTGACCGAGGACGAGATTGTCGAACCGCGAGGAACTATTGAGGTTCGAGTATTTCCCCGGAGCGGGTGCCTGTCGCCTGCGCCGTTGCCGACCTCGCCTTGACCAGGCCGCCGACCAGAGCGAGGACCACGACCGCGCCGCCCGCGATCGGAGCGGCCGCATTGCCGGGGAAAAGTCCCTCGAGCAGTAGCCACGCACCGAACGCGAAGAACAGGGTGGCGGCGCCGAGGCTGATGATGTTCTCGGGAAGGTGCTTGCCCAGGAGGGCGCCGAGGACGATGGCCAGCGCATCCGCCGCCACCATGCCGACGGTCGAGCCGATCCACACACCGACGGAATCGTGATCGGTGGCGAGGGTGATGGTGGCGAGCATCGTCTTGTCACCGAGCTCGGCGAGGAAGAACGCGGAGGTGACGGCCAGGAACGCCGAGCGGGTGGCTCGGGCGGCTTTGAGTCCCTCGTCCTCGCTGAGCCGGTCACCGCGAAGGGTCCACAATCCGAAGATCAGGAACGCGATGCCGCCGACCACGCTGATGGCGGCCGTGGGAAGCGCAACACCCAGGTAGTGCCCGACCGCAACGGAAACCAGGTGAACCACTGTCGTGGCGACCGTGATGCCTGAGATCACGACCCACCAGCGGTAGCGAAGCGCGAACGTCATCGCCATCAACTGCGACTTGTCGCCCAGTTCGGCGACAAAGATCACCCCGAAGCTGAGCAGCATGGCGGCGAGCACGAATATCCTCCTCCAGTTGGTGGTGTCGGAGGATGACTTGGGGCAGTCCTCCGGCCTGGCGGACACGGGTGTGTCCGTCCGGCCGAAGGTCTCGCCCACCGACGTCGAGAACGATGTCGGTTCGCCAGGCCGGGATCGTTGCGTTCGTCTGGCGAAAGCACCGAGCCAGTATGTCGACAAGGCGATTGGGGGCTACTCCCCTTCGTTGCTCATGAGGCTAGCCTAAGGTCTTCGAAATGGCAATGGCGCCAATAAGTTTGGGAAACCATCCAGATAGATTTCGGGTACCCTCACGACGCGAGCAGCATGGCCAAAACCGCGGTATCGGGGTGGCTGATCGGGTCGATGCCGACCCGGCTGATCATGGACGTCACCGTGCCGTCCGCCTCCGCCTCGACCCACGCCGCGCGATGATCGAGTCCCAGGTGGGGGAGTCCGGGCAGCAGGACGCAGCCCGACGCGGCACCGGTGCACTCGGGTAGCGACGGCGTGGTTTCCGACGGGGGATGGAGCATCATCAACGCCGGCGGTTGATGCTCGGCGAACTGGCCGGGAGTCACGGCGTGGTCGCCGAGCACGGGCCCTTCCGCGACCACCAGGCCGACGGTGTCGGGTGCCGGTTCGTCGGGTAGATCCTCGCGGGCACCGAATACGGTGGTGGTGTGCAGGAGGCCGGGAACCGACGCTACCCGGACGGCGAGCACCAGAAGTTGCGCCCATTCCTTGGTGGTGTCGGGCCAGCGCCCGGAAATCACGAATCCCCGCAAGGTACCCGCAGCCTGGAACGGTGAAATGCCGATGTATCCGTCCCTGTTCATCTCTGCCTCCTCGGTGTGATCCACGTGCTGTAGACATGCGCCGCTCTGCACACCTCGATGGGTACTTGAACAATGCACCACAAGCTGTCTGGCACACAAGAGCGTGCGAGTGCCAGGACCGCCAGCTCTCAGAGAACCCTCAGAGTGGCCACACGCTGCGGCTACGAAATCCGCCTACTCTCGCCGGAATGACCTCTGAGCCACCAACGAACGCCCGTCGCCGCACCACCCGCAGAGCCGTCTCGGGTTGCATGGTGGCGCTGATCGCCATGTCGGCCGCCGGACTCGGATACCTCTATCAGGGTGAGGGGGACCCGACGTCGAGCCGGACCGTGGCGATCGTGAATACCGACGCCGGCGCCACCGTTGACGGGAAGCCGGTGCGGGCGAGCGACGAGCTGATCGGCAAGCTCGAGGAGAACCCGTCGTTCGAGTGGGAAGTGGTCGACGCGGAAGCGGGCGCCGGCAACGAGTATTTCGCGACGGTCACCGTGCCCGAGGACTTCAGTGAAGCGGTGTCCTCGGTGTGGGGCACGACTCCGCGTCAGGCGACGCTCGATCTCGACGTCGCCGGTTCCGGCACCGCGGCGGCCGAGGAACTGTCCGGGATCGTCTCGTCCCGGATCGGCGCAGGCGGCATCGCGGAACTCCTCGCGGGAATGGCGTCGTCGCGCACCACCTTCCAGCAGGCGGGCATGGCCGCTGGGCTGCTGGCCGCGGGAACCTCCGCGGCGGATGCGGCGGCGCAGCAGCTCACCGAGGGCGCCGACACTCTCCTTCCGTACCTCGAGACCGCCCGCGCCGGTTCGGTGCAATTGCTCGAGGTGGCAGATCAGGTCTCGTCCGTGGTCGGTGAGACCTCCGGAACGGCGAACGATCTGGCAGACCGGTTGAGCGCTCTCGGCCTGACGCTGGGGCAGGCCGACGACAGCGCCACGCAGATGCGAACAAGGATCGACGCGGCCGTCCGTATCCTCGAGCCCACTCCCGTCGGACCGGAAGTGGTCCCGGCCCTGGAGCAGGTGAGTTCCGATCTGGCCCTGCTGTCTTCGCAGCTCGGTTCGGTACCGGGATTGCTGGGCGACCAGGTGGGACCGGACACGGATCTCGGTGAGCTCGTCCGCGTCGCGATGGGGCAACTGACGGACGCCAGTGACCAACTGAGCAGTGGGGCAAGGCAACTGAATGACGGAATCGCGCCCATTGCCGATCAGGCACCCCAGATGCTGGCCGGTGCCACCTCGGAGATCGTGGATGGATTCGCGAAACTGAAATCGCTGTCCAGCCGGCTCTCCACCGATCTGAACGCGGGAGTGACTGCTATGCCCGCGCGTTCGAAGGCTCAGCAGGCGCAGCTGGCGACAGTCCTCGCCGAACCGGTGGCGGTGACCCGCACCATCTCCGAGCCGGACGCGATACTGACCCCGGAACGTCTGGCTGTGGGATTCGGCATCACCACGGTGCTACTGGCCGGGGTCGTCATCTGGTTCGGTGTGCGCAGAACCTGAGCCTCACCCTGCATCCTGAATGCGCAGCCAAGGCTTCGCCTCCTCGAGCTCGAATGCCAGCTCGAGGAGCGTCCGTTCGTCACCGTGATTCGCGGACAAGTGCGAGGCGAGAGGAAGACCGAGTGACGTCTGATGCAGCGGCAGTGAGATCGCGGGGCCACCCGACGCGTTGTTCAGTGGCGTGAATGCGGTGTAGGTGACGAGCTTGTCGAAGAGTTCCTCGAAACTCTGTGCCGGCGAAAGATATCCGAGCCGAGGCGTCGTGTGCGCCACTGTGGGAGAGAGGACCACGTCATACTTCTGGAACTCGTGCGCGTACCGACGGTACGTACGCTGCAACCGGTAGAGCACCCGGGGTGTCTTGGCCATGTTGTCCCGGTACATCGCTGCCAGTCCACGCGTCAGGTTGTCCGTGGCATTCCGATCGAAATCGGGGCCCAGCATCTTCTTGCCCCGGTTGCAGATCGCGAAAGCCAGGAAGCCCCAGTAGATGCAGAAGTCCTCGGCGAACGAGGGCGCCACCGGCATCGGGGCTTCCTCGACGTGATGCCCCAGGTCAGCCAGGAGGTCTGCGGTCGCCTGAACCGATGCGCGCGTCTCGGTGTCGGTGGGCGTGGCAGTGACCGAATCGATGATGACCCCGACTCGAAGGCGGGTGCTGCTCGGGCCTCGAACCGAGCGAACGGGGGGAAGCGCCGGATTGCGGTAGAAGCGTTCGGCCGCCGAGATCCACCCCGCGGTGTCCCGGACGGACCTCGTCACGACGCCCTGCGAGATGATGCGAATCGGCAGTGTCCGGTCGGTGGCGTCCGTCACCGTCCGTCCGCGGCTGGGCTTGAGTCCCACCAGCCCGCACGCGGCGGCAGGGATGCGGATGGAACCGCCACCATCGTTGGCGTGGGCGATGGGCACCGCGCCCGAGGCAACCAGCGCTGCCGAACCTCCGGACGAGGCACCCGACGAGTAGGCGGGATTCCACGGGTTACACACCGGTTCGGCGTCCATGAACTCGGTGGTGGCGTTGAACCCGAACTCCGGCAACCTGCTTTTCCCGAGCGAGATCACGCCGGTGGACAGGTATTGCCGCACGAAGTCGCTGTCGGTGCGGGCGGGACGGGCGGTGAACGCGGCGCTCCCGTGCCCGGTGGGCTGGCCGGCGACGTCCACGTTGTCCTTGACGAGGGTCGGCACCCCGGCGAAGACACCCTCATGGGGGTTGGCCGATTCCGCGAGCGCACGGTCGTAATCAGCGAACGCGACACCGTTCAGAACGGGCTGCACCGTCTCGACCCGGGCGATCGCCGCCTCCGTCACCTCGCGGATCGAGAGTTCTCCGGAGGCGATGCATCCGGCGATGCCGGTGGCGTCGAGATCACCGAGTGCGTCGTCCCGGAAGGCATGGACGACAGTCCCGCGAGGGCTGTGGGGCGCGGTGTGAAAGTCGGTCACGCCGACGAGCCTAGGGGACGACCCCGGACACCGAAACGGGCACGAGCGCACAAAACACCCGGAGGTGTTCTGCGCGCTCGTGAAAGAGAAGGCGGAAACTAGACGATCAGTCCCGCGGTCTGGGTGCGTGCCCTCTCGAAACGAGCGGCGACGTCGTTCCAGTTCACGATGTTCCAGAATGCCTTGACGTAATCGCCCTTGACG
>NZ_JBAQEO010000032.1:0-1572 GCF_049286785.1 Rhodococcus sp. (in: high G+C Gram-positive bacteria) | reverse complement strand
CAGGGCGGTGCTGCGGTCGGCGCCTGGCCGGATGCCGAGCTTGTTTGAACCGCCCTGGATCGAGTGGAGACCTCGTTCAGGCCACCTCGGGGATGAAGGTAGCCGTGGGGCGCAGCTCACGGTAGCGCGTCTCGTACTCGATCGGCGAGAGATAGTCGATCGACGAATGCAACCGGTCCGCGTTGAACCAGCGGACCCAGTCGGCGGTCTCCCGCTCGACCTCGGCTCGGCCGGACCATGACTGCGTCCGGTTGATCAGTTCTGTTTTGTAGAGCCCGATGGTCGATTCCATGAGGGCATTGTCGAGGGCGTCCCCGACGCTGCCGATAGAACCGGCGATCCCGGACTCGACCAGAGACTCGGTGAAGGCAAGGGACGTGTATTGACTTCCGGCATCGGAGTGATGGACCAATCCTGTTGATGTGAAACGGAAATCAGTCCTTCTTCTCGTGAACAGCGCTTGCTCGAGAACACCGCTGACCAACGGTGTGGACTTCGTCGTCATCACCCGCCAACCCAGAATCCGACGCGAGAAGACGTCGACGCAGAACGCGGTGTACACGAACCCGGCCAACGTCCAGCAGTAGGTGAAATCGGCCACCCACCACTGATCCGGGCGTTGCGGTGCGGCCCAGTTCCGCTCGATCAAATCCGGATGCCGGGGCGCTCGCTCATCGCGCTCGGTGGTGACCGTGCGGCGTCTGCCGCGGACCGCGCCGGTGATGCCGGTGATCGACATCAGCCGGGCTACCTGATCGCGGCCGATCTGGTGACCAGCGCGTTTCATCGCGTGCCACATCTTGCGGACACCGTAGACCCGCCGATTGGCCACATACACCGCGTGCACGGCATTCGCGGCGTAGGCGTCGGCCAGCTCGGCGGCGGAGACACGTCCGCGGGCCTTGGCCTTGTAGTAGGTGGACGGGGCGATACTGATGCCGTGCTCGGTGAGCACGGCACAGACCGGGTCGACCCCGAAGCGGTAGCGGTGGGCGTCGATGTAGTCGACGATCACCGCAGTCGGCGGTCGACCTCCGCCGCCGCGAAAAACGCACTCGCCGTCTTCAAAATCTCATTGGCCCTGCGTAATTCGGCGTTTTCCTTACGTAGTCGACGCACCTCGTCGAGGCCGGCATCGCTGTCCGACGTCGAGACGGTCGGGAAATCCTTTCGCTCCGCGGCTTCGATCCAGTTCCGCAACGTCGCCGGCGCGATGTCGAGCAGCTCGCCGACATGGCGTCGGGCGGCGATCTTCGAGCCTCCGTGTTCGGCGATCCGGTCCCGGTACATCCGGACCGCACGCTCCTGAGTCTCCGCGTCGTACTTCCTCGGTGCAGGCATACCAGCATTCTCCTTGTCAGATCAGGAGCCTCCACCTCGACCAGGGCGGTTCACTACTCCGTGCCCGCCCAGCAGGTTCGGGCCGGGCAGCGGGTCCAGCTCCAGGTCGACGGCGAGGTGGTCACCATCCGCGCCATCGGGGCCGAGGGTGCCGGCTGGCTCGCCACCCATCCCCGGGCCCGGCAACGCGGGTCCTGGGTGGTCGACCAATCACATTGGGATGGGCTGCCC
>NZ_JBAQEO010000031.1:0-5391 GCF_049286785.1 Rhodococcus sp. (in: high G+C Gram-positive bacteria) | reverse complement strand
AAGACGAAGCTGCGAAAGCGCTCCGTCGACAGATTCGTGGGCCCGCAGCACTGCACTAGCGGTCTCGCGCATCGGCTGAAACAGGTTCCGGTCCAGGATCTCCTGGGTCTGCAGCACTGCGCTGGCGGTCTCGCGGATCGGCTGAAACAGGTTCCGGTCCAGGATTTCCTGGGCCGAGCGAACGGCTGGGGCGGTCATAGCCTGTTGGGCTTCACGAATCTGGCGCGAGAAATCAGGGCACAGCATGGCGGATGCCGCCGTGCTGTGCGCCTGAAATGCCGGAATCGTGCTCATGGCAATTAGGCTACTCGCCCGCCGGATCTGTTCCGCTAATTCGTTTTTGAGTGATGTGTGTCACTCTCTTGCCTCGCCCGTGCTGTATCGTCGCCGCCGAGCAGATCAACACCTTCTCCGTGGCGAAGAGCGGTCGAACCGCGTTCGCCGATGATGGTGTTGCGGTCGTTGTAGCTGTTCAACCTGTGCCCACGGTCCCGCTGCCGGGCTGCTCACACGTCCGCCCGCTGATCGATCGCTGCCTCGTAGAAGGCGTCCGCGAGCGCCATGATGACAGCGCTGATGCCAGAGCCGTCGCTGAAGAAGTAGTCGGCCATGGTGTTGTGGGCCTCCTGGTTGTCGGCGACCGCCTCAGTGACCGCCGCTTGGAAGTCCTGCGATTCCATGAACTGCTTCTTCGAGTTCACCTTGGTCTGGTTGACCAGGTCCGGGTAGGCGAGCAGCCGCTGCACCAGTCCCTGCACGAACTCACGGATTTGCGACTCAGTGAACGACTCGGCGCCGAAGAGGTCGTTCATCTTGTCGATAACGACCTGTAGTGCAACATACTTCGGCTCTTTCCGGGTGCCGGTGCCTGCGGCGTTGATGCCCTTGAGCTCACCGTCACCGGTCAGCGAGATGTCGACCGCGGTCCCTTTGTTGTGCTTGACCCCGATCAAGACCACGTCGGAGAGGTCGACCTCCGCGGCCCAGGAGGAGTCTGCGATGACTTTTTCTAGGAGCCGCAGGAAGATCGACAACATCTCCATGTACGGGTCTCCGTAGTCGACGATCTGGCTCATGAAGTCGTAGAGCCGGACGTAGGTGGAGACGTCCTTGCGGAACAGGTCGAGGGTGTTGAGGGTGACTTTGTCGTCGGCCTCGATCGCCGCCGCGTAGCGGCGGGCGAAGTCGTTCTTTGCCGGGCTGATGGCGGCCGAGAGTGCGTTGTTGCCCTTCCGGGTGACCCACAGTTCGGCGACCTCGCGCACCTGCTCTGGCGTGTAGATCCCGGTTTGGGCGAGCTTGGTGGCGAGGTGGACGACGACGTACGGGTCGGTCTCGGTCTCCAGGGTGGCATTGGTGAAGTACGGCTCAAACGCAGCCCGGATGTCCTCGGGTTTGTTCACGAAGTCGATGACGAACGTCTTGCGCTTCTGCTCCCCGCTCGCAGTGCGATGGGTGCGGTTGAGCCGGGAGAGCGTCTGCACGGCCGTGACCCCGGAGAGCTTCTTGTCGACGTACATCGCGGAGAGCAGCGGCTGATCGAACCCTGTCTGGAACTTGTTGGCGACCAGCATGATCTTGTACGTCGTGCCCTTGAAGGCGGCGGCCAGGTCCGAGCCGGCGCCGGGGTTCAGGTTGGCCTCGGTGAACTCGTCGTCCTTGTTCGGCTGCGGCCCCCAGTCCGAAGCCCACTTCTCGTCCTCGGTCATCGTCACCGAGCCGGAGAAGGCGACCAGGGTCCGGTAGTGGTAGGAGGCGTCCATGGCGGCCCTCTTGGTGATGTAGGCGTCGATCGCCTTCTTGTATTTCACCGCGGCCTTGCGCGAGTCGGTCACGACCATCGCCTTCGCCTTGCCCTCAAGCAGGTGGGCGACGTTGGCGTGGAAGTGCTCAACGATGATCTGCACCTTCTGGCTGATGTTGGTCGGGTGCAGTTTCACCCACCGCATCAGCCCCTTACGCGCCGCGGCCTCGTCCACCTCGCCACCGTCGCCGCTCTCGGCCTTGCCGGCGATCTTTAGCGCGGTGTCGTAGGTCTGGTAGCCGTTGAGCACGTCAAGGATGTAGCTCTCCTCGATCGCCTGCCGCATTGAGTAGAGGTGGAACTCGACCGGCTTCCCGTCAGGACCCTTACGGCCGAAGAGCTCCAGGGTCTTGTTCTTCGGCGTGGCCGTGAACGCGAGGTAGGAGATGTTCTCCGACTCGGCCCGCTCGGTCATCTCCGAGGCCAGGATCGCCTCGACGTCGACCTCACCGCTCTCCTCGATCTCCTTGACCTCCTCTGTGGTCAGCACAGCCTTGAGCTTGGAGGAGATCTGGCCGGACTGCGAGGAGTGCGCCTCGTCGGCGATCACTGCGAACCGCCGCCCCTTCAATGACGAGTCGGCGCGGATCTCGTCGAGGGCGAATGGGAAGGTCTGCACCGTCACCGCGATGATCAGCTCCCCGTTCTTCAACGCGGTTGCCAGAAGCCCGGATTTCGACTTTGCCCCCGCTTTGCGGACGTCCTCTGGGCTGATCGTGGCAACGATCTTCCCCGACCCGTCGATCTGCCGGATCGCCTCCTGGAGCTGTCCGTCGAGCACGGTGCGGTCTACGACCACGATCACCGAGTCGAAGACCTTTTCGTCGTTCACGTGCAGCCGCGCGAGTCGGTGCGCGGTCCAGGCGATGGTGTTCGTCTTCCCTGACCCGGCCGAGTGCTCGATCAGGTAGCGACGCCCTACCCCCTCGTGGCGCACAGCGGCCACGACGTTCGTCACGGCCTCCCACTGGTGGAACCGAGGGAAGAGCATGCTCGTACGCCGCACCGACGTCCCGGTCGCGACATCCCACTCCTCCTTGGTCTCCACGATCATCAGCCGGCCGATGATGCCCAGCCAGGCGTCCTTCTCCCAGACCCGCTCCCACAGGTACGCCGTAGCCGACCGCCCGCCCTCAGCCGGCGGGTTCCCCGCGCCGCCCTTGTACCCCATGTTGAACGGCAGGAAGTGCGTCTTCTCGCCCTCGAGCCTGGTGGTCATCGCGGCCAGGTCGTTGGAGACCGCGAAGTGCACCAGCGCCCGGTGCCCGAACGACAGCAGCGGCTCCGGCCGCCCGTTGGTCAGCGGATGCCGTGCCTTGCGGTACTGGTTGATCGCCTCATCGAGCGACTGGGTGAAGTCGGTCTTCAGCTCCACGGTGGCGACCGGGAGCCCGTTGACGAAAAAGACCAGGTCGATGCTGCGCTGGTCGGCAGTGGAGAAATGTACCTGCCGCATCACCCGCACCCGCATCGCCGCGTACTGCTCGTTGGTGGTCGCGTTCAGGCTGGTCTCGGGGCGGAACTGCGCCATCTTCAACCGGCCGCCGCCGATGTACTGCACCCCGTTGCGCAGGATGTTCAGCGTCCCGCCACCATGTTCGAGAGGCTTGTCGAGCGCCGTGGTCAGCACGTCGAGGAACTTCGCCTCCGACCCCGCGGCCTTCGAAGCCTTCTCGTACGCCGCCTGCTGGGTCTCCTTAAGCCAGGCGAACAGGTCCTCGGGGAACAGCGCCCGCTCCCGGTCGTAGCCGGTGTCGTTCGCCGAGTAGAGCCATCCGTGGGAATCCAGGTACGCGCAGATCTCGGACTCGAAGACGACCTCGTTGTGATCGGCCATCACGCCGCCTCCCGCACGTCGATCTGCCCAGTCACCGCCGCTGAGATCAGCGCGGTACGCCGCTCACGCGATAGTTCAACGAACAGCTCCGACTCTGCGATCAGCACGTCAATCTTTGAGGTCTGCTCAGCCAGATACGCAGCGATCCGTCGCTGCTCGTCGACACCATCGGGTGCAGAAACCCGGAGTCCCATCAGGGCTCCAGCGGTCAACTTGGGCTGCGTCGCCCCAGAAACGACGGTGGTGACGTCGAGCGCCTCTAGTCTCTGGGCCCAGAAGTCGACGTCGCCATCGCCCAGAGGGCGAAGGACGTGGGCGTGGTTGTTCACCCAGTAGCGCCCCTTGGCAGCAAAGGCTATCGGCGTGGAGCGCATCAGGAGATTGGCTCCATCCTCAGAGACCAACACGAGCGGTTCATCGAACAAGTAGCCGTCGACCTGATCGATCACCCCGGATGCTCCGTAGTAGTCGAAGCCACCGCGACGGTCGGCACGCTCCTCGCCGCTCAGCGGGATGCGCTGCCCGTCGAGGCTCTCCATCCAGTGCCGGACGGCCTTGACGGTCCAATGGCGCGGGACCAGGCCGACCACAGAGTCACCACTGTCGCGGAGTTCGACGTCCTCGTCCACCCCGAAGCATACGGCGCGGGTCACCAGCACACGGCGGCGCTCGCGGAGCATCTCGATCAGGCGCTGCTGCTCCTCGATGAGCGTGTCGATGCGGGCCGTCTCGCGGTCGAGGTAATCGGCGATGGCACGCTGCTTCGAGCGCGGCGGACAGGGCAACTGAACTTTGGCGAAGTCGGCGAACTTGATGGACTGTCCATCACGAAGCTGGTTCGTAGTTGTACGCAGCTCCTGGATGTATCCGTTGGACTTCAGCAGCCATCGAAAGTAGCTGGGAACCACACGGTCGCTCGGCTTCAGCACTGTGTATGCCGTGCTCACTTTGCCTGAGTACTTGGATCTCTCTATCCCACCCTGGAACGAGCGGAGATGGATGATGAAGTCATCCGGCTCGACGTGCTTCATGTTGTCCTGACCCTGAATGTTCTGGACAACAGAGTTGCCTGTCTTCGCCATGTACTCAGCCTGAGGCAACACGCCATGGATCTGAGACGGCGTGAGATGCACATCATCGGGCCAGTTCGGTTCGCGACGCTCCGTAAACGCAGCCTTCGCTGGAACGAGATACCAGCCTTTGGGCAGGACATCGATCCACCCCTCTGCGGCTGAGGTCATGCCTCGACCTCCCGCAGTATTTCGAGGATCTTGGCGACTTGCTTCTCCAGGTCGGCGTCGATCTCGGCGAGGGGGCGGGGTGGGACGTACTTGTAGAAGTGGCGGGTGAAGGGGATCTCGTAGCCGGTCTTGACCTTGGCCCAGTCGATCCAGGAGTCGGGGACGTGCGGCTTCACCTCGGCGTCGAAGTATGCCTGGATGACCTCGACCTTGCCCGCGGCGCCGGCGGTCGAGCCGCGGTAGGTGAAGGGGACGTTCTCGGTGTCGCGCTTCTTCGGGTCCGGCTTGGGCTGGCCTTTGCGGTCGACGACGGGGTTGCCGGACTCGTCGAAGAGGGGGCGCTCGACGGTGGTGGTCCAGTAGCCGAACTCGTCGTTGCGCAGCAACTTGGAGTAGTCCGGGTCGGCGTCGGTGAAGTCGGTGTACAACTTCACGATCTCGGTGCGGTCGGTGTCGCTGATCTCGCGGCCCTTGGAGCCGAGGTTCTTGCGCATCTTGGTCCAGAACGA
>NZ_JBAQEO010000030.1:0-6432 GCF_049286785.1 Rhodococcus sp. (in: high G+C Gram-positive bacteria) | reverse complement strand
CTTTGAGGTCTTCCGAGTCATAGGAAACAGCCGCCTCCGCGCCCAGTGTCGACGCGGCCGCCAGTCGCTCCTCCGATGACGCGCAGGCGATCACCCTGGCACCGAGTCGGCTCGCGACGTCGACCGCTGCGGTGCCCACTCCCCCGGCGGCACCCAACACCACTACCCAGTCGCCGGCACGCATCGCACCGAAGGTGACCAAGGCGTGATAGGCGGTGGTGTACGTAACGCGGAACGCCGCCGCAGAAACCCAGTCGAGGCCGTCGGGTTTGGGAGTGAGCACACTTGCGGGAACACAGATCAGTTCCGCGAACGCTCCGGTCATCGCCGAACCCATGACCGCGTCGCCCGGCTCGACCGACCGGACGTCCGCTCCCACCGACCGTACGACTCCGGCGAACTCGCTACCCGGAGTGAACGGGGTGGGAACGGACACCTGGTACTTGTCCGCAACAGTCAGGACATCGGGGAAGTTGACGGCCGCCGCGCGAATCTCGACCAGCGCCTCGTCCCGGGCATGGAGCGGATCCGCTACGTCGCACACCGTCACTACATCCGGTGGGCCGTACCTGTCGCAACGTGCTGCTCGCATCGGCTATACGTCTCCTCGAACCCGGGTCCGGTTGTGCATCAGTACAATCCACCGTCCACGCGCACCAGCGACGATGTCGTGTAACTCGATGCGGGACTGGCAAGGTACAGAGCGGTGGTGACGATCTCCTCCGGCCGCCCCGGCCGCCCGACTGCACTGCGGGTCGACTGGCGCGATTCCTCGGGCCATGCCTCGGAAATGTCGGTGAGGAACGGACCCGCAGAGATCGTGTTGACCCTGACCGTGGGACCGAACTCGCGTGCGAACACCCCGGTCAGCGCATTCAGGGCGGCCTTTGCCCCGGCATAGGGCCCGAACTTCGGAGCCGGGAAGATCGCACCGGACGAGGACACGTTGATGATCGATCCGCCGTCACCCGCGGCCATCCGCTCACCGATCCGGGCGCTGAGCCGGAACGGGCCCTTGAAGTTCACGCCGATGACCTTGTCGAACAGTTCCTCGGTCGTCTCGGCCGATGACGGTGCCACCGGCGACATGCCCGCATTGTTGACGAGAATGTCGACCTTGCCGAAAGTCTCGTAGGCGGCGTCGACCAACGCGTCGAGGTCGCTCCACTTGCCGACGTGGCACGCGACCGGTAGCGCCTTGCGTCCGAGCGCCTCGACCTCCCGGGCCACCGCTTCGCATGCGTCGATCTTGCGGCTCGTGATCACCACGTCCGCGCCGGCCCGTGCGAAGGCCAGGACCATTTCACGGCCGAGTCCGCGACTGCCTCCGGTCACCAGGGCGACCTTGCCTTCGAGGTTGAACATGTTGTCGTTCATGCGATTCCGTACTCCTCCAGGACAGCGGCGTGCTTGGCCTTGGCGGCCACGAGCCGGGTGGGGATGTGCTCGGACGGGAACAGGGTGTCGACGGGCGCGTAGTTCTTCAGCACACCGCGGGCAACGGCGACCTTGTGCACCTCGGTCGGGCCGTCGGCGAGGCCGAGCGACAACGTGTTCGCCCACATGTCGTGCAGAGGCAGTTCGATGGTGACACCGAGGGAGCCGTGCACCTGAATGGCCCGCTGGACGATGTCGTGATAGACCTTCGCCATCGCCACCTTGCACATCGCGATATGCGTGCGAGCGGCGCCGTGCGGCTGGGTATCGATGATCCACGCCGTCTTCAGAACCAGCAGCCGGAACTGTTCGAGTTCGATTGCCGAATCGGCGATGAACTGCTGAACGAGTTGCTTGCGCGCAAGCGTCTCACCCTGCGTGGTTCGCGACAGAGCTCGCTCGGCCATCATGTCGAAGGCGCGCTGGCATTTGCCGACGGTGCGCATCGCATGGTGCACTCGTCCACCGCCGAGGCGGGCCTGCGCAACCTCGAATCCCTGTCCCGGGCCGCCGAGGATGGCGTCCGCCGGCACACGCACGTCGTTGTACCGGATGTACGCGTGGGTGCCCTCGTCGAGCTCCTCGCGATCGCCCATCACACTGACGTTGCGGATGATCTCGATACCGGGCGTCTCGGCGGGCACGACGAACATCGACATCCGGCGGTACGGCGAGGCGTCGGGGTCGGTGACTGCCATGACAATGAGGAACGACGCGTACCGCGCGTTCGACGAGAACCACTTCTCACCGCTGATCACCCATTCGTCGCCGTCCTTACGGGCCGCGCAGACGAACTCCTTGGGGTCTGCGCCCGCCTGCGGTTCGGTCATCGAGAAACACGAGACGATGTCCCCGTCCAACAACGGCTGCAGATAGCGGGCCTTCTGCTCCTCGGTGCCGAACATCGCAAGGATCTCGGCGTTTCCGGTGTCCGGTGCGGCAGTTCCGAAGACCGTCGGCGCCCACATGGAGCGACCGAGGATCTCGTTGAGCAGACCGAGCTTCAGCTGGCCGTACCCCTGACCGCCGAGCTCCGGGCCGAGGTGGCATGCCCACAGGCCCTGTTCCTTGACCCGTTCCTGCAACGGCTTCAGGATCGCGCGTGCCGCCTTATTCTCCGTGTTGTACGGCTGGCCGAGGTGCGGAAAGAGCAGGTCGAGCGGTTCGCACTCCTCGCGAACGAACTTCTCGACCCAGTCGAGTTTCTCTTGAAATTCCGGGTCGGTCTGGAAATCCCACATAGTCGTCCCTTTACTAGTAGTTCGTGGTGTGCCGTGCAAGTCGCGGCGTGTCAGGCTCCGATGAGGGTGAGCGCCTGACGAATGAGGCCCGGCAGAGCCGGCTCCATCCGCGCGAAGGAGGGGTTCATCGTGTTGTGTTTGCGCGCACGCTTGATCAGCAGCGCGGTCGCAGCGGCTTCCTTGTAGCGGGTGAGAGCGTCGAACCATTCGAGATCGGGAATCTTCGCACCGAACGACTCCTCGTACTCCCGGACGACCTCGGCTATCGTCGGCGCGCCACAGGGCTCGTCGTTGGGGCGTGCGGGGTGTCGGGCTTCGTCGGTGAAGTACGTCAGCCAGGTCAGGTCGATGCGGGGATCGCCGACCGACCAGATTTCCCAGTCGATGATCGAGGTGACCCTCGCACCGTCACACAGGGTGTTGCCGAGACGGAAGTCTCCGTGATTCACCACGGGGGCCATCGGCTGCGGGATCGTCGCGTGCAGTGCTTTCGCGCACGTCTCGTAGTCGCCGCGCAGATCCTCGGGAGCGGTGGTGAATGCCTTTGTCCACCGGTCGATCTCGTCCTCGATGGTGACTACCGGTTCGGCACCGAGGCCCACCTCGGCGGGGACGACACGGTGCAGATTACCGAGCATGCGGGCGGCATCGAGGAACCGCGTGCGTGTCTGATCCCGGAGAGCGTCGCTGCGGTCGTCCTCGAGCAGCGGCTCGACACATTCGCCCGCCACGAACTTCATGGCCACGAACGGTGGCACATCTTTCGACTGCCCCGGCGCGGAAAAGTAGACCTCCGGCACCTTGACGCCGGACGCCCCGTGCAGCGCATTCATCAGGCGCCCCTGCCGCAACACGTCGCGGTTGCGGACGGGGTCGAGCCCGGGAGGTGCGACCTTGAGGACCACCTGCTGCTCACCCGTGGCCGACGAGGCATCTGCGATGAAGGTGAGGCTCGACGAACCTCCCGAAAGCGGGCGCACGTCCGAGACGGTGAGGCTTTCGCGCCACACCTGCCCGGCGCGCGTGGCACGGGCGGCCAGGTCTGCGTGGAGTTGTTTGTCGTCGATGGGCGACATGCGATGCCTTTCCGCCGAAGGCCTCCCTGGGTAAGCACCACAGAAAGCCCAATAGTCAGATTATAATTCTGAGAATAGTATTCTGACTGTAATGACGGTTGTCAACGCCCGAGCCGCGATGACACCTTCAGCGGCGCCGCCGTTGCTTGTGGCGAACCGCCCGCGGCTCGAACGCGAGGTCGCCGCGCGCAATGGTGGTGCCGGGCGGCACGATGTCGTCGATGCGATCGAGGATGTCGTCGGTAAGTGCGAGTTCAGATGCGGGAAGCTGACTTTCGAGCTGCGCCAAAGTCCGTGGGCCGATGATCACCGAACTCACGGCGGGGTGTGCCATCGCGAAGGCGATGGACAGCCCGATGAGGTCCGTGCCGGCATCGACCGCGACCTTCTCGAGCTTGTCGAGGGCGTCGAGCTTGTGTTGCGCACCCGGCGAGTCGGTTCGCCAGGAGCCCTGCGGCACACGCGCGAACCGCGAATCCGCCTCCGGATCCGCACCGGCACGGTATTTGCCGGTGAGCCAGCCGCCGTTGAGTGGACTCCAGACGAGCGTGCCCATGCCGTGGCGCTGAGCCGTCGGAAAGACGTCACGTTCGGCACCGCGCACGAAGATCGAGTAAGGGGGTTGTTCCGTGTGCAGCGGGATGTGCCCGCGGCGCTCCGCCACCCATTGCGCCTCGACGACGGCTTCGGCCGGGAAGGTCGAGGAGCCGATCATCCGCACCTTCCCGGACCGCACGAGATCCGACAGAGCGGACAAGGTTTCGTCGAGGTCGGTGTTCTCGTCGAGCCGATGGATCTGGTAGAGGTCGATGTGGTCGACGTTCAACCGCCGCAGGCTGTCCTCACACGCCTGCACGATCCAGCGGCGCGAAGCCCCACGGCGATTGCGATCGCGGCCCATCGGGTTGTAGAACTTCGTGGCCAGCACGACCTCGTCGCGGCGGCCGGCGATCGCCGCACCGACGATTTCCTCGGATTGCCCCCGGGAGTAGACATCGGCGGTGTCGATCATGTTGATGCCGGCGTCGAGCGCTCGGTGCACGATGGCGGTGCACTCTTCCACGTCGGTGTTGCCCATCGACCCCAGCGACATCGCGCCCAGGCACAGTGCTGACACCTGCACTCCACTACGCCCCAGATAACGGTATTCCATCGGTCCTCCTCGCGAGCAAAACGGCCTATGATGAAGTGAAACCTAGTTATACAATTGAACCGTGTCTATCGCCGTAACCGCCGAAAACCGCGCGAGCATCCCCCGCCCGCCCGTCGGGCGCATCCTCTCACTCGAAGACGTGGGCGACGACGTGTTCCGGGGTGCCTCCCATATCCGGGCTCCACGGATATACGGCGGGCAAGCTCTCGGACAGTCGCTGGTGGCGGCGGGCCTCACCGTCGATCGCGACAGGCCCCTGCACTCGCTGCACGGACACTTCGTCCACCCCGGCCGCTCGGACGCCCCCGTCGACTACCACGTCGAACGCCTGCGTGACGGCGGCAGCTTCACCACGCGCCAGGTTCGGGCCGTACAGGGCGGCCGCACGATCTTTCCCGCGACCGCGTCGTTCCAGCGCCCCGAGAAGGGTCTCGAACACCAGTACCCTGTGAGCGCTCCGGCCACACCTCCGGAGGAACTCCCTCGATTCGAGGACAGCCTGAACCCGGAGGAACAGGGCGAAGCCACATGGCTTCTACCTCTTTTCAACAGTATCGGTGTGGATTTCCGCTTCCCGGAGGAATATCCGCGGCTCGCGAACCGCCGCGGCGAGGCCCGGCCGCCGCGCCAGCGCGCCTGGATCCGCACGCCGGAACGGCTTGGCGACGACGACCTCGTCCACGCCGCGGGTTTCGCGTACTGTTCCGACCTTTTCCTGCTCTCGGCCGGGCTGCCACCACACGCCCGGCACATCGACACCCCAGGCCTGCAACTCGCGAGCCTGGACCACACGGTCTGGCTACACGCGCCGTTCCGCGCCGACGAATGGCACCTGTACGAGCAGCACGGGTCTCGGATGGGTGGCGGTCGCGCACTCTCGCGCGGTTACCTGTTCGATCGCGAGGGCAAGCTCCTGGCGAGCACGGCACAGGAGGGTCTTTTGCGCTTCCGGGACTGACCCCGACCGCACTCGAACGCACGTCGACGCTGGTAGGCGCGCTCTTCCTGCTGTTTGTGCCGACATTTTTCACAAGGGCAGACGGAACCTGATTGAAACAAACCTCGAGCAACTTGTAGACGTAGTGAACTTCGTTAGTTATAAAGATCACATCATCCCGTTCGCCAACCCTTCGAAAGGTCTGACGTGAACGCCGTTTCTCCCCAGTCGACCGCCCCTCTGCACGGCCTGACCGTGATCGACTTGTCCCTCACCACTCCCGGTGCGTACGCAAGCGTCTTCCTTGCCGATGCCGGTGCGGACGTGATCATGATCGAGCCACCGACCGGCAATCCGATGCGGAAGGTCACCGGCTGGCCGGCCCTCGCCCGTGGCAAGAAGAGCGTCACCCTCGATCTGCGCAGGGATACCGGGCTCGCCCGGCTCCACGACCTGCTCCGTGACGCCGACGTCCTCATCACCACGTCGCGCCCGGCCGTACTCGAGCGCATGGGCCTGACACCCGGCCAACTCGCCGAACTCAATCCGCGATTGGTGAGCGCATCCATCACCGGCTGGGGCACCACC
>NZ_JBAQEO010000029.1:0-5844 GCF_049286785.1 Rhodococcus sp. (in: high G+C Gram-positive bacteria) | reverse complement strand
CCGGGGTGGACATTCGGCAGATCACCATCGCCGGCAACGGCGGAGATCCGAACAAGGACGGACTCGTGCTCTTGCGCATGATCGGAGTCCTGCCGTGACCCGTATTCCCGCATGGATGTCCGGTGTGGCGTTGGCCATCGTCATGATCGTGGGCACCTCGTATCTCGTCGTCGGCGTGCTGGGTATCGACCCAATCGCTCAGCGCAATCACGCCGTGATCGAACTTCGCGACGCGGCAGGTCTGAGGGTCGGGTCCGACGTGGTGTACCGCGGCGTGAACATCGGCAGCGTGGATGAGATACAGAGCACGAACGGTGGTGTCCGCATGCAGGTTGCGTACGACGCGCAGTATCGGATCCCGGTGGACAGCACCATGCGGGTCGAGAACCTGTCGGCCTTGGGAGAGCCGGTTTTCGCGCTGCTCCCCGAATCCGGGGACGGCCCATGGCTCGAGGACGGTGCGCATCTGACGGAGACCGTGGAATTGCCGACGTCGGTGCCCGACCTCCTCGCGACGACGTCGGACCTGCTGGACCAGACCGACGCCGAATCCGTAGGACACCTGGTCGACGCATTCGCCGAGGCTGTTGCCGGACTGGAGCAGACCCTGCCCGCGGCGGGCCGGGGAGCGGAACTGCTGCTCAGCACACTGTCCGCGCACGAGGGCTCGCTCGAGACCGTGCTGCGCGATCTCGTGCAGGTCATGGGCGACGTGGGATGGGTCAAGCCGGCGCTCACCAGCGCCCCGCCACAGTTGGACGAGTTCGGTGCCACCCTCGGCGAGTCGTACAAGTACCTTTTCGAGGGCTCGTCGGTATTGCGCGGGAGTGAGGTGCTCGGGTCGTGGCGGGGGCAGGAGGCCGAACTCGCTGCCTTCCTTGCCAAGCTGGCACCCGAGATCGGTGCGATCGGCGTTGCGCTGAGGCCTGTGACGCAGGCAACTGGTCCGCTGCTGGGCTCGATCGACATGGGGACCCTGCTCGAACACGCACTGGCGACGCTACCCGGTGACCGGATGCGGTTCACCGTTGACGTGCCGAGATGACCACCGAAGAGAACAAGGATGGATCTATGACGAAAGCCGACATCGCCCACGAGCATGAGGAAGAGGTCGCCGACACCGGAAGGTCCGAGCAGGGCGGGTCGGGTGCGACCGGGTCGCGCCAGACGTGGTGGAAATCGTCCCGGACCCTGGCGGTCGTCGCGGTCCTGGCCGTCGTCGTCGGAGCGGTGTTCGGTGTGCTGTGGGCGACCGACAGCTCCGCCGACGAGCTCGCCACCCTACGGGCTCAGCTCGACACGGAGGCCGCCGCCGAAGCGGCGGCATCGGAGTACGCGCTGAACGTGTCCGAGCTCGATTTCCACAACCTGGATGCCTGGCGGCAGTCGCTGAAGGCCGGCGTCAGTGAACAACTCGCACCGAAGCTGGACGCGGCCGTCGACGTGGTGGGACCGTGGCTGACCGAGATGGAATACACCGCGACAGCGCGTGTGCTGGCAGCCGACGTCTCCGAGCACGACGGTGACCGGTTCGTGGTGCAGGTGTTCGTCGATATGACGTCGAAGAGCAGCCAGGCCCCCAACGGGGTCGCGGCCACCGCGACGTACACGGTGACCATGGATCGGGCCAGCGATTGGACGATCACGGACGTCGGCGGGGTGGGCGCCGGACTACCCGATCCGTCGGCGGCTTCTCCGAACCCCGCCACCCCGCCCCGCTGAGAGTCGACCGCGTTCGGAAGGAACCTACCGGTACAAGAAGGCGCGGGATCACCGGTGCAGCGAGGTCGGCGACAACGGCCCTGGCTGCGGGTTCGGCCGAGTATGGTCGATAGCTGAACCGCAGGAGGCATGATGAGCGAATCGACACCTGCTCTCGGAGAGGAATGGCCCAGTCTGCGCATCGCCGACTGGACCGCGACCCGCGACACGCTGCACATGTGGCTCCAGATCGTCGGCAAGATCCGGCTGGTCCACGCCCCGATGGTCAACCACTGGTGGCAGGTAGCGCTGTATGTCACGCCGCGGGGGCTGAGTACTTCGTCGATCCCGTACCGGCGCATGTTCTTCGAGCTCGAATTCGACTTCCGCGATCACCGTCTGCACATCCGCGCGAGCGACGGCGGCAGCCGTGACATCCCACTCATCGCACAGTCGGTGGCGGACTTCTACGCGCGAACCATGCGTGCCCTGGACGAACTGGGTATCGAAACGCGTATCCAGGGCGCACCCAACGAGGTGGAGCCGGCGATCCCGTTTGCGCGGGACCATGAGCACACCTCCTACGATCCCGATGCAGCGCACCTGTTCTGGCGGCAACTGCTCCAGGCCGACCGGGTCCTGCACGAGTTCCGGTCCCACTTCCTGGGCAAGGTCAGCCCGGTGCATTTCTTCTGGGGTGCGATGGATCTGGCGTGCACCCGCTTCTCCGGGCACACCGCACCGACTCACCCGGGAGGGGCACCGAACTGCGGTGACTGGGTAATGGTCGAGGCGTACTCGCACGAACTCAGCAGCTGTGGGTTCTGGCCCGGCGGCGCGGACGAAGGCGCCTTCTATGCATATGCCTATCCCGAGCCGGAGGGTTTCGCCGAGTACCCTGTGCAGCCCGACGCCGCCCACTACTCGCCCGATCTGGGCGAGTTCCTGCTGCCGTACGAGGCGGTGCGTACCGCCGAGGATCCCGACGCGGAACTGCTGCAGTTCCTGCACACCACCTACGCGGCAGCGGCCGACCTCGGTCACTGGGATCGTGTCCACCTCGAGTGCCGCCCGGACCGATGGTCCGCTCACCGCTGACGTGATGCAGCGTCCCGGTAGTCATCATCCGCGCAACGCGGACACGAAGATTGCCGGCAGCCGCTTCCAGGACGGTGCGCCGGCAAACGCGGTGAGCAGCCGACCCGTCGTGGCTGCAGTGCGGTTGTTCACGAACCACGGGGGCTTCGGGGAAATCGACAGCTCGCGCTTCAACACGGAGCGTGGCGACGGCCGGAACGGTCCGCGGACGATGGTGCGTTCAGGGTGGTCGATCAGCATGGCGTTGTGCACCACTCCGATTCCGCTCTGGACGTCGTTGCGCGTGTGCCCGGGGAATGCTCCCCAGGTTGCGGTAGCGGTGAGGTATCCGACTCCGGTCCAGGCGTTCACGGCGATGGTTCCGTAGTGCAGGCTTTCGAGGTGCGAGTCGAACTCCTTGCCCATCGAGCGGATAGTTTGCGGGTGCGCGATGATGTTGACACCGAGGGTGCCGAGGAACTCGCTGTTCACGAGTTCGGCTGCGCGCCGAGCAAACTCGGCTCCGCTGTACGGAAGGTCCACCACACCCAGCACCGGGGCGAAGTACTCCGTCTGGAGAATCGGTTCGTATTCGTCCGGTTTCACGCCGGTGATGAGCACCCGGCCGCCGTTCTTGCCCAGGCGCTTCGCGTTCGGGAACGACGCCGTGGCGCGGGCGACGCGGTCGTCGCTACCCGGGTAATATGCGGCGCGATCGGGTGCCCGATCGAAGGCGTCCCGCAGTGCCTCCACGAATTCGTCGTGTTGCTTCCACTCCGACGACACCACCACTGCCTGCGCCGCTACGCAGTTGTAACCGCCGTTGTGAAGGCGTTGCGTGGCAACGTGTTCGGCCTGGAAGAGAATGTCGGCACGACTCCACTCGCCGGGTAGCACGATGGTCGGGGACACGCCGCCGAGTTCGCTCGAGATGGGCTTGTCGAGGAGGGGCTGGTTCGACGCCTTGCGGCGCGCCCCTTCCTCCCCGGTGCCGAACACGATCGCGTCGTGTGTGAGAGCGCTTCCCGTCATGTGCACGTGGTCCACCTGAGGGTGATGCACCAGATACGTTCCGACCTCCGCGCCCCCGGTGAGCAGGCGGACCGCGCCGATCGAGATCAGAGGTTCGAGGACGCGCGTCAGGACGGGCAGTAGCGGGTTGGTGATGGGGTTGAGCTTGAGTGCGACGACACGGTTGTGCGCGATCAGTTCGTACAGCGTGTCGAGTGGGGCGATCGAAGTGATGTTGCCGGCGCCGAGGACCACCCCGATGCCCTGTGTCCGCGACGGGTCGCGCTGTGCGAGTCCGGCCTCGCGCTGTGCCGTCGCACGATCGACCCCCGGCTGCAGCCACACCTCGGCGCTGAACCCGCTGAGAAGGAGTATGTCGAAGATGTTCAGTGGCAGAACCTTGACCGTTGTTCGGTTGCCGGGCGCGGTGCCGAAGGTGGCGCCGTCCAGCGGACTGCGGCCGGACTCGAGTTTCGCCAGGCTCGCGGACAGGGCGGCTGTTGCGGTGGCGACGGGATACGGACCCGACATCCATTCCTCGCCGACCAGCGGCGACTTCGGATCCAGACCCTTGATCGCGACGGCCGCGTCGACCCAGTCGGCGGCGTGCTGCGCGGCGAGGTCGTGAATCCTGTCGAGCAGTCGACGACGGGCGGCCAGCGACAGGCCCGCCCAGGTCTTCTCACCCTCGGCGAGGTCGGCGAGGGCCGCATCGACAGCGCCCCTACCTGCGGCGGAGCCGGGGGTGACGGACGGCTCGGGAGTGGCGTCGGATGAATGAGACACGGTGAACAACTCCGCTCGGTCGAAGATGGGACGAGTGCGTCCGCGGGTATGTAGTCGATTCTCGTCGCACTCCGGCGGTATGCGCCATAGCTGGAGCTGATCACGCCGGCCGCGTCATGCCCGTACGGGAGGTGACGTAGCGCCTAGTTGTGATTCCTGGGGACGTTGTGAACGTCGACGCGTTCGATAGGCGACTTGCCGCCGATTCCGGTGTGTGGTCGGTGGTGATTGTAGTGATGGAGCTACTCCTGGTAGGTCGCCGAGCGGGCCTCGTCGGACAGATACGTCTCGGCGTACGCCCACGCGGCAGCCAACGTCCGGTTGAATCGCTCCACATTCCCGTTGGTCCGCGGACGATAGGGGCGGGCGTAGCGGTGCTTGTCCGGACCGAGCGCCGCTGCGAAGCAGTGTGAGCGATAGTAGGATCCGTTGTCGGTCAACACCGCTCGCGCCTCGATATGGTGGGCCGCGAAGAACGCACGGGCCCGTTCCCAAAACGCGGCGGTCGTGAGTAATCATGACGCTGCCCCTTTCGTGATCCTGCGGTGACTGCCATCAATCATGGGTGGTGCATGTCACAGTCGTCTCGGTGTGCCCGACTAATGCCCTGTTCAATGATTGCGCGCAGCGCCCAAAGACACGCGAGCCGGCTGGGGATTGCGCCGTGACAGTCGACGTCCGTACAGAACCTAGGCGGAACTGCGAATGGCTCTACGACGTCGCGGCTCTATTCCCGGTTTCGAGTGTTGGCGATTTCCAGTCGTTGCAGCAGTGACGATTCGGTCATTCGTTGGCGGGTGGGTGTCGGGCTGGCTGTCGGGCTGCCGAGGGTGCGCTGGCGCTGTATCGCGGCCTTGATGTCGGCCTTGATGTCGGGCTGGGTGCAGAGCCATGATCGGGAGACCTCGGCGCATTGCGCGACTGTCGCGAATGTAATTGGGGTGCTGCTGTTATCGAGTTCTCGCAGGGTTCGGCCAGTCGTTGCCGGCCGCCGTCCTCGGCGGCGGTGATGATCTGCTGAACCTGCTGGCGGTGCTCGTGATGCTGAGGCAGAAACTCTGACGTCGTGATGAACATGGGACAGGTCAGGCAGGCTTCTCTCGAACTTCGAAAGTGTCCTTCAGATCAGTAGCGTGCTGCTCCGGTCATTGGGTCCTGACACTCGTTGGGATGCCATGTCGCTCTTTGGGTCTGCTGTTCGCGTTGTCCTCGCAGAGTTCCTGGGTACGGCGCAGAAGGGCTAGTCGTACTGCGTCCGGTGACAGGACT
>NZ_JBAQEO010000028.1:0-2166 GCF_049286785.1 Rhodococcus sp. (in: high G+C Gram-positive bacteria) | reverse complement strand
CGATCCCAGTCCCACAGCCGGCGGTAGGGGACGGGCGCCACGGGGCTTTTTGGGGGCGCGCGTAGGCCGGGGTTCGACAGTTCGTTCGCGCGTCTAGGGAGAAAAATGGGTGTTGACCAGCATGTTCGTGCTGGTCGCTGCGGGGAGGTGTAGTGCCTAGGCGCTGGGGGTGATGTCGAAGAACTCGGGGGGTTCGTCGATGTCGAGGGCGGCGAGGATCCTGCGCTGGGCGTGGGTGGTCTGGGTGCGTTGCCGGATGGTGCCGGCCGGTCCGACGAAGGTGCCCAGGTGGAGGCGTTGGAGCTCGCGGCGGGTGTTGGCCCAGGTGTCGCCGGTGCGGGTTTCGGTGATGCGGATCAGCAACAGGGCGAGCCAGCACAGCAGGACGTGGGCGCGGATGCGGTCCTCGAGGCGGTGGTAGACGGGGCGCAGGTCCAGGGTGGACTTCATGTCGCGCCAGCCGCGTTCGACTTCGAGGAGCTGCTTGTAGCCGAGCGCGACGTCTTCGGCGGACAGGCTCGGGTCGGAGGTGCGTAGCAGGAACTTGCCGTCGAGGCGTTCCTCGGTGGCCACGGCGGCCCGGTCGATGCGGAGCTTGCCGGCCGGGGTGGTGCGCAAGAACCGCCGCAACCCCGCCGGCAGACCGGCCGCCAGCGCGGTGCGTTTCTGGTCGGCGAGGGCGTCGCTGCCGGTGATGCGTTCGGTCAGCGTCTCGATGAGCTGGTCGCGGACGATGCGGTCTCGTTCGGCGGCTTCGGGGTTGCGGCAGATCACGAACCGGTCCCGCATGGTGGCGTCGTCGATCACCACTTCTTTGACCCCCAAGTTGCCGGCGACGGTGTGGTAGCGGCCCTGGCGGGCCAGGGCGGCGTCGGCTTCGGGGGTGCCGCCACGCAGCTTCTCACCGAGGATGTAGTGGCCGCCGGCCCGTTGCAGGTAGCGGCGGTTCTCCGCCGAGGTGAACCCGCGGTCACCGACCCACACCACCCGGGTCAGCTTCCAGGCCCGCAGGTCATCTTTGACCTGGCGGATCAGGGCCGAGTCGTTGGTGTTGCCCGGCCAGCACCACACCCGCACCGGGATCCCTCCCCGGGTGACGGCCATCCCGATCACGATCTGGGGCAGATCGGCGCGGTGGTCCTTGGAGCGGCCCCACGTGCGGAACCCGACCGTGGCCCCATCCGCAGGTTCATCAGCCTGCTCGGTTTCGAAGTAGGTGGAGGTGGTGTCGAAGAACAACAGGTCGACCTCGAGGTTCAACAGGTCCGCGGTCGCCCAGTAGACGGCCTCGGCCAGCTCGGCCTCCACCTCCAACAACCAGTCCATGGCCCGATACAGCGGCTGAGGGTCATCGCCCACCTCGCCGAGACCGGGGATGTGAACGTCGGCATCGACCCAGCCCGCGCACGCCCGCTTCGACGATGCCGCCAAGGCACGGTTGGCGACCATGGCCAGCACCAGGCGCTCGGCCCGCTCATCGATACGCCGGTCGGCCAGCAAGCCCCGCAGCGTCGCGTCGACGCCGAGCTGGCGCCACAGACCGTCCAAGACCCACGCCCCGCCCAGCGGCGCCGAACCCACGAAGGACAGCTCACCGCCGGCCTGGGCAGTCAGTTGCTGTTCGGGCTCCAGCATCCGGGAGATCGACCGCACCAGCCGGGCCAGCGCGTCACGATCGACCTGGTCCTCCCGCCCGAAGCTGTGGATCACCTTCGCCTTCGACTGGCCAGCTTCGGGATCCCACTCGTTGTGAGCCAGCTGCAAGTACCGCACCCGCGACCCGTCCTTGCGGGGCCGCGACGTGATCGTCCGCAGATACATGCCTAACCACTACCACGAACACCCACGCCAACACGCGGACCCTGCCGGAATGACTTACCTAGGCAACCGAACCCGTTCGCTCGACCACAACCCGCTGACCAGCACATTCACCCCTCGCAACACCCGAAATCACGCCCGAACTGTCGAACTCCGGTGGAGGCGTCGATCGCATTCGAGCCATCGCAGGTGATCATCCATTCGAACGCCAAGTCGGTGCAGGAGGACTGGGACCCGCCCGACGTCGAGGTCGTCCGCCAGGTGCAGGATCACCGCGGGGTTGTGCCCGACATCTACGCTCCGGGCGGCTATCTCCTCGTCTCTCCCGCCGCGCAGGCGGGGCCGGTC
>NZ_JBAQEO010000027.1:0-6462 GCF_049286785.1 Rhodococcus sp. (in: high G+C Gram-positive bacteria) | reverse complement strand
GCTGCCGGACACGCGCTCCGGGTGCTGTTCGAATCGCATCTGGTGAAGGAGAACGAGCAGATCCTGCCTGTCGTCGCCGGCGATCCCGCGGTGTCGCTGGCCGGTATCACGCTCGGCATGCACGAGTTGCTCGGGGCGGGCGGTCACGATCACGAGCACGACTCGGCACCCGAAGAGACGGGGTGTGGCGGTCACACGTGTACGTGCGGTGAGGAAGACCGAACCGATGCGCCGGTGCTCGATGTCCGGGAAGTGCCGCACGCTATCCGGCATGCGACGGTCTTCGGAGCGTTCGACTCCGTTGCACCGGGATCGTCACTCGTGCTGATCGCCCATCACGACCCGGTCCCGCTGCTGCGGCAGCTCACCGAACGCGCCGCCGGCAAGCTCGGCGTGGACTACGAGCAGCGAGGCCCCGAGGCCTGGCGGCTGCGCCTCACCCGGTTGTGAGGATTCCCGGGTCCTGAGCTGGTTCGAAGGTGCGTGCGAGTTCCGTTGTCAACAATCGGAACTCGCACTCGCCGCGCCCTCGTACCCAGACCGGGTCATTGCAGGTCCACCGCTCGGCACTGAGCGTGCGGGTGAGCACCTTGAACGTGGCGGTCCTCGGAAGCTGAGCGCACACCCGAATCAGCGACGGCCGCTGCTTCGGCCCGAGGTCGGGCTGCTCGTCCAGGAAGCGTGCGAACTCGTCGGGGTCGAAGTCGCGCGTGGGTACGACGGCCGCCATGACCCGATCGCCGACGTCGCTGTCCGGTACCGCGTACACCGAAACCTGCGCGAAGCCGTCGTACCGCAGCAGAATCCGCTCGATGGGTGCCGACCCGAGGTTTTCGCCGTCGACACGTAACCAACCCGAGCTGCGTCCGGCGAAGTAGACGAACCCGTCGCGGTCCCGGTACGCGAGGTCGCCGCTCCAGTATTTGCCGTCGCGGATTCGCTCGGCATCGGCCTCGGGATTGTTGTAGTAGCCGGAGAACGCTCCGGACCCGGCCGTGTTCACGAGTTCGCCCGTCGCGGCCTCGGCGTTGACCAGTCGCCCGGCTTCATCGAATTCAGCTGTTGGACAGGGCTTCCCGGTTTCTTGGTTGAGGATTGCGATGCCGTCGGGAAGCTTGCCGAGTGCCCCCGGCGGCGCACCCGGTGTGGCCGAAATGGCAACTCCGCCCTCGGTGGAGCCGAATCCGTCGACCACCATCGTTCCGAATCGACGTCCGAACTCCGCGACGGCGGGCGCCGAACCCTCGTTGCCGTACATGACGCGCAGCGTGTTGTCGGCGTCGTCGGGACGCTCGGGCGTGGCCAGCACATACGACAGCGGCTTGCCCACGTAGTTGGCGTAGGTGACGCCGAATCTGCGCACGTCGGAGAGGAATTGCGATGCGGAGAACTTGCGTCGCAACGCAATGGAGCTGCCGCCTGCGAGCGCCACGGACCAGGACGCCATCATCGCGTTGGAATGGAACATCGGCATCGACATGTACACGACGTCGTTCGGTGAGATCTCGAAGCGCTGGGCGAGCATCACGCCGGGACCCGCGATCTTGGCGTGCGTGCACCGCACCGCCTTGGGGTCACCGCTGGTGCCCGACGTGAAGATGAGCATGAAAAGGTCGTCGGGTTCGGCTGTCCGCGGACGGAATTCGACCCGCGGCCGTGCCAGCAGTTCCTGCCAGTGGGGGGAATCCACGTTGATCACCGGCACCGCGAGGTCGAGGCCCTCGAGCAGCCCGGCCCGACCGTTCTCGGTGAAGATGATCTGGCAGTCGGCCAAGGCCACATCACGGGCCAGTGCCTCGCCGCGGCGGGTGGTGTTGAGCCCAACCAGCACAGCACCCGACAGCGCTGCAGCCCCGGCGAGGAGCGAGAATTCGGGGACGTTGTCCATCAGCACACCGAAATGGCGGGGCCGGCCGGCGTCGAGGATCTGATCCAGTACCGCAGCGCGGCGCCGGCTCGCCGCGACGTGCTCGGACCACGACAGGTAGGTGTCCTCGAAATACAGCCCCTGCCCCTCGATATCAGCGAGACGCAGGAGCAGGTCGGACACCGTGTTCACAGGTGGTGTGGTCATGCCGGAACGATAGCGAGTTCGCTGCCGAGGAGCCGAAGCTGACGGGTGGCCGAGCCGAACCGGAACTCGAGGGCCTTCGCGGCGAGGAAGTACCGGTGTACGGGGTGGTCTTCGTCGAGCCCGACCCCGCCGTGGATGTGGACCAGCGTGTGCGCCACCCGGTGCCCCGCGTCGGAGGCCCAGAATTTCGCGGTCTGCACGTCGCCCTCGGCCGGCAGTCCTTCGCTCAGCCGCCACGCCGCCTGCCAGAGAGTGAGCCGAACGCCTTTGACGTCGATGTAACCGTCCGCGAGCCGCTGGGCCACAGCCTGGAAGCTGCCGATCGGCCGGCCGAACTGCACGCGCTCGCGGGCGTAGGCGGCGGTGCGGATCAGCGCCTCGTCGAGAACGCCGTACTGGTACGCGCAAGCACCGAGGGATCCACGTTCGACGAGCCAGTGCACGATCTCGGCGCCCTGATCGGCGGAGCCGAGGATGCGGTCCTCCGGCAACACGACTCCATGCAATTGCACCTCACCGGTGCTGGCGAAGTCGACGGTCTGCTGCCGGGTGACGGCGACGCCCGGATCGTCCGGCCGAACGAGGAAGACCGCAACGCCGTCGGGTGTGGCCGCCGGAACGAGGAAGAGATCTGCCGACGGGGCGGCGTCGACGACGATCTTGGTGCCGTCCAATGTCCAGCCGTCCGGGCCCGGCCGGGCAGAGGTGACCGGGGCGCCGGGATCGTCGTTCAGCTCCTCGTCGAGGGCAACGGTGAGCATCCTGCCGCCCGTCGCGGCCGGAAACGCCCACTCGGCACGCTGCTCCGCGTTCCCGAACTCCGCGACGGCGCCGGCCGCCATGACGATCGAGGAGAGGTAGGGGACCGGCGCCACCGCACGGCCCAGTTCGATGAGAATGCTGCACTGCTCGAGGACGCCGAATCCGGCACCGCCCGCCGATTCGGGCAGGGCGGCACTCAGCACGTCGGACGAGGCGAGCGCCGACCAGAGTCGCCGATCTATCCGGTCTTCCGTGGCGTCCAGTTCGCGCAGGCGTTCGTTGGTGACAAGGTTCGACACGATCCCACGCGTGAGATCAGCCAGGTCGTGTTGTGCCTCGGTCGGAGAGAAGTCCATGTTCGTAGTCCTAACGCTTCGCGGGGGGCAGGCCGAGAGCCGTCATGCCGATGATGTCGCGCTGCACCTCGTTGGTGCCGCCGCCGAAGGTGAGGATGAGGGACGAGCGGTGCATCCTCTCGATTCGGCCGCGCAGCAGGACGCCGGGTGAATTCTGGCGCAGGGTGGCCGAGGGGCCGAGGATCTCCATCAGCAACCGGTACGCCTCGGTCGCGAACTCGGTGCCGTACACCTTGTTGGCCGATGCCGCTTCCGGGCCCGGCGCCGCTTCCGTGGAAGAGGCGATCTCCCAGTTCATCAACTTCAGGTATTCGGCCTTGGCGTGAACCCGGGCCAGGTTGACCTGCACCCACTCCTGGTCGATGACGCGACGACCGTCGGGCAGCTTCGTGTTCTGCGCCCATTCACGCACCTCCCGCTGGGCGGTGAGGATCGGCCCGGCCGAGGTCAGCGCGACCCGTTCGTGGTTGAGCTGGTTGGTGATCAGCGCCCACCCGCCGTTCTCGGGCCCGACGAGAGCGGATGACGGAACCCGGACGTCCTGGTAATAGGTGGCGCTGGTGTCCGGCCCGGCCATCGTGTGGACGGGTGTGTACGAGAAACCCTCGGCGGTGGTCGGGACGATCAGCATGCTGATGCCCTTGTGTTTCTTCGCGTCGGGATCGGTCCGGCACGCCAGCCACACGTAGTCGGCGTAGGCGATCAGGCTCGTCCACATCTTCTGCCCGTTGATGACGTAATCGTCGCCGTCCTTGACCGCTGTGGTCCGCAGACTCGCAAGGTCCGTGCCGGCTTCCGGCTCGGAGTAGCCGATGGAGAAATGCAGTTCGCCGGCGGAAATCTTCGGCAGGAAGAAGGACTTCTGCTCGGGGGTGCCGAAATGCATGATCGTGGGTGCCACGGAGTTGATCGTGAGGAAGGGAACGGGCGCGCCGGCAATAGCGGCCTCGTCGGTGAAGATCAATTGTTCCATCGCCGACCGCGCCTGGCCGCCGTACTCCCTGGGCCACCCCAGAGTCAGCCAGCCGTCTCTGCCCATCTGGGCGACGACGTCGCGGTACACAGTGCCCTCGCCGTACTCACCGGTGGTGGCGGCCAGCGCCTGCCTGCGCTCGGGTGTCATGAGCTTCGCAAAGTATGCGCGCAGCTCTTCCCGCAGCTCGTGCTGCTGCGGCGTGTAGGTGATGTGCATCGATACCTCTCCAGTCCGGTTGCTCGGTCCCGCCGCCGGTTCCGCGAACCGGACCACAGGCGAACTGTCACAGGTTCCGGCGTCTGTGGTGCGTGTCGGAGTCGGCTCCGGCAGCCCGGACAGGTATCCGGGAGCGGCTCGCAGCCGTGAAACGAATCATTGCACAGGACTGGAACAGGTTCTAGTGTCTATCTCGGGACGGCGTGTGCCCCGCCCGGTGGAATTTTTTCCCGACGAGTTCCGCGTCGGGGTGCCGGGCGTGAGATACCGACGAGAGGCGAGGTTCCATGGAGGTCAGAGTCGATTTCGACCGTTGCGAGGCCAACGGTGTGTGCGTGGGGATCGCACCTGACATTTTCGAGCTCGATGACGACGATCAACTCCACATCACCAGTGCGGTCGTTCCTCCCGGCCGTGAGGCTGATGTGCGCACCGCCATCGATCAATGCCCGAGGGCAGCGCTCAGCGAGCATCCCTGACAACTGTTGCCCAGAACGAGAACACGTTCTACAGTGACCTCGTCCTGTCGCGGATCGTGCTGATGGACCTGCGGCGACGAACGGAGACCAGGAGAACGCGTTCATGAATGCTGTGGCTGACCGTGATGTG
This sequence comes from Rhodococcus sp. (in: high G+C Gram-positive bacteria), assembly GCF_049286785.1. GTDB lineage: Bacteria > Actinomycetota > Actinomycetes > Mycobacteriales > Mycobacteriaceae > Rhodococcus_F. The sequence continues at coordinate 1,469 of NZ_JBAQEO010000027.1, read as the reverse complement.
AACTTGGACGGCAAGGTTGCTGTCGTGACCGGGGCGGGTTCCGGTCTGGGGAAGTTCGAGGCGATCGGCCTGGCACGGGCGGGGGCGAGCCTGATCGTGAACGATCTGGCGGCGAACGACGCCGTCGAGGAGACTCTCGAAGAGATTCGAGGTCTGGGTGTCAAGGTGGAGTTCGTTGCCGGAGACGTCGGTGAGCGTTCCACCGCCGATGCGCTCATGGAGGCCTCGCAGGGCCGGTTGGGCGGACTGGACATCCTCGTGAACAACGCCGGCATCACGCGGGACCGCATGCTGTTCAACATGTCCGACGAGGACTGGGACCTGGTTTTGAAGGTGCACCTGCGCGGCCACTTCCTGTTGTGCCGGAATGCCGCCACATATTGGCGCGCCAAGTCCAAGGAAGCCGGCGCCCCGGTCTACGGTCGCATCATCAACACGTCCTCCGAGGCCGGATTGCTCGGACCGGAAGGCCAGGCCAACTACGGCGCCGCGAAGGCCGGCATCACCGCTCTCACCCTGTCGGCCGCCCGCGGCCTGTCGCGGTACGGAGTGCGGGCCAACGCGATCTGCCCCAGGGCGCGCACGTCGATGACCGAGAACGTCTTCGGTGAAGCACCGGTGGAGGGGATCGATCCCCTGTCGCCCGAACACGTCGCCGCGTTGGTCTCCTACCTGGCCTCACCCGCCGCGGATTCGGTCAACGGTCAGGTCTTCGTGGTGTACGGACCGATGGTGGCTCTCATGGCCGCCCCGGTGGTCGAACAGCGTTTCGACGCCGACGCGGGGCAATGGACGCCGGAGGCCCTGGCGTACGAACTGGGCGGATACTTCGAGGGCCGCGATCCTTCGGTCATGTTCTCCGCCTCCGCCGCGCTGCGTGAGCTCGGCTGACAGTTCGCCTCCTTCCGAAACGGGCTCTGCCTGTCTGTGCGACACGAATTGTGCGTCTGCGCTTGTTCGCGCAGGTAGTGCGCCATAATGGGCGATGCCAGCCGAACGGACGACACGGTCGATTCGGGGTCGGTACTCCCGTGTGCAGAAACTGTATCGTGTTCTAGTTTTCGGTGGTCGTCGTACGTGGGGGGATGCTCCGGCAGCCTATGGGGTGACGTGTGTGTGCTACCCGTGCCGGGGCCGCGACGAGAACGAGGTAAGCGGTCGGATCGGACCCGCTCCCACCGGTTCGAGGACTCGATCATTTGTTGATTGTGTTCTCTCACAGGATGATAAGAGAATTTCCGTGGCGGAGTTCGACGTGTTTCGTGGTTGAATCGGCAATGAGAGCGACGTCGACATTGTCGGCTTTATTTGCCTGAATCGACCGTTGGGTGGCGTCCGGGTGTGGCACGATTCGAACCAACCGGCGGTCATCTTTGACAGGAGAACACGTTCTAGTTAGTATGACCTGAGTCACAGGCCGTCGGGGGACTGGGCTCAATCACACAGTCGGTGCTGGACGAGATCTGGAC
>NZ_JBAQEO010000026.1:0-17069 GCF_049286785.1 Rhodococcus sp. (in: high G+C Gram-positive bacteria) | reverse complement strand
GGGTCGGCCATTTCGAGCGCCGCTTGCAGCAGTGAGTGAGCGGCGATCGTGGACGGTCTCGAGGCTCGGGAGAGCCGGTCATGCAGTGTCCCGGCCACGAGCCCGCGATTCATCAGCAGCCCGTGCGTCAGCCGGTACTGCCGTGCATCCATCTCGTGTGTCATCGCCACATGCACGCCCAGGGCGGTATACCAGCGCCCGCACTCATGGCACAGCAGCCGCCCCTGTTCTTCCGTAAGCGCCCCCCACAGTCCGTGGCCGGACACGGTGACCCCCACCTGTTTCCCGTCGTCCGGGTCGATTGGCAGCCTCCTGGCGGCGCGCCGGTAGTGGGGTCGACACAAACCTCGGGCGAACACCGTGGCTTCGCACCAGTCGGGGCCGGCCTCCTTCCCGCACACCAGGCCGGCGGCGGGACGACGTTTCGGTTCGCCGGGTTTGGTGATGCCACGCTCCGAACGCGGGACCATCTGGTCAGCGTTTCCCGGCGAGTTTGCGGACGGTCATGCGGTCGAGCCCGGCCCGATTGGCGAGCCCGTTCTCGGACTCACCGGCCGCCAGCGCCCACCGGACGCGCTCGTAGAGTCGCACATCCGCAAGGTGCGCTTCGGTGCGCACGCGGGTGCGTTCGGCGCCCAGGGCCTGCACGGTGGGAGCCTCGTCGAGGATCACCTGCAGCGCGAGGGACAGGGCGATGTCCCGGTCGGTCTCGTCGTCCGCGTCCGGGTATCGATCTTCGATCTCCGATGCCGCTGCGAGGAATTGGGCGCGCTGCTCGTCGGTGAGTTCGGTGTCTCCGAGCCAAGCGGTGTAAACCTGCATGTCATGCCTCCGGGTCGTATGCGTCAGTGTCTTCGATGGTCACGCCACCCATGGCCTGCTTGAATGCGAAACCTTGTGGGGTGCAGTGCTCGTCTGGGGAGTGGAAAAGCTCCACGGTGGCCTCTGCTGCTTCGTGAACCTTGCGGGCCAGGCCCTCGCCGCGGCGGGTTTCTTTGGTCCATACGTTCATGATCTGTCCGGTGGCGAGGTCCGCGTACAGCTCAGCGATCACGGTGTCGTCTTCGCGGATAGTCCACGAGTGCCTGTCGTCTGCTTCGCCGTAGTAGGGCTGGACCGGGGCTGGACCTTGTAGGTGACAGCTTCGCTACTCATGTAGATGAGACTACATCAATTCTGTAGTCGAGTCTACATATGAAGCCGCTGGCGCCTGTGTGAGGTTCCAGATCCGCTCATGGCCTGGGGCCCGGATCAGAGGGTGCTGCCGCGAGTCCTCGGGCTCATGCTTCGACGTAGCGTCCTCTGCACCAGAAGGCCGGGCGCAGCACCGAGTCCAAGGGCCGCTACGATCGATGACGTTCGCAGAACATCCCCCCAGATTGTGTTCTGATGAACCCCGATGTCCAGTGTCACCCCCCGACCTGGACATCCGTGCCCCAGCATCACCCCCCGGTGCTGGGGCACCTCGGTCTCGGGTGATCGCGCAAATCCGTCAGGCCGGCGGCTTAGGCGGTCAGCCACTCTTGTCCGCCGGACGCCGGGGCGCCGAAATGGATTGATTGCGTCGCTCGCTGAATTGCTGTGAACTCCGGGATCCTTCCGCAGTGCCAGAACGGTCGGCTACGCGAAAGCGGTCATCGCCCGGGCCTACCGGCGCGGCTACCACCAGGCCGCGACCGGACTGGCCCAGGCTGCCGAGGAACTCCCCGAGCTGTTCGAGTACCTGCTGGCCATCGGCCGTGAGCGGCGCACCGCAAGCCGGCTACTCGAAGCCATCCGGGCCGCACAAATCGTGGCGACTTTCCTGGTCATCTCGTCATCTTTCTGACCCTTGTAGCCGCATGCTCTCCTGGATCGGTTCGAGTCCGATCTGGGGCCACCCGGCCGTCAACGTGACAATTTCTGAGTCGAGGCTGTCGACCCAGTACTGCGGACTGGTGCGGTACTGCGTTGCCGAACCCGTACGGGGGGGCCTCGTCGCCGGTAGGTACGGGTCCGCCTCACCCTCGATATCCCCGACGCGCACCCGCACGAACAGGTACGACCAGCTCCCGGAGAAGTCGTCAGGGTTGGTCAGCAGCCGAGTTTCGTGGTGCGCGAGCTCGGCGCAGAGGTGGGTGGCAGTCAAGGCAAGGCGCAGGTGCATTCCGGTCGGGTAGACGGTGATGTCGTCGAGCTGCAAGGTCAGACCGGGGTGCGCGGCGAGTACCCGCCGGCCGTGTACGGGCACCCCGCCGGTGTTCGGTGGTGGCTGCGTCGGCCACCGGTGTCTGCGCATGGATCGCATGAACCGATCGTCTCACCGCTACTCCACCGAAGTCACGACCCGTTCCCGGGGGAGTCGAATCCGGCACTGCTCGTACCGCTTTGATCGGGTTGGGGTGTGGTGGACCCTCCGGCCGAAGAGGGGTCAGCCCGGCCGGAGGGTCCGGCTGTCGCGGCAGAGTGCCGTCCGAGGTCCCGCTGCGTGGACCGTCGCCGTCTCGGTCAGCACACCATCGAGATCGAACAGGCATGCAGCCGTCCCTGCAGGTAATCCCACCGATCTAACCGCTCTCGCCGCCACCTCGGCAGCGGCCGGTGCCGGTGCCTGGTCGCGGGGTACATGTGTGGAGGCGCTGCGGTCACCGGGGTGGGAGATCAGTGCCGGGTCCAGGTTCCACAGCCCGATGCACCGTTCGCCGTGGTGGTCTTCGATCACCGACACCGAGGCAGGGGTGCTGGCGAACAGTCGGCCCTGCTCGGCTGCCAGTCCCAGGGCCCGGGCGGCGAGGATACGGGAAGAAGTGCCCGGGGGTGACGACGACGACCGGCCGCGCACCGTTCTCGGCGTGTGCGTGCAGAACGGCGTCCGCCCGGCTCCCGACGTCGGCGGTGGACTCGCCGTGGGGACAGCCATCGCGCCAGATGATCCACCCGGGCGCGATCAGACGGATCTGCTCGGTGCTCAGGCCTTCGTAGTCGCCGTAGTCGTATTCGGCGACCACCGGGTCGATCGTGGCGAGTCGCCCGGGTAGAGCCAGCGCCGCGGTCTCGGTGGCACGGCGGCAGGGAGCACGCGTTCCAGAAGCGACGCCAACTCGGCGGCTTGGCGACGCCCGTTCGCAGTCGAACCTACGTCGGTGGTACCGGTGTAGCGGCCGGACAGGGTCCAGTCGGTCTCCCCGTGCCGGACGATGATCAGCCTATTCGTGCTCGACTGAGCGCACGAAACGGTGTTCGACACTGCCGGGCACGGGGCGCCAGCGGATGGGCATGACCGCGCCCGCCGCATGCTGGCTCTGCTCGATCGGTGCAGAGAGCGATGGTGGTGATCGTCATGATGAGTCTGGGTCCTTCCGTGAGGTGCGCGCTTGGACACCGTCAGTCGGCCGGAGGGGTTGGTCAGTGCACCGCTGGGTGGGCGGATCGGTCGTGTTCGGCGCACCAGGTGCAGGGGCGGCGATCGTCGTCGAAGACGGGCGGTGGGTGGAGTCGTGTTCGGGTGATGGCGTGCTCTCGGACAGACTGCCGTCGTCGAGGTTGGTGGTCGTGGCGGGGTCGAGGATGCGGTAGGCGAGGAGTTTGATGCGGTCACTCGCCATGGCCCAGATGATGGCGTATCCCCAGACGAACGCGGCCCAGCCCCAGCCCAGTGGTGTCATGAACAACCCGTAGACGGCGATGAGAGTGGCAATGATCTGGGTGCCGAGTACAGCTATCCACAGGATGCGGGCCGGGCGGATGGACCAGAACGGGCCGCGGGTGCGGGCGAGGAAGATGGTCAGGTGCCCGGCCACGGACAGCATCAGATACATCATGGTCTGCAACTGGGGGCGGCCCAGGCCGAAAACTCGGTCGCCGAGGTAGAACAGGCCGAACGCGGCGATCGGCCCGACGACCCCGAGCACGGTGGCGATACCCAGCACCAGACGCATGTTCCAGGCTTCAGGCTGCATCTTGTAGTGGACGTTGTCGTAGGCGATGGACAAGATCGCGCCGTCGTTGAGCAGCGCCAGCATCACGATCATGATCGCGGTGACCGGGAAGAAGTTGAAGACGAGGATCGCCCCCGTGACGAACAGCAGCACGCGTAGCGTTTCGGCGATCCGGTAAATCGCGTAGGAGTTCATCCGCTGGAAAATCTTGCGGCTCTCCTTGATCGCGTCGATGATCACCGCCAGCCCGGGGGTCAGCAGCACGATGTCGGCAGCGGCGCGGGCGGCGTCGGTGGCATGGGAGACGGCGATGCCGCAGTCGGCCTTCTTCAGCGCGGGGGCGTCGTTGACTCCGTCACCGGTCATGCCGACAATGTGGCCGTGCTTCTGCAGGACATCGACGATGTGGAACTTGTGCTCGGGAAAGACCTGGGCGAACCCGTCGGCGGTCTCGATGGACCGCACCCTCGCCGGGCCCTCCTCCTTCTTTACGTCACCGAGGCCGGCGGCGTCGAGAATGTCGGTACCGAGCCCGACTTTGCGGGCGGTCTCTTTGGCGATGGCGATCGCGTCCCCGGTGACCATCTTCACGCTCACGCCCATCGCCCGGGCGGTGGCGATCGTGGTCTTGGCGTCCTCGCGGGGCGGGTCGAACAGCGGGAGCACGCCCAGGAACTTCCACTGGTTTTGGCCGTCGGAGCGGGCCACCCCCAGCGACCGGTAGCCGCGGGCGGCGAACTCGTTGACGGCGGCCTCGACGGCCGGTGTGAACTCGGCGCTGTCGCCGGCGAGAGTGAGGATGACCTGCGGGGCACCCTTGCTGACCTTGAACGTCGTCCCGTCGGCACCGGTGACGGTGGCTTCGGTGCGTTTGTCGACCGGGTTGAACGGCTCGAAGTGCGTGATCGTGTAGGGCTGCAACGCGTTCTTGTCTCGGAGGCCGCCGAGTACGGCGAGGTCGATGGGGTCGTCGTTGTCGGCGCGGGAGGCCAGCGCACCGGCCAGGACAACCTCGGCGGCAGTGACGGTGTCGACGCTGAACGGGTCGCCCAGGGTGAGCGAGTTCTCGGTCAGGGTGCCGGTCTTGTCCGCGCACAGCACATCCACTCCGGCCAGTTCCTCGATCGCGACCAGCCGGCTGACGATGGCCTTCTTCTTGGCGAGCAGCCGGGCGCCGACCGCCATGGTCACCGACAGCACCGTGGGCATCGCCACCGGGATCGCCGCGACGGTCAGCACAAGAGCGAACTGCACGGTGGTCAGCACTGCGTCGCCGCGAAGCAGCGAGACGAGCACGATCACCGCGACGAACACTGCCGCGAGGATGATGAGGTAGTTGCCGATCTTGAGGACGGCTTTTTGGAAGTGGCTGACGGTGTGCGCGTCCTGGACCAGTTCGGCGGTCTTGCCGAAGTAGGTGTCGGTGCCGGTGGCGAAGACCAGCGCGCCGATCTCGCCGCGACGGACGATCGAGCCGGAGAATACGGCGGCACCGGGTGTGCGGGTGGCCGGTAGCGACTCCCCGGTGAGGGCGGACTGATCGACCTCGATCTCGTCGCCGTCGAGCAGCCGGGCGTCGGCGGGGACGATGTCGCCCAGACGTAGTCGTATGACGTCACCGGGCACCAACTCTCGTGCAGGTGGGGTGACCCATTCGCCGTCACGTTTGACGCGGGCGGTGATGGCGAGCTTGGCTTTCAGTGCGTCGATGGCGTTGCCGGCCTGGCGTTCCTCGGTGTAACCAACCACGGCGTTGGCCAGCAACAGCACCAGGATGATGAAGAAGTCCGGCCAGTGCCCCACCACGCCGGACAAGATGACCGCCACTTCGATCATCCACGGGATCGGGCCCCAGAAGTAGGACAGGAACTTCAACAGTGGATTGGCTTTGTGCTCGGCGATCTCGTTCGGGCCGTACGTCGTCAGCCGCTTGGTCGCCTCGGCCTGGGTCAGCCCCTCCGGTGAGGTCGCGAGCTGCTTCGCGACCTCGGGCATCGGTAGCGTCTTCAAGTCGCGCTTCGGGTCAGGTTTCGACGTCGCCGTGCTCATCACGCGTCGACCCGCCCCGGTGGAAGGGTGTCGGTGCCGCGGCGGGCATCCCGATTGGACGTGACCCGTCGTTGGAGGGCCTGCCGGGCGCGGGCCACATTCGCGTCCTGGCCGTCCCGGATCGTCAAGGCGGGCTGCTGGATCGCGCGGCCGAAGGAGAACGCCACCGGCCACGGTAGTGGTGAGCCGGTGCTGTTGTTGATGGCGGCCAGCCGGGTCGTGGCGAGGTCGCCGGACTGGCCGCCGGACAGGAACGCGATCCCGGCGACCGCGGCCGGCACGGTCCGCCGCAGGCACGTCCGGGTGGCCTCGGCCAGGGCCTGCACCGGGTCCTGGATCGGACAATCACGTCCGGGAAGGATCATGTTGGGTTTGAGGAGCATGCCCTCCAGCATGACTCCCTGCTCCTCGAGTTGGCTGAACACGACGCGAAGCACGTCTTCGGTGACCTGGCCGCACCGCGACAGGGTGTGCTCGCCGGCCATGAGCACTTCCGGTTCGACGACCGGCACCAGGCCGGCTTCCTGGCACAGCGCGGCGTACCGCGCCAGCGCGTGCGCGTTGGCCAGCATGCAGGCCCGGCTGGCGGTGGCCGCACCGATGGTGAACACGGCCCGCCAATTCGCGAAGCGAGCACCCATCCGGCGGTACTCGGCCAGGCGAGCGCGCAGGCCTTCGGTGACCTCGGCGAGCGCGCAGGCCTTCGGTGACCTCTTCTCCGGGGTGACGGGCCATCGGTGTCGCGCCGAGGTCGACCTTGATGCCCGTGGCGATCCCGGCTTCGCGCAGCACGCTCAGGAATGGCACCCCGTCGGCGGTGTGTTGCCGGATCGTCTCGTCGCAGACGATGACGCCGCTGATGCTGTCCCCGAGCCTCGGGGTGGTGACGATCAGTTCCCGGTAGGCGCGGCGGGCCTGCTCGGTCTGGGGAATCCCGAGCCGGGCGAAGCGCCGGTTGCAGGTGGGGATCGATATGTCGATCGCCAGCGGACCCTTGTCGTCGGCCACCAACACGCGTGACGTCGTCAAGGTAGAGGGTGTTCGTTCGGTTGCGTGCGCGGGTGACGGTGAGCGTGCCGGCCCTGTTGTCGAGCGCATCGATCTTGAGGGCGCGGAGCTCTTGCACATTGAGGGCGTGGATGGCGACCAGAGCCACGATCAGCTGCGCCCGAGGGCCTACCGGCGCGGTCGATGAGTCCGCGGAGCTGGTCATCGCGCAGCGGGACCGGCACCCGGAACCCACCAGTGCCCGTCGAGAGGATGCTACTGGTGGCCCGGGCGCCTCCCGGTGCCAGGAGGCGCCCCTCCCTCCGCTGCCGATGCCGTGCATCGGCGCAGGGAGGGAGGAGACGACTACGAGATCACAGGCCCACAACGAAGGGTTCGGCTCACCGGTACCGGCACCTCGTGTGACGGCACCGAGGACGTGGTGGTGGGGGCCATCACCGTGGCGAGTTCGATCCCGGACACACCGGCAACCAGAGGTGCGGTGTCGGGCACCGACCTCACCACCCTGCGCAGCATCAGGAGCAACAGATGCGCGTGCGGCGCGCCGAGAAGCAGGTAGAACACGACACCGAAGAGGGATCCTTCCCGCACGCAGGCGACGACGCCCAGTGCGGAGACGCCGGGCGGCGCCCACCGCACCGCCGCCCGCAGTACCCCGCACCCGAGAACCGGACGCACCCGGGACCCGCGGCGGCCGCGGGATACCGATGAGCGCTGGGGTGCGATGGTGCTTGACGCCAGCATGACGGCGTTCCCTCCTCCAAAAGTCCATCCCGCAGCTACGCAGGTCCGGCGGACCGGTAGGCGCCGGTGCGAGCCCCGCCAGCAGCTGAGGGTACCGCTGACAGGGACTGCCGGCACCGCCACGATGCGGGGCAGGGACGGTGCGCGCCGAACCCTCTCCGGGGACGCCGCGGTGCGGTCAGGGTTGCGATCGGGTTGCGGCGAACACGGCGGAGCACCGTCGTGTCAGGACCCGTGGAAGTGGTGCCGACATTGGCAGAACCCGATGAGCCCGGTGCACGGATCCATCAGCATGATTTCGGCGCACCGGGCCGGCAGCGGACTCAGACGCAGGAATCGCTCCACCCATCGCTGTCCCCCGACAGCGGTCGCGGGGTGACGGCAACCGGGGCATCGGCCGGGCCGCTCCGCGATCAGCACGTCGTCGGCATCGGACCAGTACACCGATGCCATGGTGACGACCCGCTCCGGGATCGGCAACGGTTCGGCGCACATCAAAACTGTGATCGGCATCAAAGGCTGCGCGGCTGCCGTTGCATGAGTTGCCACCACGGTTGTGGAACCAGAACCGGCACCGGATGAAAGCCCGGACAAGTGGGTGATGTTGGGCCCGTAGTCCGGAGAAGTTGGCTGTGCGAGCTACGCCGGACCTGCAAGACGGTGCGTGGCCGTTGGGAATGTCGAGTGTGCACCCGCGGATAGCTGGGCCACCGTCCGGTGTGGGAGAGCTATATGCCGCATCGGACGGAACTGGGAGGATTTCCGAACACTGGGCATGCTGTTCCACCGCGATTGCCAGGCCGAGTGCGTGGTCCAAGTCATTCTCAACGTCAATTCTGAAAGCGTTCGAATCCCTGTTTCTCATTCTTCTGCCCGGGCAATTCGAAAGCGGCATAGAGACCTAGATCTGAGGGGCGTTGCACGGCGAGGGATTCAATTCTTTATGGGTGGAAATGTGGTGATCTGATAAAGGCTCGAAACTGCGATTCGTTCGTCGAATGTGCTGTTAATTGGGGATTTCGCCGGTGTTCGGAGACGAAGTGGAAACCGTCGAAAGAATGGTTTGAAACAGTGCGAGAAACTCGCTGGTATATGTAGAAATATCTGCCACTTCGACTATGATAAGAATGGTAGGTGGCAGGAATAAGGGGAGGATTGAAAATGTCGATTCAGGTGTACAGCAAAGCTCGTGCATGCAATGCAATGCAATGCCACATATCGGGCCCGCGAAGAGGGGATCGAGTACTCCGTGATCAAGCTGGAGGGCGACCCGCACGCCACGGACGCTGTTCGGGTACGCAGCTACAGCCAAGCCCCGGTCGCAGCCCTGACACCCCGATGACCACGAGAAAGGATCGAACCGGCATGGCCGCCGCACTCTCCGTCGTCACCACCCCCGATCTCGCCGGTGTCGACCCGATTCAGCCCGAAGACTACGCCGACGACCTGCACAACGACGTCGAAGCACTGTTCCTTTGCGCCCTGCTCTGGGCGCCGGCCGAAGCCGCGAAACGAGCCGTCGAGATCCTCGAGACCACCGACTTCGAATGCGCCATCCACAAAGAGTTCTTCCACCTCATCACCCGCCTGATCCGCGGCGGAACACCCCACAACCCGGCCATGGTCGGAGCCACCCTCGAACAATCCGGTCACCTCGCCGGCCACCACGGATCCGAACGCTCCCGCCACCTCGCCAACATCACCACCCTCGGCGCCGAGCGCACCGCCGTCGACCATTACGCCCGCGCCGTCTTCAGTCAGGCCTACCGGCGATCCTTCGCCGCCGCAGCCACCGCCCTCACCCAAGCCGCACAGCAACTCCCCGAAGACCAGTTATCCACAGTGCCGGGACGATCGATATACAACGCACCAAGTCAGGGTCTAACAGCGATCTCTGTGACGAGGATGGTCACGACCGTGGGAACGCCTCTCGATGCCGGCGCAACGAATCGCATCCCCCGGTTGCGGAGTCGGTCCGATGACCGCGCGGCTGCCTTCGTTCCCGAGGCGAGTAACGGAACGGGTCGAGCGTGCCCCTCCTGTGGGTACGAACCGGCGACCCAGGCTGAGGCGGTGCATCAGTCGGCCGATCTTGAGATCACCTGGCTCAGCGCCGCCCCGGACCGTATCGGCTCGCTCGTCGTCCAACGCTGTTGTCGCCATTGCGCACCAACCACGCCGGTATTCGATATCGCCTGCACCTCATGCGGCGACGGTCCGATCCTGACCGGTCAACTCGCCGTCGCGGCGTACAGTTCCCTGCCTGAGGTGGTGCAGCGATGGCTCGCCGGGGCCGGTTGGCACACCTCGCCGATGCTGCTGTGCCCGGACCATTGCCGTCGCGGCCGGCCTCCGCGTGGTTTCATGCGCAACCGCCCAGTGAATCACCACAACTTCCTTCGGCAAGTGTTCTAGCCGAGAAGCTGGATGCGGTGAGCAATCCTCGGATCTCGCGTGATGCCCAGGCGGACAACGTTTCCGGAGACGGACCCGTTCCCCAACTCATTGATCCGAGAGACGATTTCGGACAAAAAATTGTTGTCACCAATAATGTGACAGATGTAGCGGAGGACGGACCGAGTCGAGCGCTTGCCACGAGAACCATCAAATACACCTTTCCGGACGGCAAGGTCGTGGAGACCGAAAAACCGAGCCAAGTCCCTTTCCTGCTTGAGTCGGATGGCCAGTGGCGAATTGATCGAAAGTTTCTATGCGGCCAGAAGGCGGCGATAGATAGTCTGGCCCGCGAAAATGGGCATGCCGTGAATCCTGATCCAGGGTGCGTTTAACTATTTGAAAGTGTCTCGTCGGCTTCCGCCAGCTCGGTCGTGAGAAAGGCGTTTCTTACCGCGTTATCCGTAGATATCGACGGCGATTCTGCTGGGGTCTGTGAGTCTGGTGACCTGGTATTGAGGGTGGTCGGTGCGAAGTCCGATGAACGACTGGGTCGTTTCCTCGTAGCTTGGCGTCAGGTGGACCTCAGCCACACTATGTGCCGCTGGGTCCGACAATGGATTCGGTCCGCTGTATCCGACGTTCCCGTTCTCGCCCTGATCCATAAAGACTGTATCGAAGAAGTAGATCTGCAAGATTGATTGTCCGTTGACTGGTGCCGAGGTTTCCTGGCCTCGTGGAGTTGCCTCGGCTACATACTCCGCGCGCCAGCTCGGGGTGTATATGCCGCCAAAGTCGTAGATGATGCGGTCGAAACCGTCCTGACGCTCGAAGTGCATGCCGCTGACGACGTGCGCGCCGCTGGCGGTCACACCGGGAATCGGCGGCGATAGCGGGGGACTCGACGAGGAATCAGGAATTCCGGTGGGGCATGGGACCGGGTTCCCGATACACGCGGGATCGACGGGAGTCTCGGGGGTACCAGGATCGATTGCATTCCCTGAACCTTCTTGGACTGCGGGGACGCTGCTCACCGCAGCCGAGGCACTACCGAAGTCGCCGGTTCGTTCGCTGGGCGACTGGCAACCCACAGCAGCCAGGACAATGCACGTCATCACGGTGACGCGTGAGATCGCTCTACGCGTGTCTCCTCTCATACCCCACTAATCGGTCGCGGTCGGCGAAACGTGACACTCACACGGGTTCGTCGCAGGCCAACTGATCAACGCCCAGGCAATGATAGAGAGTGTCACGGATAGAGAGTGTCACGGTTAGCCTGGCGAGGATCGCTGAACGGTGTCCCGATCGGCCGATCCATGAGCGTCAGGTCCTGGGCGTGGTGACTATTGTGCGGGTTGGTATCCGGGAGATTTTTGGGTTCTGCGGAGTGCTAGATTCTCTCCGTGTGCGGCGGCGAGTGCCGCCTGCAGGCGGGTGATCTCGGCCTTGGCGTCGCGGAGCTGGCGGGTGAGGGTGAGCACGATGGTGCTTTGGGGGTCCGGTTCGACCGGGGCTGCCGATGCCGGCTGGTGCCGGCTTCGGAGGCGGGTGATGGTTTCGCGCAACTCCGTGTTGCGGTAGAGGAAATCAAGGCTGACCTGGCCTTTTCGCGCCACTCTCCGGAAATTCACGGGTTCGCCGCGTTTGTTCAGTTCAGCAATGGCGTTGTTCGCCCTCTCGGTCGCGGCAGCGGTGCGGGCCTCGGCGGAGCGGCGGAGCAGCTGGGTGCGTTGGTCGGCGTCGAGGGTCACGGTCGGGATCCTTTCCTGGTCGGGCCGAGGGGCAGATCGACCGGTGGCCGTGGTTCGGCTGCCCTGCGGATCGCGTCCCGCCCCGCTATCCCGGCCCCCTGCACTGTGTCGGAACTGCGGTCGCCGCTGAGTGTGTCGATAATCAGGTTCAAGGCCGCGATCTCGCTGTTGCGGGCGGTCAGCCAGATGTTGTCGTCGGTCATTTCCCGGCCCGTGCGATCGCGGTGTTGCGCTCGTCGTGTGTCGATCAACCGCAGTGTCGAGTCTCGCTGCTCGGTGAGTTCGGTCAGATAGGTGGCGTTGGTTGCGAACTCGCCGCAGGTCAGGCACGCGTTGCCCCGTTCGCAGGTTTTCGGGCGCGGCAGCAGGCAGTAGCCGTTGGGCAGGATCCGGTCGGTGCGCTGGTCGAGTTGCAGGACATCGAGCAGCGCGCGCTGGTCGACCTCGTGGTCACGGCCGTCGGTGCCGATGAGGGCGAGACGCAGAAATTCTCGCTCATGGGTGCTCGCGAGTGTCTTGGCGTACCGGAGGGTCATCTCCGGTGAGACATGACCGAGATACCGTTGCACGACGTGAAGCGGGGTTCCGGCGTTCAGCATCTGGGTGGCCTTGGTGTGCCGAAGACGGTGGGTGCGTTGGAAATCGACGGGTCGGCCGTGTTTGTCGCGGAGCTCGATCAGGGTGGCGAGTTCGGTCAGGCGCCCGCGGATGTCGCCGAGCGGGCGCTGGCCGCGCTGGTTGCTCTTGCGGGCGAGGAAGAGGTACTTGGGTTCGGCGCCGCGGCTCAAGGTCGGCGCAATGGTGTCGCGGACCCAGTCCTGTTGCTCGCGAATGATGTTCACCACGGCCTGCTCGACCGGGATCGTGTTCGGCGCCCCGTCGATCTTTGTTTGTTGGTAGCGCAGTCGGGCGACGAAGACCTCAAATGACCGTTCCGCGGTTTCGGGATTCTGGAGATCGGCTTGCTCGCCGGTGGGTTTGGTCAGCAGGGAGCTCAGCGGTTCCGGATCGAGCATCAGGATCTCGCTGACGCGGCGACCGGTCAGCATGAGCAGCAGGTATGCGCGCATGACCTGCGGATCGCCGAGCCCGGAGACCTCCTTCTCGTGCCCGTTGACGACGATGGTGCGGGATTCGGAGGTGGGTAGCCCGATCAGGTCCAGGTGCGCGGCGACTCGGCTCAGATCCTCGTCGTCGAGGTATGCGGGTTCCTCGTTCGCCGACCGTCCGACCGAGATCGTTTCCCCATGCGGCCACAGCATCAGGTGGCGTTCGGTCAGCTCACGCCACCGCGGGTCGCCCAGCACGAAGGCGGCTTCCTCGCGGTGTTCGACGAAGAACGCGTACATCGAGTTCAGCGCCGTCTGTGTGAGGGCGATCGTCTTGTTGCTCAACGGCTGGCCCTTGTTGGGCCCGCTTGCAGCGCGCCGTGTGCGTAGCCAACCGAGAAAGTCATTGGCGAACGGGCGCAGCATCGTTGCCGGGTCGGCGACCAGCACTGGACTGTCGATACCGCGTTCGATCAGAAAGGGACCGAAATGGGAGCACAACGACGTCCTGTATCTGCCGACGCTGCCCCACCGTATCCGGTCGGCGTTGACGAGTGTCCCGAGCCACCATTGCGCCCCCGCATGTAACCAGTCCGGTTCCACGGTCGACCAGTCGACCGTGGCCTGCCCGCGCGGTTCGTGTCGGCGTCTCGGGATCCGCGGGTCGTGCACCGGATCCCACAGGACGGCCTGCCACCAGGCTCGTTCGTGATAGGCGATACCGACCGCCCGACGGATCCGCGTGAGCGGATTGGCGTAGTTGTTCCGGAAGCTCACCCCGGGCAGGCGTTGATAGCGGGCGGTGTAGGCCGAGCGGGCCTCGGTCATCCAGGTGTCGAGGTCCAGGTCGAGGAACGAGGTCACCGGCGGAAGGCCCCGCAGGGCACGCGAGGTGTTGATCCGCCCGATCAGGTGCAACCACACCGACACCGCGCCCGGGGAGACACGCTCACCGGTGATGTGCAGCGACCACAGCCACCACACGAATTCGTGACGGACCGGGTCGGGAACATCGAGGGCGACATGCCGATGAGACCAGAACTCGGAGTGATAAATCACCTCGTGCCACGGCCACACCCGCATGTCGAGGGTCCCGCTCGGCCGGACCTGTTCGGGAACGATCGCCCACAGATCGTCGTGGGTTACCCCGGTCGGCTTGTGCGCCGGCAGCGGCAACGCCGCAGACTTCATCGCTCCCCCTGATCTGCCGGGTTGTCGGGCATACTCGGCAGGCGCCACCCCTGCGCGTAACCACGCCATTCGGCCACGCTGCGCAGCTCCGCCTCCTCGGTCACCCACCCGTACAGGTCGAGCGTGGTCTGCACCTGGGCATGACCGAGCCGACGCATCACCACGTGTTCGGGAACACCGTTGAGCAGGAGTGCGGTGGCGTGAGTGTGCCGAAACCAGTGCGGCGTCCACCCGGGAGGAACACTGGTACCGAGGCGGCCTTGCAGGCGCTCGACGACCCGGTAGACCCCGCTCGGGGTCATCGCCGACAGCAACCGGCCGCCCCCGGTGTTGACCAGCACCGGATCGGTGTCGCGCAGCGGCAACCCGTGCCGGTCGGCGAGATCCCCGACCTGGTAGAGGAACTCCCCGTACAACCGCTCGAGCCGGTCGGAGACGAACACCCGGCGGCCCCGCATGTTCTTCACACGGGCGCCGTTGGGATTGTCGTCCCGGGGCACGACCCGGATATAGGGCGTGGCGCCGCGCCCGACCACCCAGTCCTCATGCCGCACCCCCAACACTTCACCCAGGCGAAGGCCGGTCTCGGCGAGAACCTCGAACAGCAATCGGTCGCGCAGATTCCCGGCCCACGACCGGTCGGCGGAATCGAACGTCGCGGCGGCGTCGAGGATCCGCTGCACCTGCGCCGGCAGGAACACCGGTGTCGGCCCCGTATGCCAGCGGCGCCGCGGAACCAGCGCGGCGGGCTGGTCGTGCCGCCGGTCCCGCAGGTGCGCCAGAAAGGGTTGGAACGCGGGGTCCCGCCGGGTGCGCCCCAGTCGCGGCGTGACGGTGCCGTATTGGCGTTCGGACCATTCGTAGAACGAGGCCAACGCCGCCAGCCGCAGCGATACCGTGCGCGGTCCGCACGCCGCAGGTTTGCCTGGGCGCCGGTGTGCGGTGGGAAGGTCCCCGTTGTTGAGCCAGCCGATGAACCCGCTCAACGCGGTCAGTCCCGGATCGCGCCAGTTGACACCGGTTTCCTCGAGGTAGTGCCACCACAATGCGAGCCCGCGCGAGTAGGCCTTGACCGTGTTGGGGCTGCACGCGCACGCGACCCGCAGCCACTCCAACCACTGCTCGACAGGCTGGACCACTGCATAGTCGCGATCGAGGACAGTCCAGGTCACACCACCGTCCGGCAGTGACACCTTCTGTGTCTGCGCCATGGCAACCCACTTCCCGTACAGGTGTAGGCAACCATTCGTCCACGACCATTCCAAGTCGACACGCCGCCGCTCCCACGACGTCACGGACGGCCCAGGTGGGGATGAAGATTAGACGAGCTGTTCGAGTACCTGCTGGCCATCGGCTGTGAGCGCCGCACCGCGCACGGGCGACTCGAAGCCATCCGGGCCGCACAGATCCAGTCACCGTCAAGGCAAGATTGGTTCCGTGAGCGAGCGCACCACAGCAGACCTGGACCGTGAACTGGCCATGCTCGCGGATGTGCGCCACCGCCTCCGCGCCTCGGAGGGGCCGGACGTCCGCATCCCGACCACCGCCGTCGACCAGGTGCTCGACGAACTCAACAGTCTCGAATCCCCGCGGGATCAGGCATGACCTCAGCGCTGCGACGGCCGCGAAGTCGGGAGTCTGCGGGACCGCACCCGGTTGGGTGCGGCCTCATTCGATAGCGGGATGAGGATCGGGTTCCGCCGACCGCACGGTCACACGAGGTTGCGCCAGGCAGCGATCGTTTCCTCCGGCTTGCCGAGCTTGACGCGCAGGTCCTCGACCGCGGCCGCGCGGCGATGTTCGGCGTCTTTCTCCGCCTTCGTCTTCGCGGCCTTCTCCTGGTCCTTGTCCATCGCCGTGTAGACGAACTTCCGACCCCACGTGTCGGTGACGTCGTCGTAGCTCGTCCAGTAGTACGTGCACTTCGAGTACCCGTTGACGGGGACGCAGTCACCGTCGGGCTGGACCTTGATGCGGTCGGACCTCGCCTGAACGACGGCCCTCCACGTCGCCTCCGCATGGTCCGCGTCCGCGACCGCATTTTTCGACAGTTCGATCTTCCAGTTCGGCGCGCCAGAAACATTGACGAGTTCCTGAATGAATGCGAGGTGCATGCTCGCCCCGATGAGGAACTCGCCGAGGGCGACCTGCGCAACCTTCGCGTCCTTGAGCTTCGCGAGGGCGAAGTAGAACTCGGTCTCCTTCGCCGACATCTCCTTCACGAGTTCATCGGCCGACGCACCACCTTCCTTGAGCGGGAGATAGTGCCGGTTGTTCCAGTCCTGCGCACCGGCGAACTCGTCCGTGAGCTCGCGGATCATGTGCGCGTCGATCTCCTCCGAGACGATCGAGCGGATTTCCCGGTACACCTCCCCGAAGTAATCCGGTACGGAGGTTCCCATGACCGACTCGATCGCGAACGACGCGAGCTTCTCGAGGAGCGCTTTCGCAATTTCGAGCGCGATCTCCTCGATCCCGAACCCGAGCGGCAGGACAGCGAGATGTCCCTCCGCGGCGATTTCGGCGTCTTCCGCCCCGCCAGCCGTGGTGCCCGCGGAGGAGACGACGCTCACGACCGGCCGGACGATATCGGGGTTCTCGGGCGCGATCGTCACGTCGTCGAAGAAGCAGAAGAGAACGGCGAGGCTCGTCGTGCGGCGTAGCACCGGAGTGCCCGCCGGGATCTGTCCCCACGGCTCCGTGAGGTAGGAGATGTGGTCCTCGTCGACGACCTCCCCGTCGTCGAGGGCGAGGACGCGGTCTGCCATGCCCGTACCGCACGTGATGCGGTCCCGGAGGGCGGCCTCCTGCACGGGGGAGAGGACCGGCCACTCGGACCGGTCCGCGAGCGCGGGCGGGTCGGCCAGCATGTCGACGGCCTCGGCCCAGTGCTCGGCCGCGGCCGAGCACGCCGGCGAGCCGCGGTACATGCGGGTGATATAGGCGGCCCTCGCCTCGGGCGAGTC
>NZ_JBAQEO010000025.1:0-19981 GCF_049286785.1 Rhodococcus sp. (in: high G+C Gram-positive bacteria) | reverse complement strand
CCTCAAGGATGATCGGCTGCCGCTTTCGCTTGGCTGCCATCGCCCCGCGCACTGTGCAGGGATTCTGAACCATCAGCCCATCCCCAACCGCAGTCTCGCAGATTGCGTGCAGGAGGCTGTAGCAATGCGCGTTGCGGGTGCGATGCTCGACTCCTAGCCCGGCGTACCAGGATCGAACCGTCTGCGGCGTGATGTGGCGCAACTCCACGTCTCCGAGAATCGGGTTGATGTGTAGTCGAAGGTTTGCCGCGTAGCCGCTCTTCGTCCTGGGCTTCAACGTGCGCTCCTCGAGCCAACGCTCGGAGTAGTCGCGCAGTATGGGGAACTTCGGCTTCTCACGCATCCGCGCAGGTGCTGGCGGTGTCCATACGTCGAGTTCGATCTTGCGACGTTCCGCCGCGAGCCAGCCCTCGGCATCCATCTTCGTGCTGTAGGTCGTGGGTGCTTTGTACCGAGTGAGCGCATCGGGGCCAATGTATGACGCTTGGAAACGGCCAGAGGGCAGCTTGCGAATATGACCCCAGCCGCGCTTACCCTGCCTGCCTGCCACCGGCCGCCCCAATCTCGTGCTATGTATCTGCGATACAGAGGTATTTTCATGTCCGCTTGCGTCCCATTGTGTCACAGTGTACTTTGCAGTTATTGCAGGTGACCAGAACAAAAGTACTGGTCATAGGCATCAACGGTTGCAGGGAGGTCGCAGGTTCGAATCCTGCCGGGGGCACCACGAGAAACTGCGCTGGATCCTTCCGGGCGCAGGTTTTCTTTCCGGTGCTACCAGTTTTCCCCGAGTGATCTCCTCGGGCATTCTTCGATAAACTGCAGCGGTGCGCGGCGATGCCGTGCGCTCCGATTTCGAACGCTGAGCTCGCTGCCTCGTAGCCGAGGGCTTCGCGGTACCAGTTCTCCGCTTCCACTCATCAGCAACCTAGGGACACCCCCCGTGCCACAACATCGATCTCAGCCACTCACTCTCGGCATCATCGCGCATTCGAGCAAACCCGACGAGCGCCGGCTCCCTGTCCACCCGCTGCATTTCGGGCGAATCGATGCAGATCTGCGCGGCCGCATCTTCCTCGAACATGGGTACGGCGAGCCGTTCGGGGTGTCGGACGCGCAGCTGGCGGGATCCGTTGCGGGATTGCGCACTCGCGAAGAACTGATCGCGCAGACCGATGTCGTACTTCTCCCCAAACCGTTCGCGAAGGACCTCGAGGACCTTCGTGTCGGCCAGGTCCTGTGGGGTTGGCCGCACTGCGTCCAGAGCACGGATATCACCCAGGTAGCCATCGACCGCCGCCTCACCCTCATCGCGTTCGAAGCCATGAACCACTGGAGCACCGAGGGGTCGTTCCAGCTTCATGTCTTCCACAAGAACAACGAACTCGCCGGTTACAGCTCCGTGCTGCATGCCCTTGCCATCGCCGGATCGACCGGCGACTATGGTCGCAGGCTCCGAGCGGTCGTCCTCGGCTTCGGTGCCACCGCCCGCGGGGCGGTGACTGCCCTCAACGCACTGGGGATCCACGATGTCACCGTCGTGACCCAGCGGGGAGTCACCGCTGTGAGTTCGCCGATCCACTCCGCCGAAATCGTGCAGTTCGACCACGACGATTCCGATCCGCGCCGAAGTAACGTCACCACCGAGGAAGGGAGAGTCCCCTTGGCGGCCTTCCTGACGCGGCACGACGTCATCGTCAACTGCGTCCTCCAGGACACCGAAGCACCGTTGACCTTCCTCGCGGACTCCGATCTGGACACCCTTCTGCCCGGCAGTCTGATCATCGACGTGTCCTGCGACGAAGGGATGGGCTTCAGCTGGGCGCGGCCTACATCGTTCGCCGATCCGATCTTCTTCGTCGGTGAGAACGTCCGCTACTACGGCGTCGACCACAGCCCGTCACATCTGTGGAACTCCGCCACGTGGGAGATCAGCGAGGCTCTTCTCCCCCACCTGCGCACCGTCCTCGACGGGCCGGCAGCGTGGGACGGCAGTCAGAGCATCCGGCGTGCCATCGAAATCCGTGACGGAGTGGTACAGAACCGCCGGATCCTGTCCTTCCAGGACCGCTCCGAGGACTACCCGCATCCCGTTCGCCAGGGCTGAGTGCCGGGCTTCACGAGCCCTCGTCAGGTCGCCGTTCTCGTGGGGTCACCGAATCCGAGCCCCTGCCTGAACGGCTGGGCGTCACCGAGCAGTTGCCCGCCGTCGACCACCATGACTTCGCCGGTGATCCAGCTCGCGGCGTCGGATACCAGGAAAGCGACGGCCGACGCGATGTCTTCGGGTTCACCGATGCGCGCAAGTGCCGTCGAGGCCGAGATCTCCTGCTCATGCTCCTTCCACAGGGCTTCGGCCAGTTTGGTGCGTACCACGCCCGGCGCCACGGCGTTGACTCGGATCTTGGGCGAGAGTTCCAGTGCCAGTTGCTTGGTGACGTGAATCAGGGCTGCTTTGGACGCGTTGTACAACCCGATTCCGGCCTCGAACGCCATACCGCCGATCGAGGCGGTGTTCACAACGGCGCCCCCGTGTTCGCCCATCCACGCCCGGGCGGTCAATCCGGTCCACAGGACCGGTGCCCACAGGTTCACATCGAAGGTCTTGGCGAATCGGGAATGGTCCTGGTCGATCACCGGCCCGAACGCGGGATTGGTGCCCGCGTTGTTGACGAGAATGTCGACGCTTCCGAACCGCTCGAGCGTCAGGTCGACGCAACGCTTCGCCGCCTCTTCGTCGACTGCATGGGCGCCGACCCCCATCGCGGTGCCTCCGACCTTCGCGGCGGCGGCCTCGGCCGATTCCTGCGACCGCGAGGTGAGCACGACGTCGGCGCCGGCCGCGGCGATCGCCTGCGCCGCCGCAAGACCGATTCCCCGGGACGCACCGGTGACGATAGCGGTGCGGCCGGAGAGATCGAGTCCTCCCATGTCAGCTCACCGCAGCCTTGCTCCCGGACGCCGAATCCCGGTATTTGCGGAGTTCCGCCCGGGCAATCGACATCTTGTGAACCTCGTCGGGACCGTCGGCCAGCCGCAACGTCCGCACGTGGGCGTACATCATCGCCAACGGGAAGTCGTCCGTCACTCCCGCGCCGCCGTAGACCTGAATCGCCCGATCGATGATCTTCAACGCAATGTTCGGTGCTGCCACCTTGATCGCCGCGATCTCCGTGCGCGCCTGCTTGTTCCCCACCGTATCCATCAGATACGCCGCCTTCAGGGTCAGCAACCGAATCATCTCGATCTCGATCCGTGCCTCTGCGATCCAGTCCTGGATGTTCGAGCGGTCCGCGACCGGCCGTCCGAATGTCGTGCGTGACAGCGCCCGGGTGCACAGCAACTCCAGTGCCCGCTCCGCCATCCCGATCGCCCGCATGCAGTGATGAATCCTCCCTGGGCCCAGTCGTGCCTGCGAAATGGCGAATCCCTCGCCCTCCCCCTTCAGCACATCCGCCACGGGCACCCGCACGTCGGTGAAATCGATCTCAGCGTGACCCTCCCGGTCCTGGTACCCGAAGACCGGCAACCCGCGCATCATCGTCACCCCCGGCGCGTCGATCGGCACCACCATCATCGACTGCTGCCTGTGGGGCGCTGCCTCCGGATCCGTCTTCCCCATCACGATCAGCACCTTGCAGTTCTGATGCAACGCATTCGACGCAAACCACTTACGTCCGTTGAGCACATACTCGTCGCCGTCCCGCACCATCGACATCTCGATGTTCGTGGCATCCGAACTCGCCACTCCCGGCTCCGTCATCGCGAACGCCGACCGCATCGTTCCGTCCAGCAACGGCTTCAGATACTTCTCCTTGTGCTCGTCGCTGCCGAACAGCGTGAGTACCTCCATGTTCCCCGTGTCCGGCGCGTTACAGTTACACGCCTCGGACGCCAGATGGCTGCGCCCCATGATTTCCGCCAACGGGGCGTACTCGAGATTGGTCAGACCTGGGCCCCACTCCGGATGGGGGTGGAAAAGATTCCACAGGCCGCGACTTCGCGCCTCCGTCTTCAACTCCTCGAGAATCGGCGGCTGAAAATGCGGATCTCCCGACTCTCGCATCTGCTCCTCGTACACCGACTCCGCCGGATACACATGCGAATCCATGAACTCCAGCAGATCCGACCGGTACTTCTGGGCGCGATCGGACATATCGAACAGCGACATTACTGACTCCTGAGGGTAGGGAGCGAAATCGTTCTGCCTGTATAGTTGAACCTGTCCTCAAGTTCAAGTTAGAGCCGGGCCAGCACTCCCCACATTCTCGAAGTACCGACGCGGGACGTCCACGAGCATCTCGGAGATCATCTCCTCGGTGACCCCGCGCTCGCGGATGTACGGCAGCACTTCGCTCTCGATGTGGAGGTAATGCCACTGCGGCAGGGCGGCCATCAGGTTCGGGTCGATCCAGTCGATGTAACAGGCAGCATCCTGGGACAGCACCATCTGTCCGGCGAAGCCCCGGCGGCACATCTCGATCAGCGTGTCGGCGCGCGCCTCGAACGTGGTCTCGATGTTGATCCCGAAGCGGTCCATCCCCAGGACGAATCCGGCCTCGGCGAGGTCGGTGAGGTGATCGACGTCGGTGCTGTCCCCGCTGTGCGCGAGCACGATCCGATCGGGCCGCACACCTTCCTCGTCGCACATCACCCGTTTGACGTGCAGACCCGCGGCAGTGCCGGGATGAGTGTGCACGGTGATCGGCACACCCGTCCGCCGGTGCGCCTTCGCGACCGCCCGCATGACCCGCTCGACACCGTGAGTCAGCCCCTGACGGTCGATCGCGCATTTGAGCAGACCTGCACGGACGCCGGTGCCGGCGATCCCCTCCTCGATGTCTTTCACGAACATGTCCACCATCGGATCGGGCATCGCCGCACCGACGATCGCGTCGAGCGCCGGGCCTCGGTAGTGGAAGAAGAACGGCACGTCGCCGTACGTGTACAGCCCGGTCGCGGCGACGATGTTCAGTTCGGGCACCTGTTCGGCGATGCGCTGGATGCGGGGTATGTAACGGCCGAGTCCGACGACCGTGGGATCGACGATGGTATTCACCCCCTGCGCGGAAAGCGCACGGAGTTTGGCCACCGCGTCCGCCACTCGTTCGTCCTCGCTCCCCCACTCGTCCGGATAGTTCTGCTGCATGTCCGGCGTCAGGACGAACACATGCTCGTGCATGTACGTGCGACCGAGATCCGCAGTGCCGACAGGCCCGCGAACGGTATTGATCGTGGTCATCAAGCCCCTCCTACCGAGTGTGATCCACGCCATACTACCGACCGTGCCGGTGCGCCCCGTCCACCTTGGTGGCAGCCGATCAACGGGGCGGCGGCGCCCGATGTCACATTCGTTCAATCAGATTGAACCCGTGTGACATTGGACGAAAGCGCGGGGCGTTGCGGGGCGGGAGCTATCCGACGCCGGTGGCGGCCCGGATCGGCGCCATGTCGAAGTAGTCGCGCCAGGTAGTGATTTTGCCGTCGGTGATTTCGAATACGCCCACCACGGGGAGTTCCACGAGGATGCCGTTCAGGGTGAAGACGTCGATTCGCTCGTTCATCACCACCCCGCTCGCGCTCTCGGCGTGAGGGCTCTGCCCGCCGTCGGTGAGCTGCCGGTGAATGCGGAAGTCGATGGCGCCGAATGCTCCCACGAAGCCGGCGATGAACTCACGGATCGCGTCGCGGCCGATGACGGGCTCCATCGGAATATTGTGGTATACAGCATCTTCCGCAAAATAGTCAGCGATCCTGACCGGATCGGGCGTTGCCCATTCGGCGCAGAATGCGGTGACCAATTGATCCGGGTTCATCAGCTTCCCCTTTCGACGGCGGTCGGTTCGATGATCGCCGTGACGGACTTGATCTCACCTGCCGGGATGTCGAAATGTTCGGTGACACGCACGGAGGTGACGTCGGTGGGGTCCGGCCCGAGATCCAGGAGGAAACGGGCGACGACGTTTTCGCCCCACTCGTGGAACGTGAGTTCGCGAACCGCCTGGATGGCCTGGTATTGGGGGCCGTTCTCCAGCTCGTCCCGGATGACGGCCCCCGATTCGCCGGTGCGCTGCCCGTTCTCGACCCGCCAGGCGTTCTCCGCCAGACGCACCTTGGTGGCGTCGTGGGTGACCAGCGCGTCGATGTACGCCCGGGCCATGGCGACACGGCCGGTGTCGGCGGCATCGGTGGCGTGTGTGGCGATCGCGGCGAGCAGTGTGGGGGCCATGCCGGGACGGCAGATCACAAGGTCGGGCAGATACGGATGGGACTCGTTGTACTGCAGAGGTGTTCCGTCGATTCGCGAGCAATGCAGACCCGCGGCCAGCGCGACGCCGACGGGGGCAGCCGAGTCCCACTCCCACTGGCCACCCGCGTGTACGTAGGCGTCCACCTCCCCACGCAGTACCGCCATCGCCTTCGCTCCGGCCGACCCCATGGTTTCGACCTCGGCACCGATGTCGGTAGCGACGGCGCCGATGAATGCCGGCGGCCGGCTCGCACTGACGACAATCCGCGGGTGGGCGGGTACCCCGGCATCCTGGAGGGCGCGGACCGCGTCGTCGGTGCTGTGCACGGCTCCGAGAGCCGGTTGCGCCACCGCGGCCGCAGTGATTCCTTTGCCGCGCTCCCACAGCGCAACGTGTACCGCCCAGTCCGAATGGCCGGGAAGACCATACTCTTTGGAGCCGTCCAGCGGATCGATGATCCAGACCCGCTCGGCGTCGAGCCTCGACCGGTCCTCGGCCGATTCCTCCGAGAGGATCACATCACCGGGACGTTCGGTGGAGAGCTTGCCGACGATGAACGCATTGGCCGCGACGTCCCCGCGGCGGCCCAGCTCCCGGGCATCTGCAATGCCGAGCCCGGCGGCGCGGATTTCGAGGAGCAGGTCACCCGCACCGCCCGCACAGGCCGCCGCGAGTCGCGCGTCAGTGATCACGTCTCAACAATTCCATAATTCTCTCCGCTTGTTCGGACGGCGTGCCGTCCTCCGGACGCAAGACGAGTTCCGCGGCCTCGGGAGCCTCATACGGGTCGTCGACACCCGTGAATCCGGTGATCTCCCCCGCCCGGGCCTTCGCGTACATGCCTTTGGGATCTCGCGCCTCGCACTGCTGCACCGGGGTGTCAACGAACACCTCGAGAAAGTCCAGTCCGGCGCGTCGATGCTCGTCACGGACCCGGTCTCGATCGGCTCGATACGGGCTGATCAGCGAGGCGATCGCCACGACCCCGGCGTCGGCGAGCAGCTGGGCGACGGCGCCGACGCGTCGCACGTTCTCGGCGCGGTCCTGCGCGCTGAAGCCGAGATCCGCATTGAGGCCGTGCCTCAGGTTGTCGCCGTCGAGACGATACGCCGGAATGCCTGCCGCCACGAGCCTGCGCTCGAGCTCCACCGCGATGGTCGATTTGCCCGACGCGGACAGTCCGGTGAGCCACACCGTACGCCCCCGGGTGGGACGGTCCTCCCGCGTCACCGCGGCCTCATGCCACACCACTGTGGACGGCGACAATGTCGGTCCGGTGATCATGCCGGCGGCGACGGTGTTGTTGGTGGCGTCGTCAACGAGGATGAAACTGCCGGTGACATGGTTGCGGCGATAGGGATCGAACATCAGCGGCTGCGCGGTCTTCAGCTGGATACGGCCGATCTCGTTGAGCGTCAACGATTCTGCCGTCTCGTCACGGTGCAGGGTGTTGACATCGAGCCGGTAGTCGAGCCGCACCACCGATGCCTTGGTGGCCCGGGTGGTGTGCAGCAGTGTGTACCGCGAATTTGCACTCAACGCGGATTGTTCGGTCATCCAGCAGACCATCACGTCGAGTTCCCTGCCGACGAGCGGACGGTTGTTCGGACGGCACAGCACATCTCCCCTGCTGACATCGAGGTGATCGGTCAGCTGCAGGCACACTGCCGATGGTGCGAACGCCTCGTCCAGTGGGGTGCCGCCGGGACCCCAGATCTTGCTCACTCGCGACGTGAATCCCGACGGCAACACCACCACTTCGTCACCGGGCTTGAACACACCACTGGCCACGGTCCCGGCGTAGCCGCGGAAGTCGTGCAGGTCGGAGTCGGTCCGGCGTCCCGGCCGCAGTACGTATTGCACCGGGAACCGGGCGTCGATCAGATTGCGGTCGGACGCCACGTGCACCTGCTCGAGGTGGTGCAACAGCGACGACCCCTCGTACCAAGGCATGTTGACCGTGCGCTGGGCGATGTTGTCACCGAGCAGGGCGGAGACCGGGATGAAGGTGAGGTCGTGGACCTCGAGTTTGATGGCAAACTGGCGAAATTCCTCCTTGATCTCCTCGAAGCGTTCCTCCGACCAGCCGACGAGATCCATCTTGTTCACACACAGCACGAGGTGGGGAATCCCGAGAAGGCTCGCGATGAAGGCGTGCCGCCTGGTCTGCTCGAGAATGCCCTTGCGGGCGTCGACGAGGATCAGAGCGAGATCGGCGGTCGAGGCGCCGGTGACCATGTTCCGCGTGTACTGCTCATGGCCGGGGGTGTCCGCGATGATGAACTTGCGGTGCGGTGTGGCGAAGTAACGATGCGCGACGTCGATGGTGATGCCCTGTTCGCGCTCGGCGCGCAAACCGTCGGTGAGCAGGGCGAGGTTGGCATGTTCGTCGCCGCGCTCCCGGCTGGTCCGTTCCACCGCTTCGAGCTGATCTTCGAAGATCGCCTTGGAGTCGTAGAGCAGGCGTCCGATGAGGGTGGACTTGCCGTCGTCGACGCTGCCGGCGGTCGCGACCCGGAGGAGTTGCGGCATCAGAAGTACCCTTCCTTCTTGCGATCCTCCATGCCGGCCTCGGAGATCCGGTCGTCCGCTCTGGTGGCCCCGCGCTCGGTGAGTCTGCTGGCCGCCACCTCGGTGACGACGGCAGCGGCGCTCTCCGCCGAGGATTCGACGCAGCCCGTACACGTGGCATCACCGACGGTCCGGAATCGCACCGTCGCCTCGTACGGTTCGTCCCCCGGCAGCAATGTCAGGAAACGGGTGTGCGCCAACAGCATCCCGTCGCGCGGAACCACTGTCCGGCGGTGGGCATAGTAGAGCGGGGGAAGGTCGATCCCTTCCTGGTCGATGTACTGCCAGATATCGAGTTCGGTCCAATTGGACAGCGGAAAGATGCGGATGTGCTCGCCCTTGCGGTGGCGGCCGTTGTACAGGCTCCACAGTTCGGGACGCTGGGCCCGCGGTTCCCACTGTCCGGACTCGTCACGGAAGCTGAACACCCGCTCCTTTGCCCTGGCTTTCTCCTCGTCCCGCCGGGCACCGCCGAAGACGGCGTCGAAGCCGTTGTCGCGGATGCCGCGCAGAAGGGCGGTCGTCTGAAGGCGGTTTCGGCTGGCCCGTGGTCCCGTCTCCTCGCTCACTCGCCCCGCGTCGATGTCGTCCTGCACATTCACCACCACCATCCGGAGACCGAGTCGTTCCACCGCCCGGTCCCGGAAGTCGATGACCTCGTCGAAGTTGTGGCCGGTGTCGACATGCATCACCGCGAACGGAATGGGTGCCGGCCAGAACGCTTTCGCCGCGACATGCAGCATCACGACGGAGTCCTTGCCGCCGGAGAACAGCACCACCGGTCGTTCGAAGGTGGCGGCTACTTCGCGGAAGATATGGACGGCCTCCGCCTCGAGCGCGCCCAGATGGGACAGCTCGTACAGGGGTGGTGTCATCGATCCGAATGCCATGGGCGACTCCTCGTCGCGAGTGCGGTACCGACTACGTTCCATATTTGGACCGGGTCGGTCGAAAAGTAGATGCACCCCCGACAATAGAACGTGTTTCAGAAGTTGGTCAATGGCCATGCCGACTCAGCGTTGCGCCGGGAGGGAAATGGGCGCCGCCCGAGCGAGGCCCGTCAGAGAGGAGGCACCGCTACGCCGGGCGCCGGCCACCGACTTCTACGGTGATCGCATCGGCAGCGGCCGCGAGCGCCTTACCCCGGCGGGCGATCTCCGACGGCGCGAGTTCCGTGCCCACGTACAGCGTCAGGACCATCGCCTGATGCCCTTCAGCGTCATAGGTGGGGGCCGCGATGAGGCTCACCGGATGCGTCGCCTCCGGGTCCGATTGCCCGGCATCGAGATACACCCGCTCCCCCAGGCTCGACACCATCTCCCCCAGCACGTCGCGCAGCTCGGGCGGAAGGTCGTGCGCGGCCACTCCTGCCATGAGCGTGTGCAGACGCCGGCCGACGGCCGTGAGAGTTTCGACGAGATACCCCGTCCGGGAGCACTCGTCCACCACTGTGCGCAACCGGTCGCGATCGAGGCGCACGGGCAGGGTGGGTTTACGCCGCAGCCACGACTGCAGCGCGTCGTCGCCGTCCCACAGCACGTACATCAGCCCGACGGGCGGCGCGAACGGGTACATCTCGCCGACCTTCGCCGCAGCCCGCACCCCGGGCGGACTGGTCAGCTCGAGCACGGCGATCCGGTCGCCGACCACAGCCGATGCGGTGCAGGTGGTGTGGAATTCCGCACTGAGGACGGCGAGGTGCCGGCGCGCCACCGGCCCCGCGGCGAATCCCTGCTGCGCCGCGCGCCCGGCTGCGATCAGCGCCGGGCCGAGCCCGTAGGTCTTGGTTGCAGAGTCGCGCACGAGGTAGCCGCCGTGCACGAGTTCGGTCAGGATTCCCAGACAGGTCGGCTTGCTGATATCCAACTGCCGAGCGAGTTCCGACAGCCCGAACCTCTGATCCTTTCGGGTCACGAGAAAGTCGAGTATCCGAACCACTCGTTCCGTCGGTGGCGACCGGCGTCCCTGAGCCCGATCTTCCGGATCGTCGCGGCGCACCATTGACCACTCCTTAGAACACGTTCTATTGTCGGTTCATTACGTTCTACCGCCCAGGTACATATTTGTACCATCTTGTCGTGAGGAGCACGGTGTGCTGACGGACCCATTCGCCGACGCCTTGGCCGAAGCCGAGAAACTGATCGAAAGCGCTTCCCACATCCGGACCGAACAGGACCTGCTCGAGGGCTACGAGTACCTGGCCGGCGGAATCATTGCCATGACGCACGCGGCCTGGGCCGGCGAACCGTCGCATCCGACGTTCATCTCGGGCACGGGCCCGTACACGAAGATGGGTCTGGACAATCCCGACACCCTGTATTTCGGGGCGCGGATCAGCGACGACGTCGAGTACGTGGTGAGTGGGACACGAGGCACCACGGCAGATCTGAGCTTTCAAGTGCTCAGCGGCAATTACACGGCAGCCAACGTGCCCGGCAGCGTCTCTGCTTTCGACGACCGGGAGATCGACATCGCTCCGGACGGCACGTTCGAGGTCCGATTCGGCCCCGGGAAGCATCCGGGTCGTCGCAACTACTTCACGCTCGCCGAGGGTTCGTCCCAACTCGTGGTCCGTGAGGTCTACAGCGACTGGAGTCAGAAACGTGGCACGATCCGGATTGCGCGGGCTGATACGGCGGGCACGGCTCCGGGTCCCCTCACGCGCGAATCGGTGGAAAAACGCTACACCCGCGCGGGCAGGGGACTCGTGTCCCGGGTGAAGACCTGGCTGAAATTTCCCGAATGGTTCTACCTGAACCTTCCCGTCAACACGATGACCGAGCCGCGGCTCACCCCCGGAGGACTGGCCACGCAGTACTCGGCGGTGGGCCACTACGACATCGCCGAGGACGAGGCCATCGTGATCACGGTCCCGAAGTCCGACGCTCCGTATCAAGGGTTTCAGCTCGGCAGCCTCTGGTACATCTCCCTCGACTACATCAATCACCAGACCTCGCTGAACGTCTCGCAGTCGCAGGTAGATCCCGACGACCACATCCGACTCGTCGTCAGTGACCGAAATCCTGGCATCACCAATTGGATCGAAACCGTGGGGCACCTCCGCGGTTACCTGCAGTTCCGCTGGCAGCGCGTCTCCCGCGAATTCACCGCAGAGGACGGACCCCGGGTCGACGTCGTGAAATTCGACGAGATTCACCGGAACCTGCCCTACTACGACTCCAACAAGATCTCGCCCCAGGACTACGCCCTGCGAATCGCCGCCCGTCAGGCCGCGGTGGCCGACCGGATGCTGGGATGACGACGATGAGCTCAGCCACACTGTTGCAGGACAAGGTCGTCGTCGTGTCGGGTGTGGGTCCGGCGCTCGGTCGCACACTGGCGATCCGCTGTGCGGACGCCGGCGCCGACGTGGTCCTGGCCGCCCGCACGCCGTCCCGTCTCGAGGACGTGGCCGAGGAGATCATCGCCCTGGGACGCCGGGCAGTAACCGTCCCGACGGACATCACGGACCAGGCTTCGGCCGAGAACCTCGTCCGCGCGGCCCTCGCCGCATACGGCCGCGTCGACGTCCTGGTCAATAATGCGTTCTCCGTCCCGTCGATGAAACCGCTGGCCCGCACCGATTTCGATCACATCCGGAGTAGTTTCGAGCTCACCGTGCTGGGCGCACTGCGCCTCACCCAGCTGTTCACACCGGCGCTGGCTGAAGCGAACGGTGCTGTGGTGAACATCAATTCGATGGTGTTGCGGCACTCCCAGGAGCGGTACGGCAGCTACAAGATGGCCAAATCTGCTCTGCTCGCCGTCTCCCGGTCACTGGCGACCGAGTTGGGTCCGCAGGGCATCCGAGTCAATTCCGTTGCTCCCGGATATATCTGGGGCGACACCCTGAAACAGTACTTCGAGCACCAGGCGGAGAAGTACGGCACGACGGTCGAGCAGATCTACCAGCACACCGCCGTCGACACCGACCTGAAACGCCTGCCGACCACCGACGAAGTAGCCGACGCCGTCGTGTTCCTGGCCTCTCCGATGGCCAGTGCCGTCACCGGGCAATGCCTCGACGTGAACTGCGGCCAATTCCATCACTGATCTCACTCCATCACCGATCTCACGAGGCGGAGCACCATGAACGAGCGCACCACTGTCGGCACGATCGAAGACCTCCACGCGTCTGCGACCCGCCTGACCGGACACACCGATTTCGGCACCGACGACTACACCGAGGCCCTCGGTGTCCTGTTGGATTCGTACCACTCCGACGAGCAATTGACACCCCTCGGCAGCAAGATTTCCCGGGTATTCCTCCGCGGTGCTCTGGTGGCGCGACTACTCAGCGAAGCTGCGTGGACGGCCAATCCCGAACACGCCGATGTGAAGATCGAGCGTCCGATCTTCGTCACCGGACTTCCCCGCACCGGCACCACCGCACTACACCGTCTGCTCACCGCCGACCCGTCGCACCAGGGCCTCGAGATGTGGCTGACGGAGATGCCGCAACCGCGCCCGCCGCGCGACACCTGGGAGTCGAATCCGGTGTTCCGGAAGATCGAAGAGGGCTTCAGCCGACACCACATCGAGCGCCCCGAATTCATGGGGGTGCACTACATGTCGGCGAGCGAAGTAGAGGAATGCTGGCAGCTGCTACGGCAAACTTTCAAATCCGTTTCGTACGAATGCCTTGCATACCTCCCCACGTACTCGCACTGGCTCGCGCAGCAGGACTGGACCAACGCCTACCAGCGCCACCGCAGGAATCTGCAACTCATCGGACTCCCCGACCGGGATCGCCGCTGGGTGCTGAAGAACCCCAGCCACCTGTTCGCCCTCGACGAACTGCTGGCCGTGTACCCGGACGCCTTGGTGATCCAGACTCATCGGCCGCCGCGCACTGTCGTCCCGTCGGTATGCAGTCTCGCCGAGCAGGCGACAGAGGGCTGGTCGGAAAAGTTCCGCGGCAGTGTCATCGGCGAGAGTCAGCTCGAGCTGTGGGCGCGCGGACTCGAACAATTCACCGCAGCACGGGCCAAGCACGACCCCGCCCAGTTCATCGATGTCGACTACCACGATTTCGTGGCCGACCCGCTCGGAACGGTCGAGGGGATCTATACGTATTTCGGCCTGGATCTGAGCGTTTCCGCCCGGACTGCGATGGAGACGATGCACGCGGACAGTCGCAGCGGTGACCGCCGCCCGTCGCACAAATACACCCTCGAGGAATTCGGGCTGACGGCACAGCAGGTGGACGAGAGGTTTTCGGGCTACCGGTTCAGCGCTACCCGCTGAGGATCTCTCCGGCCAAGTGCGCGGCGAGTAGTTCGTCGAGCCGCTCCGGCGCCTCGTCAGGTATCCAGTGGCTTACACCGCGGAGCACCTCGTAGCGGTATGGCCCCTCCACGAAACGTGCGGTCAGTTCGGGACCGGCCGTGCCGATGGCGGAATCACGGTCGCTCCACACGAACATGGTGGGCACCCGCACCTTCCGCGAGGCTTCGGCCGGCACCGCGAGAGGTATTGCGCGGTACCAGTTCAACGCACCACTCGCCCTCGCACGCTCGCGCATGGGTTCGAGATCTCGCCGGGCCGCGTCCGGGGACTGTCCGGTCGCGACCAACGCCCGATACGCGGCGCCGTCCGATCCCATCACCCGCTCCGGCAGCCACGGCAGCTGAAAGACGAGCATGTACCACGATTTGAGGATCTGACGGCTGGTGACCAAGGCCCGCGCGAAAGCGGCCGGGTGCGGCACCGACAGGGCAGTAAGTGTTCGTACGAGTTCCGGGTGTTCCGCGGCCACCGTCCAGGCAACTGCCGCACCCCAGTCGTGTCCGACCAGGTGCACGGGTCCCAGTCCGGCCTGATCGATGAGCGCGACGACGTCGGCGCGCAGTTCCGTGCCGCGGTACGCCCATCGGCCGCGCGGACGGGCGCCCGGTGAGTAGCCCCGCTGGTCCGGGGCGAGAGTGCGGAACCCGCGACGATGAAGTAGAGGGGCGAGTGCATCCCAGGATCGGGAATCCTGCGGAAAACCGTGCAACAACACCACCGGCGGTCCGTCCATCGGGCCCTCGTCGCGCACATCGAAGACGAGCCCGTTCCGGGTGAAGTTGCTGATCCGGCCCGTGGAATCGGTCATCGTCGGCCGTCCTCTCTGCGCGCAGTGACGTGCGTTCCGCACATTACGGCTCCCTCCCGGAAAGGCCAACCGCTAGGACTCGGTGCCCGGTTGTCCCCCGTGTGGAACAAACGACGCGTCCTCATTGCTGTGTTCGTTCATGACCGCAGCCAAGGACGCGCCGACCACGACGGCCGACGTCACAATCGAGAGCAAACCCGGCCTCCGCCTCGTCCTGGTACTCGGCGCGATGGTGGCTCTCGGCCCGTTCACCATCGACATGTACCTGCCGGCGCTTCCTGAACTCGGTACCGACCTCCGCGCATCGTCGTCCGCCGTGCAGTTGACGATCACCGGGACCCTGCTCGGACTGGCGCTGGGTCAGTTGATCGTCGGGCCATTGGCAGACAGCATGGGCCGGCGACGACCGCTGCTCGCCGGTATCGGCATCCACGTTGCCGCATCGATCCTCGCGGTGTTCGCACCCACCGTGATGGTTCTCGGCGTGCTCCGGATCTTCCAGGGGGCCGGTGCCGCCGCGGCAGCCGTCGTCGCAATGGCCGTGGTCCGCGACCTCTACTCGGGACGCACCGTTGCCGTCGTGATCTCGCGGCTCATGCTCGTACTCGGCGTCGCTCCGATTCTTGCGCCCAGCATCGGCGGAGGTCTCCTCATCGCCGTCGACTGGCGTGGAATCTTCGTCGTCCTCGCCGTGATCGGGGCTCTCACGGCGGTGGTCGCGGCGTTCGGCTTGACCGAGACGCTTCCACCCGAGAGGCGGCGCAAGAGCAACTTGCGATCGGTTCTCGGGACCTACGGGAGTCTGCTCCGCGACCGGTCGTTCATCGTTCTCGCCCTGATCGCGAGTCTCGCCATGGCCTCGTTGTTCGCGTATGTGTCGGGCGCATCGTTCGTCTTCCAGGATCAATACGGCCTCGACGAGCAGCAATTCGCCCTCCTGTTCAGCTCCGGCGCCATCTCCCTGATCGGCGCCTCCCAACTCAATGTCCGGGCGCTCGTGCGGTGGTCACCACAGCAGATCACCGTGACGTCGCTCGCATTCGCGTCGGTGGCCGGTGTCGCATTGATCACCACAGCGACCTTCGAGTTCGGCGGACTCGCGGGATTCGTCGTCCCGCTGTGGCTCCTGCTCGGCGGCGTGGGATTCGTCCTCCCGAATGCGCCGGCACTCGCGCTCGGCCGGCACGGGGAAGCCGCGGGCACGGCCGCCGCACTCCTCGGCGCCCTGCAGTTCGGTGTCGGGGCGCTCGTCGCGCCGATGGTCGGTGTCCTGGGCGATACCGGGCTCGCCCTCGGTGCCACCATGACGACGTGTGTCGTACTGGGGTGGGTGGCGCTGATTGCAGCCTCACGCAGGGGCGCGCTGTAGCGTCACGTTCCGCTGCTTTTCGCTGCCACGACCCGGCGTGGGATGATCGAACCATGCCACCACCGTCACCACTTCCTCTCGACCCGATCGAAGAGGCTCACCGGCAGTGGGCGAAGCACGGGTGGGGTGATGTCGCGGATGGTATGGCCGCGGTGACGTCGGTGATGCGTGCGCAGCAGATCATGATGGCCCGGGTCGAGGAGGTCCTCAAACCGGCGGGGCTCACCTTCGCCCGGTACGAACTGCTCACCCTGCTGACCTTCACCCGAACGGGCGCGCTTCCCATGGCGAAGGCCAGTGCCCGCCTCCAGGTTCACCCCACGAGTGTCACCAATGCGGTGGACCGGCTCGAAAAGGCCAATCTTGTTCGGCGGGTTCCACATCCCAGCGACCGCCGTGCCACCCTCATCGAAATAACAGACGCGGGAAGGAAACTCGCCGTCGAATCCACCGAGCGACTCAACGCTCAGGTGTTCGCACACCCCGGACTTTCCGCCGACAAGCTCGAGACACTCGTCAAGATTCTGGCTGAACTGCGCCGCAGCGCAGGCGATTTCGACACCGGGGACGCGCCTACCAAGTGGTGAGAACTGCGGTGGCGAGGACTGTGCGCGATCAGTCGGCAGATACCGGGGTGAAACCCGCCCCGTAGCTCCCGCGGGAATCGATGTCCTCGAGAATCGGGGTGATCCTCCCGTAGTAGAACGGCGACCCGGTGGCGAAATCGACACCCATGCTGATTCCGACGAGCGTATCGCCGATGATGAGAGGCGCCCCTGAGTCGCCCGGACCGATCGCGGCCCAGTTCTGCAGGTGAAGGTGGTCGAGTTTGGTGATCACTCCACACGTCTTACCGGTGGAAGGCCCGAACTTGCAGGCGATGTTCCAGAGCGCCGCATCGCCCACGTTGTTGACCACGGCATCGACGTCCGGGCCGCTGTTGCTCGGCACGACCACGCTCGGATCCAGCTCGATCACCGCATAGTCCAGGACGCCGAACGTTCCGTCCCGGCTGCCGGAGAATACGTCCGTCTCGTGCCCGATAGGGCCCGCTTCCGCTTCACCGACCTTGTACACGGCCTGGCCCGCTCGCTGATGACAATGGCCCACGGTGAGTGCGACGAGCCGACCCTCATTGTCATGACCGACCACCGCGATGGTGCAGTACCCCTCCATGCCGGGATCGGTGGTATAGGCGGTCCCGGGTCCGACAGAGACACTCGGAACGGCGACAACCGAAACGGCGGCACCCGGCGCGGCTGCGGCAGCCGGGACAGCGCCGAGCGAGAGGCCGAGCAGGCCGGCGAGGAGGAGGTGAAACCTCTTCATGCGATGTCCCGTCTCATCTTCGGATCGACGGCCACATCCTAGCCGACGGGGGCGGCCCGGGCGAGATGCCCGAGCCGCCCCCGTGCGGTCAGCGATGCTGGAACTTCGGGGCCCGCTTGTCGATGAACGCCGCCATGCCTTCCTTCTGATCCTCCGTCGCGAAGGTGGAGTGAAAAACTCGCCGCTCGAAACGAACACCCTCGGTGAGCGTGGTCTCGAACGACCGGTTGACGGCTTCCTTCGCCATCATCGCCACGGGCAGTGACATCTCGGCGATGGTGGTGGCCGTCTTCAGTGCCTCGTCGAGAAGGTCCGCGGCAGGCACGATCCGCGACACGAGACCCGCCCGCTCGGCTTCTTCGGCATCCATGTTGCGCCCGGTCAAGCACAGTTCCATGGCCTTGGCCTTGCCCACGGCGCGGGTGAGCCGCTGTGAGCCACCGATACCCGGAATGACACCCAGCTTGATCTCGGGCTGACCGAACTTCGCGTTGTCCGCGGCCAGCAGGATGTCGCACAGCATCGCGAGCTCACATCCACCGCCCAGCGCGTAGCCGGCGACCGCGGCGATCGTCGGCTTGCGGGCCGCCGCGAGACGATCCCAGCTGGCGAAGAAGTCCTCGAGGTAGACGTCCATGTACGACTTGGGCTGCATCTCCTTGATGTCGGCGCCGGCGGCGAATGCCCGTTCGGAGCCGGTGATCAGGATGGCGCCGATCTCCGAGTCGTTCTCCAACTCCTCCACCGCGGACACGACCTCGCGCATCAGCTGGGAGTTCAAGGCGTTGAGTGCCTTCGGTCGGTTGAGCGTGATGACGCCGACGCGTCCCTTGCGCTCGAGCAGGATGGTCTCGAAGTCGGTCACTGGTCTCCCTCGGTCTTGACGGTGGAACGTTCGCGGATGTCGTTGATGATGGCCGAGAAGTCTCTGTCGCCGCCACCCGCAGCATGGAATCGGCTGTAGAGTTCTGCCGCACGCAGACCCAGCTCCGCTTCCACACCGTTGCTGCGCAGAGCATTCGCGGCGAGACCGAGATCCTTGTCCATCAGCGCTGCCGCGAAGCCGGGCCGGTAGTCGTTGTTCGCCGGGCTCGTCGGAACAGGACCGGGAACGGGGCAATTTGTGGTCAGCGCCCAGCACTGACCGGACGCGTTGGAGGCGACGTCGAACAGCGCCTGATTGCTCAGGCCCAGCTTCTCACCGAGTACGAATGCCTCGCTGATCGCGATCATCGATATCCCGAGAATCATGTTGTTGCAGATCTTCGCGGCCTGACCGTTGCCCGGGTCGCCGCAGTGGACGATCTTCTTGCCCATGACGTCGAGGAGCGGTTGCGCCGATGCGAAATCCTCCGCGGAGCCGCCGACCATGAAGGCGAGGGTTCCGGCCGTGGCGCCGACGACACCACCCGAGACGGGAGCGTCCACCGAACGGTGACCGGCCTTGACCGCTTCGTCGTGCGCCGCGCGGGCGTCGGCGACGTCGATGGTGGACGAGTCGATGAAGAGCGTGCCTGGCTTCGCGGCAGGCAGGATCTCCTCGTAGAGGCCGAGAACCGCCTTACCGCTGGGCAGCATGGTGATGACCACGTCCACCTCACGCACCGCCTCGACGGCCGAATCGGCGACGGTGACACCGTCTTTCACCGCCTGCTCGAGGGCCGCGGGGGCGAGGTCGAAGCCGACCACCTTGTGTCCCGCCTTGACGAGGTTCGCCGCCATGGGGCCACCCATGTGACCGAGTCCCAAAAATCCGACAGTAGAGCTCATTGCAGTCCCTCCTGGACGCGTAGTGCTGGTGGTCAGCTGTGCTGCTGCGGCGGTGTGAGCCCGAGCTCGAGATCACCCAGGGGTGCGAAGAATGTGGCGACCTCGTCCTCGGTCACCTCTTCCGACGTCGCGGGCAACCACTGCGGGTTGCGGTCCTTTTCTACAACCTGGGCGCGTATACCTTCGACGAGGTCGTGCGACTTCAGGCACGCGACGGATACCCGGAATTCCTCGTTGAGCACTTCCTCCAGCGAACCGGCCGCACGGGCACGACGCAGCGAACGCAGCGTCACGGCCACGGCGGTCGGCGACTTCGACAGCAGTTGTTCGGCGGCCTTGACCGCCTCCGGAACGCCACTGCTCTGCAGCCGCGACAGGATCTGGACGACGCTGTCCGCGGAGTATGCGGCGTCGATCCAACTCTGCTGCGCCAGAAGATCGGATACCGGGGCCGGTTCCGCGAACCGGCCGAGGGCATCCTCGACCGAGGTTGCCGACAGTGCCTCGATGAACTCCTCGATCTTGTCGGAGGGCACGTAATGATCGGCGAAACCACAGGCGATGGCATCGCCCGCGCTCAACCGCGCAGTGGTG
>NZ_JBAQEO010000024.1:0-13640 GCF_049286785.1 Rhodococcus sp. (in: high G+C Gram-positive bacteria) | reverse complement strand
GTAGTCTGTACCCATGTCTGATGTTCCCGAGATCCGCATCGGCACCGCAGAGCGTGAGCAGGCTCTGAACCTGTTGAGCGAACACTTCGCGGCCGGCCGTCTCACTCTCCCCGAATTCGACGAGCGTAGTGGCGCGGTCGCGATCGCGATGACGCGCGGTGAACTCGACCACGTGTTCACCGACCTCCCGGCCCCCACCGCCGATGCGTCCGCCAAGGCCGGGAACACGTCCCCCGAGTCCGACGACGACCACAACTGGCGTCGCATCGTGATGGCGGTCATCCCGCTCGTCGCCCTCGTGCTGTTCTTCGTCGTCCCGGTCGATAACAGCTGGTTGTTCTTCCTGATGATTCCGGCGGCCGGGGCCATCCTCTTCGGCCCCCGTGACGACCGCGATCGGGACCGCTGACGTGGATCCTGTCGAGGTCAATGCCGGTGGCTGGTACCTGCGGGGTCTTCGTGCAGACGAACGCGTCGACGATCGGCCCGCACTCGCGGACGGGGGAATCGACGACGCCGAATACGTGGCCCGACGCACGGCACAGTGGTTGAACGACGAGCACTACTCCTGGGCGATCTGCCAACCGAACACCGGTGAGCTGCTCGCCGAGGTCGGGCTCACTCCTTCGGGCAAGACTGCGACACTTCGGGGTTGGGCCCGTCCGGGTCACGAAGCCGCGCTCGCGTGCGGATCGGATGCGGTGCAACGCTTCGCAGAGAACGCGCTGGGTTTGACGGTCCGGCGTTGACCATCAGAACTGTTCCGGTTGCAGCGCTCACGGTCCTGGCGCTGATCATGCTGCTCTCCCCCGCCGGAGCCACACCGTCCGGTCCTGAGCATGCCGACAAGGTGGTCCACGCCGTGCTGTTCGGTGCGCTGGCGTATTCCTCCCGCTATGCACTCATGTCCGTCCGGCTGACCGTTGGGTGGCTTGCCTGCTTCGCGGTGGTCACCGAGGTATTGCAGGGTGTGCTGCCGATCGGACGACTCGGGTCGGTGTGGGATCTGCTCGCCGACATGGTCGGCGTGGGCTTGGGCCTCGCCGTTCAGTCGGTGATCATGCGCTCGCGCAGCGCGGCCTGAATGCCGATGTCCAGTCCGAGACCGGCGGTGAAATAGTTCTCGACTGTCCCGAACTCGGCCCGCATGACGGCAAGCGACACCTCCAGGTAGTGCCGTCGGACACCCAGCACCGGTTCGAGCAATGCGGGATCACCGCCCTGCGCGGCGAACTTCTCGAACACCTTGGTGAAGGTAGGAAGCAGAAGCTCGTTGGTGAGCAGGTAATCGCGGAAGACGTCGTCCTCGGGAACCCCGAGGAGTAACAGCAGAGCAGCCGTGGCCCAACCCGTGCGGTCCTTGCCCGTGGTGCAGTGCACAAGGGCGGGGGTCGTGTTCTGTTCCGCGAGGTCCGCGAACATCATCCGATAGGACGCGATCGCGCTGGGCATGAGCACGAAGTCGCGGTAGCTGCCCTCGAAGTACTCGACGGCCTTCCCTCCACCGAGTGCGTGCTCGGCAATCATCGGATCGGCGATCACCTGAAGCATCTGCGCGGGTATGGACCGCATGCCCTTGTCTGCCAATACGTCCAACGCCACAGTGCGTGCCCCGGCCGGCACCTTGTCCGGTGCGGCCTCACGTTCACCGGCGGTCCGCAGGTCGTACACCGTCCTGATACCGAGGCCTTGGAGCAGCCGAACATCGACGTCGGTGACACGACTGAGATCGGTCGATCGGTAGTACACGCCGGTGCGCACCTTCGCGCCGTCTTCTGTCGGGTAGCCACCGACGTCTCGCAGATTCGGCACGGACGTGAGTGGAATGGACGTCATACGTCGACGGTACCGCCCAGCACCCGGGTCAGCGCGTCCACGGCGGCGTCGAGCTCGGCCGTGGTGACCGTCAGGGGTGGACGGAATCGGATCCCGCACTCGCCGGTCGGAAGAATCAGTACTCGTTCGCGCTCCCGGAGCTCTGCCACCACCCGGTCGCGGCGGTCTGCCGACGAAAGCGTGATCGCGCACATCAGACCACGGCCTCTCGGCTCGCTCACCTCGCTGTCTTCGCGAGCGAGCCGCCGCAGCCGTTCGAGCAGGTGCGCGCCGGTGAGCCGGGCCCGATCGATGAGCCGATCCTCCTCGATCACCTCCAGGATCCTGCGCGACCGCACCATGTCGGTGAGGTTTCCGCCCCACGTGGAGTTGATACGGGAGCTGACCGCGAACACGTTATCGGGCACCTCGTCCACGCGCCCACCCGCCATGATCCCGCACACCTGAACCTTCTTGCCGAACGCGACGACGTCCGGATGCACCCCGAGCTGCTGGTAGGCCCAGGGTGTTCCGGTCATGCCGCATCCCGTCTGCACTTCGTCGAAGACGAACAGTGCATCGTTCTCGTGGCACAGGGCTTCCATCGCCTGGAAGAACTCGGGGCGGAAATGATGGTCTCCACCCTCGCCCTGGATGGGTTCGGCGATGAAACACGCCACATCCGAGGGGTTCTCGGCGAACGCTCGCCGGGCCTGCTCCAGCGCACGACGCTCGTCTTCCTCGACGTCCCGCCCGTCGGCGAGATAGGGGGCGTCGATGCGCGGCCACGCGAATTTGGGGTACCGGGCCACCTTCCCGGGTTCGGTGTTGGTGAGCGACATCGTGTATCCACTCCGACCGTGAAACGCCTCGGTCAGATGGAGCACCTTGGTGCCGAGCGCCGGGTCGAGTCCTCTGCTCTCACACAGCCTGCTCTTCCAGTCGAACGCCACCTTCAGCGCGTTCTCGACGGCGAGGGCACCGCCGTCGACGAAGAACAGGTGCGGCAGGTCGGGGTCGCCGAGGACTCGGGCGAACGTCCGGACGAACCGTGCCATCGGAACCGTATAGATGTCGGAGTTGCTGGGTTTGTTGAGTGCGGAGGTAAGGAGTTCGTGCCGGAACTCGTCGTCCTCGGCGAGCGCCGGGTGGTTCATACCGAGCGCGGAGGACGCGAAGAAGCCGAACATGTCGAGGTAGGTGGTGCCGTCCCGAAGGTCGACGAGGTGTGCTCCACGGGAGCGTTCGAGGTCGAGCACCAGGTCGAATCCATCGACCAGCAGGTGCTGCCGCAATGTGTCGTGTACCTCGCCGGCGGACAGCGCGCCACCTTCCCCGGCGTATCGGATCGCTGTGCTCATTCCGCCATGATAAGGCAGAATTCCTGCACTGCGTCCAATACGCAGGAAACACAACGGTATCTTTGTCTATCTGTCGTAAAATGTTTGCAGGATGATGGTGCTGCGGGTATGCACGTTGGCCGTGGCACGTATCTCCTGCAGGAGGTGTTCGAGCGCCCGGGGAGAGGCGACACGAACCAACAGGACATAGCTTTCCTCCCCCGCAACCGAGTGGCAGGCCTCGATCGCGGACAGGTGTCGCAACCGGCTCGGAGCGTCGTCCGGCTGAGAAGGGTCGAGAGGGGTGATCGCGACGAACGCCGACAATCCCAGCCCGAGTGCCTCCGGGTCGATTTTCGCGGTGTACCCGCGGATGATGTTGCGGGCCTCGAGTCTGCGCACCCTGGACTGCACCGCCGACACCGATAGCCCGGCCTTGTCGGCGAGTGTCGCCAGCGTCGCCCGCCCATCGGCCACCAACTCCTGCATCAGTATCCGATCGATGTCGTCGAGAGGAGTATGGGATGTGTCTCCACGGATAGATTCCACCACCAGCGCAGGCTAACCCAGCCGAGTGTGATGCCGAGAGAGGACAACGAAGTGAATCTCCCCGCCCCCGAGGAATTGCGTCGACGAGCGGAGGACGCTCTCGCGCGGTGCGGTGCCGAGATCGGCGACGCCACCGAAACAGACGGCGGACTGGTCGCGCGGACGCCGATCACCGGAAGCGAGCTGTGCACGGTGGCTGTGAGCAGCGCCGAAGACGTCGACCGTGCAATCACGGCAGCCCACGCGTCGTTCGTGGAGTGGCGGACCACACCGGCCCCGCAACGCGGCGCGGTGGTGCGTCGACTCGGACAGCTCCTGACGGAACACAAAGCGGATCTGGCCACACTCGTCACCCTGGAGGCGGGCAAGATTCCGTCGGAGGCACAGGGCGAAGTGCAGGAAATGATCGACATCTGTGAATTCGCAGTCGGACTCTCCCGACAGCTGTA
This sequence comes from Rhodococcus sp. (in: high G+C Gram-positive bacteria), assembly GCF_049286785.1. Taxonomy (GTDB): domain Bacteria; phylum Actinomycetota; class Actinomycetes; order Mycobacteriales; family Mycobacteriaceae; genus Rhodococcus_F. Next base: position 9,487 of record NZ_JBAQEO010000024.1, on the reverse strand, counting down.
CGGCCGGACCATGGCGTCGGAACGGCCAGGCCACCGGCTGATGGAAACGTGGCACCCGCTGGGCGTGGTGGGCATCATCTCGGCGTTCAATTTTCCTGTGGCGGTGTGGTCGTGGAACACCGCCATCGCGTTGGTCTGCGGTGACACCGTCGTATGGAAGCCGTCCGACCGGACTCCCCTGACCGCCCTCGCATGTGATGCGCTGCTGTCGAGGGCAGCACGCGACGTGGGAGCACCTCCCGGAATCCACGCTGTGGTGCAGGGCGGCACCGACGTGGGTGAGCGCCTGGTGGACGATCCCCGTGTCGCCCTCGTCAGTGCAACGGGTTCGGTGCGGATGGGTCGTGCCGTTGCACCACGCGTCGCCACGCGCTTCGGCCGGTGCCTGCTCGAACTCGGCGGCAACAACGCGGCGATCGTCGGCCCGTCCGCTGACCTCGACCTCGCCGTGCGGGGAATCGTCTTTTCTGCTGCGGGTACCGCGGGGCAGCGGTGTACCACCCTGCGGCGCGTCCTCGTCCACTCGTCGATCGCGGACGAACTGGTGCACCGTATTTCGGCGGCATACGGGCAGCTGAAGGTCGGAAATCCATTCGACGACGGCATCCTGGTGGGGCCGTTGGTCAACCGGTCGGCCTTCGAGTCGATGCAGACTGCCCTGGACAAGGCGCGAGCCGACGGCGGAACAGTGGTCTGTGGAGGGGAACGTCGCGGCGGCGCCGACTCCGCCTACTACGTTTCGCCGGCACTCGTCCGCATGCCCGGACAGACGTCCATTGTCCGGGAGGAGACCTTCGCCCCGATCCTCTACGTCCTCACCTACGACAGCTTCGACGAGGCAATCGCGTTGCACAACGAGGTCCCGCAGGGGCTCTCTTCGTCGATCTTCACCGCCGACCAGCGCGAAGCAGAGTTGTTCCTCGCTGCCGACGGCTCCGACTGCGGAATCGCGAACGTCAACATCGGGACATCGGGCGCCGAGATCGGCGGCGCGTTCGGCGGCGAGAAAGAGACCGGTGGTGGGCGGGAATCCGGATCGGACGCCTGGAAGTCCTACATGCGCCGGGCCACCAACACGGTCAACTACTCGGATCAGCTGCCGCTCGCTCAGGGTGTGGAGTTCGGCTGAGCGAATGGACGAAGGACTCTTGGGGTCGGCGCCGATCGGGTGTGGAATAGGGAAATGAACCCTGACAACCTCACACCAACCGACCGCCGGCGGATCGCGCGCAACGCGGTGGAAGCGCTGGGATCCCGTAGGAGCGACCACGCGCTCGTTCGCGTCACCTGCTCCGCCAGTCATCGAGTGGCCACCGTGTACAAGACCCCGGAGGGACCGGTCGTGGTCGCGGGCGGAGGTTCGAAACCGCACGGCTCACGCGACCGTGAAGACACAGCCCATCACGGTGACACGCTCGGTTCGGAGTACGTCGACATGCTGGAGACGACGAAGTTCGAGGACGACATCGTCCCCGCTCGGTGCGCCTGCGGGTCGTACACGTTGTCTCGTGAGGATCTGAGGGAGGCCGTCAAATCACACACCCGCACACTCCCAGTCGCCTGACCCGGCTGTCACGAGCCGAGCGGCTACGCTCTGCACGTGACCAACTGGGCCGAACTTGCGCGTGAAATCGCCGAGGATGTTCTGATTCCGGTCGCCGACAGCGTGGATGCCGACGGCGAGATTCCGGACAGTCATTTCGAAACTCTCGGCGCTGACGGGTTCTACGGGCTCGCAGCCCCGGACGCACCCGGCGTGACGCCTGCCGTGCTCGTCGACGTGATGGAAACACTGTGCGGGGCTTGCCTGGCAACGGCCTTCACCTGGATGCAGCACCACGGGGTGGTCGCCGGCCTCGCCGGATCATCCAACGCCGCGCTTCGGGGTCGTTACCTCGACGGACTCGTCGACGGCACCGTACGTGCGGGGGTCGCGCTCGCCGGCGCTGTCCCGGTGCCACCGACGCTGTGGGCGCGGAGCGTCGGGGACGGATACGTACTGGACGGCGTGGCTCCGTTCGTGACGGGCTGGGGCATCGTCGATCTTTTGCAGGTATCAGCGCGCGACGAGTTCGACGACACCATCGTGCAGGTCATCATTCCCGCCCAGCCACTCCAGGGCCTGGCCGCCGAACCACTGCCGCTCATCGCCGCCCGCGGTTCCAACACGGTGCGGCTGCGTTTCGACGGCCTCGCCGTCCCGGGTGATCTGGTCAGTGCCGTCATATCGCCGGAGGATTTCGCCAAGACTCGAGTGTTCGGGTCGTGGATGAACGGATGTATGGCAATGGGCATCACCCGGCGCGTCATCGGCGAGCTGAACGAACTCGGGATCGATACCCACCCGTTCGAGGAACGTGCCTCTCGTGCTCGACTCGACCTCGACGCGGCACTCGAAGGTTGCGCCGAAATAGCGGAAGCGCGGGCGCAGGCGTCGGAGCTGGCCGTACGGGCTGCCGCCGCACTGGTTACCGCGACGGGAAGTTCGTCCCTCGTCGCCGGGACCACAGCGGAACGCCTCATGCGGGAAGCCACGTTCACTCTGGTTGCCGCCGGCAGACCCGCCATCAAGGCTGCGCTGCTGGAGCGTCTCTGCCGCGACTAGCGCGAGCTGACCGTCGTGGGGAGGGCACGGCCCGCCCCGCGTGGCCTCATGTGTCACAACCCCGGTGCACTATGGAACGGTGACCGATGTTCTCGGCAGATTCTCTGCCGCCACCAGGGAGTGGTTCGACGGCGCCTTTCCGGCGCCGACGGACGCTCAGCTGGGCGCGTGGGAGTCGATCGCGAGCGGGACCAACACACTCGTCGTGGCCCCGACCGGTTCGGGCAAGACCCTGTCGGCGTTTCTGTGGTCCCTGGACCAGTTGGCCGCCGCCGAGGCGAAGGACCGCTCGACCAAGGTCCTCTACATCTCACCACTGAAGGCGCTCGGTGTCGACGTCGAACGCAACCTGCGCGCCCCGCTCGTCGGGATCACCCAGACCGCGAAGCGGCTCGGCCTCACCCCGCCCGAGATCTCGGTGGGCGTCCGGTCGGGTGATACGCCGGCGGGTGATCGCCGTGCACTGATCAAGAATCCGCCCGACATCCTGATCACCACGCCCGAGTCGTTGTTCCTGATGCTCACCTCCGCCGCGCGCGAAACGCTGACCCGGGTCGACACCGTCATCGTCGACGAGGTGCATGCGGTGGCCGGAACCAAGCGCGGCGCTCACCTGGCACTGTCCCTCGAGCGTCTCGACCGGCTCCTCGACGTGCCGGCTCAGCGGATCGGACTGTCCGCCACCGTGCGCCCGCACGAGGAGGTCGCCCGCTTCCTGTCCGGCTCGGCTCCCATCCGGATCGTGGCACCGCCGTCGCCCAAAACGTTCGATCTCACCGTTCAGGTGCCGGTCGAGGACATGACGGAACTGGGTCTTGCGGAGCCGGCCGGGGGCTCCGCGTCGGCGACGCCACAGGCCGGTTCGATCTGGCCACACGTCGAGGAGCAGATCGTCGATCTCGTCCTCGAACACCACTCGTCCATCGTCTTCGCCAATTCGCGACGCCTCGCCGAGCGCCTTACCGCACGCCTCAACGAGATCTATGCCGAACGCGGCGGCGGCGCGGTGGAGAAGAACCCGAAGCCGGCATCCCAGCTCGGCTCCCCGTCCGAGGTGAATTACGGCGCCGAACCGCTGCTCGCTCGCGCACACCACGGCTCGGTGAGCAAGGATCAGCGCGCCCTCATCGAGGACGATCTCAAATCAGGACGGCTGCGTTGCGTGGTCGCGACCAGCAGCCTCGAGCTCGGAATCGACATGGGCGCTGTCGATCTCGTGGTCCAGGTGGAAGCGCCGCCGTCGGTGGCGAGCGGTCTCCAGCGGGTCGGCCGAGCCGGACACCAGGTCGGCGAAATCTCGCGAGGTGTCGTGTTCCCCAAGCACCGCACCGATCTGATCCACTGCGCGGTCACGGTGGAACGCATGGTCACCGGCAAGATCGAGGCACTCGCTGTTCCCGCCAACCCCCTCGACATCCTCGCCCAGCACACGGTGGCCGCCACCGCACTGGAACCGCTGGACGTCGACGACTGGTTCGACACGGTGCGACGCAGCGGTTCGTTCGCCACACTGCCCCGGTCGGCCTTCGACAGCACACTCGATCTCCTCGCCGGCCTCTACCCGTCCGACGAATTCGCCGAACTCCGTCCCCGCCTGGTGTGGGACCGCGACGCCAATACCCTCACGGGTCGTCCGGGCGCGCAGCGACTCGCCGTCACCTCGGGTGGTGCCATCCCCGACCGCGGATTGTTCGCGGTGTACATGGTGGGCGAAAAGGCGTCCCGGGTAGGCGAACTCGACGAGGAGATGGTGTACGAGTCACGGGTCGGCGACGTGTTCGCGCTCGGGGCCACCAGCTGGCGGATCGAGGAGATCACCTTCGACCGAGTGCTGGTCAGTCCCGCGTACGGCCTGCCCGGCCGGTTACCGTTCTGGCACGGCGACGGCCTGGGCCGTCCCGCCGAACTCGGCGAGGCACTCGGCCAGTTCCTCCGGGAGATTTCCCTCGGGCACGAAACCGGAGTGAGGGAGCGTTGCCACACAGGCGGACTCGACGAGAACGCCACCAACAATCTCATCCAGCTCGTGAACGAACAGAAGGCCGCCACCGGTCAGGTCCCCACCGATCGCACCCTGGTGGTCGAGCGATTCCGCGACGAACTCGGGGACTGGCGTCTCATCCTCCACTCCCCCTACGGTCAGCGGGTACACGCCCCGTGGGCGCTCGCTGTCAGCTCACGGCTCAGCGAACGTCACGGCCTCGATTCCCATGCCACCGCCTCCGACGACGGCATCATCGTCCGCCTGCCCGACACGGAGGATTCACCGCCCGGCGCCGACCTCTTCGCCTTCGACAGCGACGAGATCGAGGACATCGTCACCGAACAGGTGGGCGGTTCCGCGCTCTTCGCCTCACGGTTCCGCGAATGCGCCGCCCGCGCACTGCTCCTGCCGCGAAGGAACCCGGGCAAGCGTGCACCGCTGTGGCAGCAGCGGCAGCGCTCGGCGCAACTGCTCGACGTCGCCCGCAAGTATCCGACGTTCCCGATCCTGCTCGAAACAGTCCGTGAATGCCTGCAGGACGTGTACGACCTCCCCGCCCTGAAGACCTTGTTCGTTCGCCTGGCCCGACGACAGATCCGGATCGTCGAGGTGGAGACGCAGACGCCGTCCCCCTTCGCCGGCGCGCTGCTGTTCAACTATGTCGGAGAATTCATGTACGAGGGCGACAGCCCTCTGGCCGAGCGGCGCGCGGCAGCGCTCTCACTGGATTCGACACTGCTCGCCGAACTTCTCGGACGGGTGGAGCTGCGCGAACTTCTCGACATCGACGTGATCACTCAGGCCGAACTCGAACTGCAGCGTCTGGTGCCGGATCGCAAGGCACGCGACATCGAGGGTGTCGCCGATCTGCTCCGCTTCCTCGGCCCGCTCACCACGGACGAGGTCCTCGAACGCTCCACGGACGACCCCACACCGTGGCTCGAGGAACTCGTCCGCGCCAAACGGGCTCTCTCGGTGTCCTTCGCGGGCAGTCAATGGTGGACGGCGATCGAGGATGCTGCACGATTACGTGACGGCCTCGGCGTTCCCCTCCCGATCGGCACCCCGGCCGCGTTCATCGAACCCGTCGACGATCCACTTGCCGATCTGATCAGCCGCTACGCACGCACGCACGGTCCGTTCACTCTTGCCGACTCCGCGGGCCGATTCGGGATCGGTTCGGCGGTGGCGCGCGATGTTCTGCAGCGCCTCGCCCTGGACAAACGAGTGGTCGAAGGCGAATTCCGGCCCGCTGCCACCGGCAGCGAGTGGTGCGACGCCGAAGTCCTCCGCCGACTCCGCAGGCGTTCACTGGCTGCGGCGCGGCAGGAAGTGGAACCGGTCAGCACCGCAACGCTCGGCCGCTTCCTGCCCACCTGGCAGTACGTGGGCGGAACACTCCGCGGCATCGACGGTGTCGCGGCGGTGGTGGAGCAACTCGCCGGATTCCCCGTTCCCGCTTCCGCACTCGAATCGCTCGTTCTTCCGTCGCGGGTGGCCGACTACTCCCCTGCCATGCTCGACGAACTCACCTCCACGGGTGAGGTGTTGTGGTCCGGCGCGGGCACGATCTCGGGCAAGGACGGATGGGTCTGCCTTCATCCGGTCGACACCGCCCCAATGACCCTGAACGCGCCCGCGGACTCGGATCTTTCGGATCTCCAACAGCGCATCCTCGACACACTGTCAGGAGGTGGCGCGTACTTCTTCCGGCAACTCGCCGACGCCCTCGAAACGTCCGACGACACCGCGCTGGCCACGGCATTATGGGATCTGGTGTGGCTCGGGCACATCGGCAACGACACGCTCGCTCCGCTGCGCGCCCTCCTCTCCGACACGTCCCGGACCACCACCAGCCACCGTTCGCCCCGAAGACCGCCCCGCGCCCGCGCCTACCGGAGTCTCGCGGTGCCGGTACGTACCGCGCCACCGACCGCCGGGGGCCGCTGGTCGTTGCTGCCCAGCGCTGAAACCGATGCGACCCTGCGCGCAAGCGCCACCGCCGAACTGCTCCTCGAACGCTATGGCGTGGTCACCCGCGGTGCGGTGATGACAGAGAACATTCCGGGTGGCTTCGCGCTGATGTACAAGGTCCTGGGAAGATTCGAGGACAACGGTCATTGCCGCCGGGGGCATTTCGTCGAGGGTCTGGGCGGAGCCCAGTTCTCCACGCCGCACGTGGTGGACCGGCTCCGGAGTTTCGGGGATTCACTCGAAGGACGCCACACGTCGCTGCCCGCACTCACGCTCGCCGCGAGCGATCCCGCCAATCCCTATGGCGCAGCACTTCCGTGGCCGAAACGCGGCGATGCCGAGTCGCCCGGCCACCGTCCCGGACGCAAGGCCGGTGGCCTGGTGGTGCTCGTGGAGGGTGAACTGATCCTGTTCGTGGAGCGCGGAGGTCGCACCGTCCTCACCTTCACCGATGACCCTGCCGTGTTGCGCACGGCGGCCGGTGCGCTCGCCGGCGTGGTCAAACGGGGGGGAATAGACAAGATCGTCGTGGAAAAGGTCGACGGCGAGACCATCCACGGCAGCGACTTCGCTCCGATACTCACCGAGGCCGGCTTCTCTCCCACTCCGCGCGGATTCCGGTTGCGAGCCTGAGATGCCCGAAGGAGATACCGTCTGGCGCACCGCCAACGCTCTTCGTGAGGCACTCGCCGGCGAGGTCCTGACTCTTTGCGACGTCCGGGTGCCCAAGTATGCCACCGTCGATCTGTCCGGCCAGATTGTCGACGAGGTGGTCAGCCGCGGCAAACACCTGTTGATCCGCGTCGGCGAGCACTCCATCCATACCCATCTGAAGATGGAAGGTGCCTGGCATCTCTACGCGCCCGCCACGAAGTGGCGTCGTCCGGCTCATCAGGCACGGATCGTACTGGCCACCGAACAGTCTGTGGCCGTGGGGTTCTCACTCGGGATCACCGAGGTGCTGGCACGCGACGCGGAGGACTCGGCTGTGGGACATCTGGGTCCGGACGTGCTCGGTCCCGATTGGGATGCCGGCACAGCCGTTCGCAACCTCGCGCGGGCAGCCGAACAGCCCATCGGTCTCGCGCTGGTCGATCAACGCAATCTCGCGGGTCTCGGGAACGTCTACCGCAACGAGGTGTGTTTCCTGCGGGGCGTCCACCCGTTCACGCCCGCGGAAGAGGTGCCGGACCTATCCGCACTGGTAGCCCTCGCTCACCGCATGATCGAGGCGGACAAGAACAATTCCCTCCGCCGCCGACCCTGGGTCTACGGCCGCGCCGGACAGCGTTGCCGACGATGCGGAACACGGATCGAGAGCTACGATCTCGGACAGCAGCAGATCAACGTCTGCCCGCATTGCCAGCCACCACGCGGGGCCGACAGCAACAGCATCTAGCGCAGCACCGTGGTCGGCGGGCCCAGCGGCGGCGGCCTGCGGGTCCATCTGCGGCCGAACAGCCACGCGAGGCCGTCCGGAACCCACAGCACCGCACCCGTTGCGAGTGTCAGCAGATACGTGGGGGCGATGACGGGCAGGAGAAAGCACCCGAGCAGCGCGACCGGAAAATCCCTGCGCCACAACATGGACAGCAGCACCGGAAGCACCAGCAAGCCGATGGCCGGCAGGTAGTGCGCGGTTGCCGACGCCCACGGCACCCCCACCACCCAGCACACCATCCCGAGAACGTGCTGGGCGATGAGCAGGAATCGCGCATAGCGTGTGAAGGACCAGAACCGTCCCACCTCGGCGCCGACCCAGAAGACCCGGCTGCGGAACGGTCCGATGCCTTCGTCGAGCAGAGCCAGCCTGAAGAAATCGTCGGCGCGGCGACGAAGGGACATTCCGGCCGGGCCCTGCGCCAGTGCCTGTGTGCACAGATCGTCGTGCATGATCGCCGGCAACAACTGGCGTCCGTAGGGAGCGAGCAGGCCCTGCAGTGGCGCGGGCACCGACGCGAAATCGGTGCGCAGAACACATCGTTCCGCCGGGCACTGGGGCACGGCCACCACCGTGTCACCGTGGACGTAGACGAACCGTGAGGTGAGCTGGAAATGCGTGTGGTCGAGCACCCGAAACTCGGGTCTGGGGCGGGTCACATCCTCAACCGACACCTGAAACGGCATGCTCACCTCACTTCTGGCAGGACCTGTTGGCCTCCACCACCAGAGTGACGCAATGGGCGACGAATTGCGCGCGCGACGCGGCTACAGTTCCGTCGAGATATCCGATGAACAACGCGGTGAGCGCCCCGACCACGCCCGTTGCGACGAGTTGCTTCTCCGCCTCGTCGTCCACGGCCGAGAGTTGATCGCGGACCAGGCCGACGAAGACCGGCATCAGGTCGATACCCCGCCGGCTCAGCGCAGGTTCGGAGAGGGGCGCGAGCAACAGCACCCGCCCCATCGCAGGATCGTCCACCATGAGTTTGACGAAGGCGTTCACCGCCGCGTCGGCGCGCTCTCGGGCGCCATTCGCGGACGACACGGCCGCGACCAGGGCCGACTGCGCCTCATTGCCGACCTCGGCGTACACGGTTCGCACGAACTCGTCGCGGTCGCGGAAGGATTCATAGAAGTACCGTTCGGTGAGCGACGCGGCGCGGCACACGGCCCGCACGCTGACGGCCGGGCCCTCCGGCGCTCCGAGCAGCGCGACACCCGCCCTGAGCAGTGCCTTCCGCCGGGTTTCACGGCGGTCCTCCAACGTCACGTCCGGCACTCCCAATTCTTGACTACACGTGTTGTCACATCCTAGTCTGACAACATGCGTAGTCAATCGAACACGAACGGTTCAACTGAGCCGACCGCCGCCCCGGTCCCCCTGGGCCCCGATTCTCTGACCTGGAAGTATTTCGGCGACTGGCGGGGATTGCTGCAGGGCGTCTGGGCGGGTTCGATGCAGAACATGCACCCAGGCCTCG
>NZ_JBAQEO010000023.1:0-4201 GCF_049286785.1 Rhodococcus sp. (in: high G+C Gram-positive bacteria) | reverse complement strand
CCCGACGCCAGCTGCCGAAGTAGGTGGGGTACGAGGTCGTCCAGATCCTCGATGCGATGGCGCAGCGCGGGCAGGTGCACGGTGTGACTGAGGAAGGGGAGGAGTACCGCATCGATCGTGGTGGTTCGGACCGCGGGATCGAGTGTCGCACCGATCCAGCATCGGAGGTCGGGAACGCCGACGGAGTGAGCACCCGGGGACGTGCCGCCGGAGTGCATTGAGTCGCTGCCGCCTTCAGGAGGTGGCCGCGTCCGGTCCCGGGTTCGCCGGAGATGACGACCCAGTGCCTTTCTCGGACACAGCGCTGTACCTGCGCACAACTGCGGCGCCACGACGCGCTGGATCCGACGATGCCGGGTATCGGCAGATCACGGCCCACGTCGACCCGCGTGGCCGGCGTGGGATCCGTGAGTCGCACGTGCAGTAGGACGGCCTTGCCTGCCCGGGTGTGGGTGAGCTCGTCACCGGTGTCGAGCCGAACGCTGCATCCACTGGGCAGGGTCACGACGGTGTGGCCGGTGTTCGGTTCGTCGAGCAGATCGACGGCGTGTTCGAGCAGCGCCGCCTGATCGTAGGCGTCCAGACTTTCGCGAACATGCCGGTTGGTGAGGGCGATGTCGCCACCGACGGCTATGACACCGTGCGAGGAGTGACGGCAGGCCCTGAGATAGGCGTTCAGTAACGCGGTCTCACGCGCGCTCGACTGCGCCAGCAGCCGCGTTTGGATCTGGCTGGTCGCGGACTTGGCGAGTGTGGCGAGAAGCGTGCCACCCTGGTCGACCCAGCCGGTGAGGTCGAGCGCGCCGACGAGGACACCGGTCAGTGGGTGGATGATCGGGATGCCGGCGCAGGTCAGCCGACCGAGCGCATCCGCATAGTGCTCTCCCCCCGTGACGAGTGTGGGTGTTCGGGTTTCGAGCGCGGTGCCGATGCCGTTGGTGCCGACGAACTCCTCGGCGTAGCTGTATCCGGTGGTGAGCTGGACGTTGTCGAGCGACCGATTCAGGCGCCGATCCGACGCGCCACGGTGCAGGACCACCCCGTCGGCGGAGGTCAGGATTACGCTGATGGGTTCCGCGGCCAGATCGGCGGCGAGTTGCTTCAGAACCGGTGCTGCCGCGCTCATCAGCGGACTGTCCAGGTTCGGTTCCCTGATGAACGGAAGTTCGACCCTGTCGGGAGAGACACGAAGGGACTGGGATCGGCGCCAGGAGTCGAGGATGCTTTCACGTACGGCCGCGGGATGGGGTTCCTGTGAGGTCAGGAAGTGCTCGCGGGCTGCCTCGAGTTCTCGCCTGCCGGACGCGAGTTGGTGTGATGACACCTTGGCCCTCCACCTCTTTCCCATTCGGGCGCATCCGGGCATGTTCTGCCCGTGCGCGTCTGGTGTAGCGGTGGTGAGAAGAGCGTAAACGTGTCTCACTTTGCGACAGGTCTCAAACTGAGACGTGCATCACACGCTTTCGGTGTGCCACGAGTCACGGAGCTACAGCGGCTCGGTCGCCGTCGGAGATGCGCTGGCCCAATGTCACATTCGTTCAATCTGACTGAACCGCTGTGACATTGGGCGCACGTGCGGTGTGGATTCGGGCGCATCTGGATGAACGGAGCGGAATCTTGGTGGCGGCGGGCGGAAGAGTAATGCGCGACTGATGTGACCCCGAGCACAGAAGGTTCTTCAGATGGCTTATTGTGGGCTCCACCATTTCCCACGTGCGTTCGAATGTGAACCGCGTCAGCAGAAACGAGCAAGCATGAGTGAACAACCGTCCGGAGCAAAGCTGCGTTTCCAGATGCTGCTCGGCAAGGTTCTGATGAAGGTGTACCAGGTCAAGATGAGGTTCTCGCGTAAGCAACCTTCACAGGATCCTGCTGCGCCGTCGGCCGAATAGACGCCGACTTCCCCGCATCGACGGTTCAGGCTCGTTCGAACACCGCGGCCAGTCCCTGTCCACCGCCGATGCACATGGTTTCCAGCCCGTAACGGGTCTCGCGCCGATCCATTTCGCGAAGGAGCGTGGCGAGAATCCGGCCGCCGGTGGCTCCCACGGGATGTCCCAGGGAAATACCGGAACCGTTGGGATTCAGGCGCTCGTCGGTGGGGTCCAGATCCCAGGACCGCAGCACGGCGAGCGTCTGAGCGGCGAAAGCCTCGTTCAGTTCGATCACGCCGATGTCGGACAGTGTGAGACCGAGCTGACCCAGGGCCTTCTCCGTGGCGGGCACCGGACCGATGCCCATGGTGCGGGGCGGCACACCCGCCACCGCCCAGGACGCCATCCGGGCCAGCGGTTTCAGTCCCAGCTCCTTCGCCTTCCCAGCGGTCGTCACGACGCACACCGCGGCGCCGTCGTTCTGGCCGCTGGCGTTTCCGGCAGTGACGGTGGAGGCGGGATCGATCCTCGAACGGAGGGCGCACAGCTTGCCGAGTGATTCCAGCGTGGTATCGGCGCGCGGGTGCTCGTCCGTCTCGACGAGGAGCGGACCCGACTTGCGTTGGGGAACAGTAACTCCCACGATCTCCTCGGCGAACCGACCCGACTGCTGCGCGGCGACGGCGCGCTGATGCGACTGCACGGCGAGAGCGTCCTGATCCTCGCGGCTGATGTCGAACTCCGCACGCAGGTTCTCGGCGGTCTCGATCATGCCGCCGGGGACGGGAAAGTTCTCGCCGCCCGCCGTCACGCGTGCACGGGCGAGGCGATCCGCAAGCTGCACGCCCTCACCCTTGACGCCCCAGCGGATGTTGGGGTGGGTGTAGAACTCGGCCTGGCTCATGGACTCCGCCCCGCCGGCGAGGACGAGTTCGTTGCCGCCGGAGGCCACCTGCAGCACTGCGGTGATGATCGCCTGCAGACCGGATCCGCAGCGCCGATCGACCTGCATGCCCGGAACATCGATGCCGAGGCCGGAGTCGAGGGCGGCGATCCTCCCGATCGCGGGGGCCTCGCCGCCCGGGGAAGCCTGCCCGAGGATTACGTCGTCGATCTGGCTGCCGTCAAGGCCCGTGCGTTCGACGAGTGCCCTGATAACGGTGGCCGCGAGGGCTTGCGGGGTAATGTCTTTGAAGACTCCGCCGAAGCGGCCGACCGGTGTCCGCAGGGGCTCACAGATGACGACGTCACGCATGGAAAACCTTTCGTTCTTCGCCCCGGCGTCAGCGGTTGACGGTGGCGAGGTCCTGTTCGATGTCGTGCGCGGCGATGCGCAACGACGGAATGAGATCGGTATAGAGGTCGTCGAGGCGGTACCTCGCGGCGTGGGTGGAGATGTTGACCGCCGCGACGGTCCGTCCGGCGGTATCGCGGATGGGTGCTGCCATCGATCTCAGCCCCGCCTCGAGTTCCTGATCGAGGACGCAGTAGTCGTTCTCGCGCACCGACAGGATGGCGGCGCGCAGATCTTCGGGCGTGCCGATCGCGTGGTCGGTGAGCGGCTGGATATCGATCCGGCGTAGGTAGGCGTCCAGTTCCTCGTCGGTGAGTCCTGCCAGCAGAACGCGGCCCATCGACGTGGCGTAGGCGGGAAAGCGGGTGCCGATGGTGATCCCCACGGTCATGATGCGACTGACGGGAACACGGGCGACGTACACGATGTCGTCGCCGTCGAGAATCGACACCGACGTCGATTCGTGCACCCTTTGGCTGAGCTTCTCCAGATGTGGTTGCGCCACTTCGGGAAGAGACAGGCTCGACAGGTAGCTGTAGCCCAGTTCGAGGATCCGTGGTGTCAACCAGAACGTCGAACCGTCGGTGGCTACGTATCCGAGTTCGACGAGTGTCAGCAGGAACCGGCGCGCCGTCGCTCGCGTGAGGTCGGTGGCGCGGGCGACATCGCTGAGCGTGCGCCGCTGATGCGCGTGATCGAAGCAGCGGATCACGGCGAGACCGCGTGCCAGGGATTGCACGTAATCGGGAGAGGGAAGCATCTTCTCCGCGACGGAGGGGGAGTTGTCCGGTTGGATGGAGTCCGCAGGTTGGGCGGTCATATCGCAGAATCCTCCTCGCACCCGGCGCGTCCGCGCGAGTGGTGCGCACCGAGGATGTGTTCGCGCAGCAGAGCCGTGACCTTGCCGGGCTGTTCGAGGTTGGCGACGTGCGCGGCGGGGGAGAGCACCTCGAACCGGGACCCGGTGATGCCGTCCGCAAGGATCTGCATCACCGACGGCGGCGTGGACGGGTCCTCGGCCCCGGCGATGATC
>NZ_JBAQEO010000022.1:0-1960 GCF_049286785.1 Rhodococcus sp. (in: high G+C Gram-positive bacteria) | reverse complement strand
CCTCGAATATAGTTGCAGTGGCGGTTATGGTGCGCGCTTCGTTTCTTCTGCCCGATTCAGGCGGTGACCGGCTCCCGGACGTCGGCCAGTGGCACCGCGAACCGCTCTCGGAGAGTCTTCTCCTGGTACTCGTGACGGAACAGTCCTCGCTTGCGGAGCAGGGGAACCACGTGGACGACAAAGGTTTCGAGTCCGGACGGGAAGGCGTCGGGCATGAGGTTGAATCCGTCCGCGGCGCCGGTGAGGAACCATTCCTCGATGGTGTCCGCAACCTGCTCCGGGGTGCCGATCACGGCCCGGTGCCCACCGCCGCCATCGAGTTCGCGAAGAAGCTGAGCCAGGGTCAGATTCCGCTCCCGGGCCAACCCGACGACCGATTCGCGAAAGCCGAGCGACCCCGTATACGTGACGGGGTCGGGCGGTCCGTCCAGCAGCGACTCCGGGATCGGCTTGTCGAAGTCCAGCTCGGCGACAGGCACCCCCAGCGTCAGACTCAATCGGTCCCAGCCGAAGTTCGGGGGAACGTGAGTGCGTAACTGTTCGTGTCGCGCAACCGCCTCCGCTTCGGTCGAGCCGATCACTGTGATCAGGCCCGGCAGGATCTTCACATCGTCGGGGTTCCGGCCGGCCCCACGCGCGACGTCCTTGACATGCTTGTAGTTCTTGCGGCCCGCAGCAAGAGTCAACTCTGCCGAGAAGACGCCGTGTGCGGTGCGTCCCGCGAGCTCACGGCCCGCAGGCGATCCGCCGGCCTGAACGAGCGGCGGCTGCCCCTGCTCGGACGGCGGCACACGCAGCACGCCGTCGATGTCGAAGAACTCGCTGTGATGCGCGACCGGGACACCGGTTCGGGCACTGTTCCACAGTTCCGTCACCACGCCCACGAACTCCTCCGCGCGCCGGTAGCGGTGATCACGATCAGGAATCTGCTCGAAGCCGAAATTTGCCGCTGCGGTCGGTGAATACGTGGTCACCACGTTCCACGCCACCCGTCCACCACTGATGTAGTCCAGCGTGAGGAACCGCTCGGCGAGATCGAACGGGTCGTTGAACGTGGTCGAGGCGGTGCCGATCAGGCCGAGATTCTCGGTCGCCGTGGCCACGGCAGACAGAATCACCGATGGCTCCAGTGCCCGCGTCGGCTTCACTCTCGGGTTCTCCCAGAAACCCGGACCGTCGGCGAGGAAGAACGCGTCCAAGGTTCCGCGCTCGGCGATCTGCGCGACCCGGACGAAATGGTCGAGGTCGACGAACGAGAGCGAATGCACGTCGTCGAGCGTCCACGCTCCGGGAGCCACTCCCACGTCGAGCACGTTCACATTGAGCACAAGTTCACGTCGAGATCGATTCATGACACCGCTCCGTCTTCAGAAGTATCCGGTGTCGGGCAGCGGAGCATCGTTGACCACGAGGTCGCCGATCACCCGGGCCTTGTACACCGTGGGGTTGTGGGAGAACAGGGTTCGCAGGTTGCGCCAATGGCGGTCGAGATGCGCCGACTCCCTCGTGGCCGAGGCTCCTCCCACCTCGAACAACCTGGTGGCTGCTCGGAGCGCGATGTCCTCGATGGAGATCTTGACCTTGGCTGCCAGTACGGCGGCCTCCTGCTCGAGCCGGGCATCGACTCCGACCGTGCGTGCCACATCGGCCGCGACGTCCTGGGCCGCCGCGGCGGCACGCACCACCGACTCCGCCGCGAACGCCGCAGCGGACAGGGTGCCGACGATCTCGAGCAGCTGCGGATCGTGACGCGGCTCCTCCACGACTGCGAATACGAAGCTGCGCTTGCGGGCACGAACCAGCTCGACCGCCTCGGACGTAACAGTCCGCAGGATGCCCGCCGCGATCGCGTGCAGATAGAGCTGAGGGAGGCCCTGGCGAGGCCGCGTCTCCGTGTCACCACCACGGAAAGGCAGCGTCTCCGACTCGGCCACCGCGACACCGTCGAATACCGTTGTAC
>NZ_JBAQEO010000021.1:0-1887 GCF_049286785.1 Rhodococcus sp. (in: high G+C Gram-positive bacteria) | reverse complement strand
AGGCAGCCCGGCGCAACCGTTTCAGCAGCTCGTTACCGATTCGGCCAGTTCAGCGGCCCCGTGGACGGATGCGTGCCGGCAGACCGGGCGCACCAAGGTATACGTGCGGCTGACGAAGAACGCTGATCTATTCGCCCAGGGCGTGCCCAACATCTCGTTCCTCATGAAGGGGCGCCGGGTGCTCGACCCGCGGCAGAGCCCGGGCGACTGGGGGTATAGCGCCAACGCCGCGCTGTGCCTCAACGACTACCTCACCAACACGTCTTTCGGCCTGGGGTGCGACTACGCCACCGAGATCAACGAGGCGCAGCTGATGGACGCAGCTGACTCCTGCGACGACGTGATCCAGCTCGCCGGCAGCCCATCGGCCACCGAGGCGCGGTACGAAATCAACGGCATGTTCCGTACCGACTCCAACCCGCAAAACATCATCGGCTGGATGCTCGCCGCATCCTCTGGCAAGGCGGTCAACGTGGGCGGCCAGTGGTATATCCACGCCGGGGTGTATGAGGCCCCGACCATCACCCTTGACGAGGACGACTTCGCGGGCTCGGTGAAGGTGCAATCCTTGCTTTCACGCAAGGACAACGCCAACGGGGTGAAGGGCACGTTCATGGACCGGGCCAACAGCTGGCAGGCCAACGACTTCCCGCCCGTACACTCCGACTACTACGTTCAGCTGGACGGCGAGCGCGTGTGGAAGGACATCGACCTCACCACCACGGTCACGTCGCCCAGCCAAGCCCAGCGGCTGGCTAAGATTGAGTTGCTGCGCATGCGCCAGGGCCTCTCGTTGGAGGCGGTGTTCAAGCTGACCGCGTACCAGGCCATGACCGGGAAGACCGTCGCGATCACTCACGAACAGTTCGGTTGGACGGCCAAGGTATTTGAGGTGGCCGCCAGCAAGTTCGTCCTGGACGAAGCTGGTGCGGTCGGCATCGAGCTGGTGCTGCGCGAAACCAGCGCCGACGTATTCGATTGGTCCACCGACGAGGAGCGAGCGGTGGACTCGGCACCCAACTCCGACTTCCCTGATCCATTCTCCGATCTGGAAGTCACCGGCGTTACGGCTTCGTCCGGGACTGCCGATCTGTTCCGGCAGGGCGATGGAACTATCGTCCCACGCATCCGACTGCGCTGGACCGCGCCCGCGAATCCGTTCCTGGACCACTACGAGATCCAGTTCACGCGCCTCTCAGAAAGCCCCACGGTTTGGGTCAACACGCCGAACCCGACCAAGCTGCTGACTGAGGCGTTCGTCGAATCGGTGAGCGACGGAGCCAGCTACGACCTGCGAATCCGCGCGGTCGCCAGCCTCGGGAACGCGGGCGACTGGACCTACGTGTACGCGCATTCCGTTGTTGGCAAAACAGAGGTTCCTTCCAACGTCACCGGGGCAACCGCCGTACAGCAAGCCGGGACCGTGGTGATGGGGTGCGACGAAGTAGCGGACTCTGATCTGGATCTGGTTGAGGTCCGTCTTCAGGACGAAGGTGAGACGAGCTGGGCGGACGGGTTCCCGATCGGCAACATTCTGCGCAGCCAGACCGTGACCACCGCGGTTATCCCGCCCGGCACGTGGGAGCTGCTGTTCAAGGCGCGCGACACCTCTGGGAATTACTCCACCACCGCCGCTCAAGTTTCGATCATCGTCACCTCGGACGGTAATCAAGTCATCCTGCAGCAGCAGCAGGCTCCCGATTGGCTAGGGGTGAAGACGCAGATGATTCGGCACTGGACCGGGGTGCTTGTGCCCGATAGCCAGTCGCTCGCTTCGGCGGTTGATTGGGAAGTGTTTGATCAGTTCATCTACAACGCCTACACCGACGGCTATTACACCGCGCCCGAGATGGACAAGGGGGTCGATGCTACGGCGCGCTTCTACGG
>NZ_JBAQEO010000020.1:0-6753 GCF_049286785.1 Rhodococcus sp. (in: high G+C Gram-positive bacteria) | reverse complement strand
GTAAGTACGCCGACCACAGGCTAGTTCAGTCGGGATACGCGATAGGCCCTTCAGCAGGTTCCGAGTACTGAGAAGCCTTCGTCTCTCAAATCTCTTCAAAGAGGGAGTCCGGTTCTTACGTCCCGCCCGGGTAGCCCAGAAATACCCGCTGACGTCAACAACTTCGATTGGTCGGCGTCAACGACCGTATAGGGTGCCCCGCCACATTTCGACCAGCGGAGTCACCACTGACTCCTCGTCCTCGAACTCTCGCTCGACACCGAGTCCCGCCACATGGAGCACCCGCTCGGTCCCCCAGAAGAGCACCGCCGCCAGCTGGCGACTCGGCGTCTGCGCGCGCACCAGCCCCGCCTCACGCTCCCGCTCGATCTCGGCTGCACCCGCATCGACAAAGCGATCGACGATCTGCAGCCACAGCGTCCGCAATTCGGGCTCACTGTGCCAGTGATGATTGGTCGCCTGCAGCACCAACCGGTGCCGATGCCACATACCTGTCACCGCCCGCATACTGCGCTCGAGCGCTACCTCCGGGTCGTCCCCTTCCGCGCGAACCAAGAAGGGCTGGACTGTTTCGAACATGTCGTCCATCGCTCGGGCGAGCAACCCACTGAGCACAGAGAACTTGGAACCGAAATAGGAATAGAACGTAGCCCGCGAGATGCCCGCTTCTTTGAGGATCTGCGCCACGCTGAGCTCACCGAACGAATGGGCGAGCATCAGCCTGGCGGTTGCCTCGAGGATCTCGTCGCGCACCGCGACCGTCCCGCCGGATTCGGCTGGCAGCGGGCGATCGGCAGCGGGGGTCGTTTTACGCGCAGCGTCAGTCACTTCGACCACCCTACCCGGAATGGTGAGGGTTATTTTGTTTTTTGCTATACACAGTGTCTACCTGCCGTGTTAGTGTGACTGCGACCACGTTGAGTATCTGCCCCACCTCCGCATTCTGCGGATCCGTGGGAACCCACTGAACAGATCCACAGAAAGGGTCTAATTGTGTTTCAGAATGCAATTGTCAACCTGGCGACTTCGCCGGGTTATCCGCCTAATATCGAACCGCACCCGTCTGGTTTTGCGGCCAGCGCAGCAGCGGAATGGTCATTCTTCTTCATCGCAGGCGCAGCGGTTGTGATCTTCGCTCTACCGTGGGCGATCAAAGCAGCAACCAATCGGAATTGGACGCCTCTACTGGTCATCGGTAGTGGGTTGCTATGCTGCCTGCTCGAACCAATGCTCGATATCCTGGGACACCTGCACTGGGCAAACAACCTGACAACGGCGTTCACCAATTTCGGTGTGCCGGTGCCGGCATTGATCCCACTGTGCTACGTGGCATTCCTCGGTCTGCAGGCGTACTTCTCCTATTTCGTGATCCGTAACGGCGCACATCGCAACCACTTCTTCATGCTATTGGCGATGGGATTGATGCTCGACGCCGTCATGGAGACCATCGGCATCAACCTGGGCGTTTACGAGTACTACGGCCTGCAACCGTTCGAGCTCTTCAACTTCCCGTACTGGTGGGGATTCATCAACGGTGGCTCGTTTGTCACCGTCGGCGTCATTCTCGCTTACGCGGTCCCACGCCTCCACGGCCCCGGCAAGTTGCTGCTACTGCTGGCAGCACCCACCGGCATGATGGTGAACTATTTCGGCGTCGGCTGGGTCCATATCTTGGCTCACAACTCGACGCTTCCCGACTTCGCCCGCTGGATCGCGACTGCGGTAATGATGGTGATGATGGTCGGCTGGATGGCAGTCCTGCATCATCTCGTCGGACGCAAGGAATCCGACCCTGCCCCGAAATGGACGCTGGGCCGCATGTTCCTCTACACGGTTCTTCCTCGCGCAAAGCGCGCTGAACTGTGGAAGAAGATGCTCAACGAAGGCGGCGTCACCCCGGACGACGGAATCGCACTCAATCCGGAAGAGCCCGGCGTGGCCGTCCCGATCGGCTGATTCTCCTTCACACCGTCATGGGCGCCGGACCAGTTTTGGTCCGGCGCCTTTCGCGTTCACGGCCACGTGCACATCCACCTGCTGCATCGACATCGCCGGCGTCGAGTGCATCTTCCGAGTGCTGTCACCGATGCGAGAACAGCCTGCCGAGAGAGGTCGTAGCAACATTTCGATCCACCCAGGACACACAGAGCCGTCATGATCGCAACTTGTCTCCCAGACATCACAAAGGCGCCGGACCAGTTCAAGTCCGGCGCCTTCACTCGCGCGACAACCTACAAATACATCAAACGGTTTCTCACCCCGGCATCAGATACGACGGCAGATCGGCCATCGAACTACCGATCAGACCCAGCCAGTTGAAAGGCAAGTGGTAGACAAGGACCAGCGTCACAGCACAGAATCCGAGCACCGCGAAATTGCGCGCTGAGCTCTGAAGCGACGGCCGCCACCGATCGAAACCGGCCTCGATCGGTGAGAGCCCTTCCGGGTGTTGCTCGGCTTCCATCCGCATGTAGGTGAAAACGCACCCGACGGCCGCAACAAGGATCGATTCGTAGATCGGGAATTGATACAGCTCGCCAGGCCATAATGTCAGCGGTTCATACGTTCGCGCGAAGGCATAGGCGTGTGTTGTACGGATGACGACATTCTCAACGACGAAGTCGAATATGAACTCCGCTGCAAAGATGAAGACGAACAGAGTCACTTTGCTGATCTGTGGATAACGCCTACGCACCTTGTTCGCATGATGACAGGCCACGATTGCGACGCCGGCACAGAAGTATACGTACATCGGCGGACCCCAGATCAAGGATTCCGCGTAGCGCGTCGGCGCGTCCTCGTGGTGAAATGGTAGAAATTTCACCCACACACCGCGATTGACGTTGTAGCTGTTCCAGGCGAATAGATAATGGAACACATTCAGGAACGCATCGGCAACAAAGCAGATCACACCACCGATGACGAACTTTCCATCGAGGCTGAGCTTGCCGTGTCGTCGCCAAGGCTTGACCACGCAATACCAGATGAAACCGAACAGCACCGCAAGACTGATGACCTCGAATACCCGCAGCGCCACCACACGCCAATCGGTCATTACGTCTGGGCCGAGTCTCGGCGCCGGATCGAATTCGGTATTCGAGGTGACCCACCGTGCAATGACGTTCACGCAGATGATCAGCCAGAGAACACCCACTGCCGCAAGAACTGTTACCGGCCCCTGCCTCTGCAGCGGCGGCGCGGGTGGCAGCAACTTTCGCTTACCGCGATTCGGCTTCGCCTCGCCTTCGATCAGTGACATCGATCGCCTCCTGGGAGAATGTGAGTGAAATTGGGATCAAAATATTCGAGCTACTTCGCGCCGAGCGCGCCGTCGACCCCACCGACGTCGGTGATCGACCAATCACTGTTGCTGTCCACGGTCACGGCGTAGGTCGCCGTCGACTGAACGCCGCCGGGTGCCTGACTGTTCTTGGTCAGGACGCTGACGAAGGCATTGACCACGTACACCCCACCGGATTCCGATTCCACCTTCGCCGCAATGGGTTCGGCTGTCGACACCCACTGCAGCGGGGTTATCACCTGTTCCATCGAGGTGGCTGCCTGGGTGAGCTTGGCTGAGAGTTCCGGCGAGACGCCCTTCGTCAAGCGCTCGTTCCACACAGGCAGATCGGTGAAATTCATGTCGGCGGCTCCGACGGCGTAGTCCAGGGCGATCTGGGCAGCGCGGTCCTGACCGTCCTGCCGTGCAGTCATCGACGCAATCGTGTCCGACTTCGAGGACAGCACGAACCCGAGAACACAGACCGCAGCGCCGAGCCCGATTATCAGTAGCCCGATCGCCAGCCGGCCGACCCCGATCTGCCTGCCTTTGACACGGACGTGCGCATTCTCGCCGGTGATCGATCCCGCAACGTCCATTTTCGATTCACCCTGCTCTACATCGGATTCCAGAACATCTTTGCTCATAACTTCCTCGCCTTCGTTGGATTCGCGCTTACCTATTTCCCGCCCGGTGACACTTTCGGAACGACGCTGCTACGGGACCCGTTGACCGCGAGCGACGTTGTCAACAGTTGGGACAAGTTGACCGACTGCAGCGCATCGGTAGCCGAAGTGACCGCCGGCAGCCCGGCATTGCCGAGCACATACAGGTCGGGGGCCACCTTGTCCACGAAGACCTGCAGATTCTCGAGGAACGGTCCGACCCCTTCGGTGAGGCTGGTCGGTACATCGGCGTCGACGATGAAGGGCACCGCACGATCGAGGAACACGCCCAGTCCACTCCCGAATCCCACCATCGGATCGGCCGAATCACGAAGGTAGGGGCCGATGTCGGCACCCTCGTTCAGCAGTGACTGGAACGTGCCCAGAAGCGAGTCGAATTCACCACGGGTCGAGAGCATGGTTGCCTCCAAGAGCGCTCCAGCTTTCGCCAGATTCGACAACACCAAGTCGTCGTCGATCAATCCGACGTTCACCTCACCGACGATTCTGTTCAGGTGCTCGGCATTGATCTGTTCGAGGAACACCGTCAGCCTCGCCGACAACTCGTCGACCGTCGGCGGAACGTACACATCAGACATCTCCAGCACCGCGTTGTCTGCCAGCGGCGGACCGTCGTCGACATTGGGTAACACCGACACGTACGGTTCGCCGAGCGCTGACAGGTTGTCCACTCGGTAAACCGAATCAATCGGAATCCGAACTCCTTCGGAGTAGTTCCAATCGACCTGGACGCCTCCGACCGACGGAGTCACAGCAGTGACCTTTCCGACGCTCACCCCACGCAACAGCACTCTTGAGCCCTCGACCAGCCCATTCGTGGCCGGGACCATCATCTTGGCGTTACGCACGCCGACGTTGTCGGTAATCGACAGACCGATTGTTGTCATGTAGAAAACCGACAGAACGGCAATGACCAGCATCGCCACACCGGATACAAGGTTGCGCGCGCTCATCGGACTGCACCCAGCATGCGGAGGATCTGCTCCGCTGACGCCATCATCTCGGTTCCACCCGGAGACGTCGCGGACACTATGTTGAAGCCCGGACGCTGGATGAAGGGGAAGATCGTCTCGGACAGAAATTGATTGAGATGCTCAGCAGTGGGAATAGCACCGTCGGCGCCACCGCCGAAAACTTGCACTGCAGAGTTGACGGAATCGAGCATCGGAACCAGCCAATACCCACCCTCGAACACGCTGCCGATACTCGGCAGGACTACTCCGATATTCCCCAGAATATTCGACATTTTACTCCAGTAGTGCATTCCAGCCGGCGAGAACATCGCGTCGATCTCAGGCAGCCGAGGTTCGATTGCCACCGCTGTATCGGTGATTCCGGCAAGCATGCGATCGAGCTCGGTTGTGTTGCGGCTGAGGTTCTCCAGGTCGCCAGCCGAGACGTCGGCGATCCTCTGCAGGTCGTGAACTTCCGGCAGAATCGTGTTCACCTCTCGGACGACGTCCTCGATCTTCTGGACATTTCCGCCGTTGACGAAGGTTGCGAGCACCGCAAGTGTGTCTTCGAGCGGCGGTGCCGAGGTCGTCCGTTCTTGCGGAATCACCTCGCCCGCAGACAGGTAGGCGGATCCACCCTGTCCACTCGTTTCGATCGATACATACGGGTCACCGAGAATCGTTGTCTGCCTGATCGATCCAACCGCTTCTGCCTGAACCTTGACACCGGTCTCGATCTGAACGATTACGTCAACTCCGGAGTCGGCGAGTCGGACGTCACGGACCGAGCCCACCGAGGCGCCGTCGAGTTTCACGTCAGAGCCGTCGGGCAGGTTCAAGGCGCTGTCGAACACGAGAGTCAGGTCATAGCCGTTTCCGACGCCGCGAGCCGACGATGCCAGCGAGCTGGGATTGAGGGAGCATCCCGCGCTCGAGGTCATCACACCGAGCGCGGTCACCGCAACCCATACGGTGCGCTTAGCGAAATGTGTCATTGCGCCATCCCCGCCAACATCAGGTCGAAGAGACCAACTTCGACAAGTTGCGCCTCGGTACCGGAAATCTGACACGTCCCGCTACGTACGCCATTGAGAACTCGGCAAAGTGCGGTGTTGTCTGCAGTGCTCGCCCGAACTTTCGGATCCTGAATGTGCAGCCCCGCACCGTACTCCGGCGATGAGATCATTCGCACCCGGTCCGCCAACACCGGCAGCATGGTCGATGCCTGCTGTACTTCGCCGACGCGGCCCGCAGCAATATGGATCGCAGCGGCACCCGAATCAGCCCCTGTCCAGATCTCGTCACCGTAGTTGATCTGAATGTCGTACAGTGCCGCGGCGATAGGAGTCATCCCCGGCGGCATCTTGGATGTTCCCGGCCACAGGACATTTGCACCCTCGGTCATCGATTCCGGCAGCACAGCAAGGATCCCTTCGATGGCATCCCAGTTCGCAAGCGCATCGGAGGACAACGGTGCCATGTTCGTGATGATCGAACCGATGTCGGACACGATTCGACTGGGATTCTCAGCCGCCGAGGAAGCGACGTGCAACAGATCCGCAATCTCGGGACCGGCGTCGCGGAGCGCACGCTCCATTCCCTCGATTGAGCCCTGCACCGACGCCGACCCATCGGCAGGGGCGACCGCATCGATGAGGTCAGCCGCCGAGCCTGCAATTTCGGAGATGCTCTCCGGGGTGTAGGAATTAGTCAGCGGTACGCAGTCATTGGGCTGCAGTTGCGGACCATCGGTATAGTTGCCGACGAGTTCGAGCGAGCGGTCCGCGAGTACCGACTTCGAACGGGTTACCGCTTTGAGATCGGCCGGAAACTC
>NZ_JBAQEO010000019.1:0-35474 GCF_049286785.1 Rhodococcus sp. (in: high G+C Gram-positive bacteria) | reverse complement strand
CGTGTGGTCTGGCCGCCCTCTGCTACGCGGAGTTCGCCTCGACCGTCCCGGTCGCCGGCAGCGCCTACACGTTCTCCTATGCGACGTTCGGTGAACTCGTTGCCTGGATCATCGGCTGGGACCTCATTCTCGAGTTCGCGCTCGCCGCCTCCGTTGTCGCCAAGGGTTGGTCACTCTATCTCGGCGAGGTGATCGGAAACCACACTCCGATCGCCCAACTCGGTTCGGTGAAGTTCGACTGGGGCGCCGTCGGGATCGTCGCTGTCATCACGGTCCTCCTGGTGACGGGCACCAAGTTGTCGTCGCGGGTCTCCCTCGTCATCACCACCATCAAGGTGGCGGTGGTGGTGGTCGTGGTGATCGTGGGCGCGTTCTTCATCGAGACCGACAATTATTCGCCGTACATCCCCCCGTCCGAGGCGGGAGACACCGGTGAGGGCATTCACCAATCCCTGTTCTCGTACGTCACCGGCGCGGGCGGCAGCACGTTCGGCTGGTACGGACTCCTCGCAGCCGCGAGTCTCGTCTTCTTCGCCTTCATCGGATTCGACATCGTGGCGACAACGGCCGAGGAGACGAAGGATCCCCAGAAGGCGCTCCCGCGGGGCATTCTCGGGTCGCTGGTGATCGTGACGGTCCTGTATGTGGCCGTGACACTGGTGCTCACCGGGATGGTCGACTATCGCGAATTGGCTGGGGACTCCTCCAATCTGGCCACCGCGTTCGATATCCACGGAGTGACGTGGGCAAAGAACCTGATCTCGTTCGGCGCTCTGGCCGGCCTGACCACGGTGGTGATGGTCCTGATGCTCGGCCAGACGCGCGTGTTGTTCGCGATGTCCAGGGACGGCCTGATGCCGCGGCAACTCGCGCCCACCGGAAAGCACGGCACACCCGTCCGCATCACGGTTCTCGTCGGTGTCGTGGTGGCGCTTCTCGGGGGTTTCTTCCCGATCGGCACTCTCGAAGAGATGGTGAACATCGGCACGTTGTTCGCGTTCGTCCTCGTGTCGATCGGTGTGCTGGTGCTGCGCCGGACCAGACCGGAACTTCCGCGCGGTTTCCGGGTGCCGCTGGTTCCGCTCGTGCCCGTGCTCGCGGTGCTGGCCTGCCTGTGGTTGATGCTCAACCTGTCTGTCGAGACGTGGATCCGGTTCGTCGTGTGGATGGCCCTCGGTATTCTCATCTACTTCGGTTACAGCCGCAGGCACTCGATGATGGAGCGCCGCAGCCGCGGCGAGGTCTGACACCGTCGCGGGTCGCCGAACGACCCGGCAAGGGACGGTGGGTATTCGACGTCGACATGGATACGCGTGATGAGGCCCTCCGACACCGGCAGGCGACGGCGGTGGGGATGGCACTAAGGTCTCTGCCATGACTTCGTCGCGTGTCAGAGTGCCCTATCAGGAGGCCACGCGGCTGTTGCTGCGGCAGTCGGTGCTCGATGCGATGCGAGATCTCCTCGTGGAGAAGGACTGGTCCGACATCACGATGTCCGATGTCGCTTCCGGTGCCGGTGTGAGCAGGCAGACGCTGTACAACGAGTTCAAGTCCAGGCAGGGGCTCGCCGAGGCGTACGCGCTGCGGCTGGCCGACGAACTGGTCGACGCGGTCGAGGACGCTTTGCTGAGCAACGTCGGCGAGGGCAGGGCCGCATTGCTCGCCGGCTTCACGGCCTTCTTCGCTGCGAGCCTTGCCGATCCGCTGGTGCAATCCCTTCTCCGCGGTGAGACGAAACCTGATCTCCTGCGTCTGATCACCACTGAGAGCGCGCCCATCATCGAACGAGCATCGACTCGGCTCGCCCTCGTCTTCGAGCAGTGCTGGGTGCGCGCGTCCCCGTCCGACGCCGGAATTCTGAGCCGCGCAATCGTTCGACTGGCTATCAGCTACATCTCGATGCCGCCCGAATCCGAAAGGAACGTCGCGGAGGATCTCGGCGCTCTTCTCGGACCTTTCGTCGACGCGGCCACCGGCGGAGCCGATCGGCAGTGACCGCCGCGGCGGCGGACTGCCATGTGCGTGCCCCCGACGGGTCGCCGTACCGATAGCCTTGAACGAAACAGCAGTCAAACAGGAGAGGCAGATGACGACCTCAGTTTCAAGCACGCCCGTGGCCGAGAGCCGCAACGGGATCGACTTCAAGGTGGCGGACCTTTCGCTCGCCGAGTTCGGCCGCAAGGAAATCCGGCTCGCAGAGCATGAGATGCCGGGACTGATGGCGCTGCGTCGGGAATACGCGGAGGTGCAGCCGCTCGCGGGTGCCCGTATCTCCGGTTCGCTGCACATGACCGTCCAGACGGCGGTGCTCATCGAGACACTCACCGCGCTGGGAGCCGAGGTGCGCTGGGCGTCGTGCAACATCTTCTCGACGCAGGATCATGCCGCTGCGGCGATCGTCGTCGGCCCGCACGGAACCCCCGAGCAGCCGAAGGGCACGCCGGTCTTCGCATGGAAGGGCGAGACGCTCGAGGAGTACTGGTGGGCGGCCGAGCAGATGCTCACGTGGCCCGACGCCGACAAGCCGGCCAATATGATTCTCGACGACGGTGGTGACGCCACGATGCTGGTGCTGCGCGGCGCCCAGTTCGAGAAGGCGGGCGTCGTCCCGCCGGTGGACGACGAGCACGACAGCGACGAGTACAAGGTGTTCCTCTCCCTCTTACGTAAGTCGCTGCAGGCGGACTCAGGCAAGTGGACCGCCGTCGCCGACTCGGTGCAGGGCGTCACCGAGGAGACCACCACCGGTGTGCTGCGTCTGTACCAGTTCGCTGCTGCCGGCGAACTCGTGTTCCCCGCGATCAACGTCAACGACTCGGTCACGAAGAGCAAGTTCGACAACAAGTACGGAACCCGGCACTCGCTGCTCGACGGCATCAACCGGGGCACCGATGTCCTGATCGGGGGCAAGGCCGCTCTGGTCTGTGGCTACGGCGACGTCGGCAAGGGTTGCGCGGAGGCTCTCGCCGGCCAGGGTGCGCGCGTCACCGTCACCGAGGCCGACCCGATCAACGCCCTGCAGGCCCTCATGGACGGTTTCGACGTCAAGACGGTCGAAGAGTTCATCTCCAAGGCCGACATCGTGATCACGGCCACCGGAAACAAGGACATCATCACCTTCGAGCACATGAAGCAGATGAAGCACCAGGCCATCCTGGGCAACATCGGTCACTTCGACAACGAGATCGACATGGCCGGCCTCGAGCGGTCACCGGAGGTTACCCGGATCAACATCAAGCCGCAGGTGGACGAGTTCAGCTTCGCGGACGGGCATTCGATCATCGTGCTGTCCGAGGGCAGGCTCCTCAATCTGGGCAACGCGACGGGTCACCCCTCGTTCGTGATGAGTAACAGCTTCTCCAACCAGGTGATCGCCCAGATCGAACTGTGGACCAAGCCCGAGGAGTACGACAACGAGGTGTACCGACTGGCCAAGCACCTCGACGAGAAGGTTGCGAAGATTCACGTCGAGGCACTCGGTGGATCGATCACCAAGCTCACCAAGGATCAGGCCGAGTACATCGGTGTCGATGTCGAGGGCCCGTACAAGCCCGAGCACTACCGCTACTAGCGGTGAGCATCCCCCGGCCGGCGGTGACGAAGGCCGGGGGACGGCTTTGTCCTCGTGGGAAGACTTGGGCGGGACGCTGATGACAGCAACACCGAAAGCGGGACGCTGATGACAGGAACACTGATTGCGCTCGAAGGTCTGGATGGTGCCGGGAAACGGACACTCGTCACTGGGGTCGTGAAGAGCCTGATCGAGGCCGGGCTGAGCGTCGGCACGCTGGACTTTCCGCGCTACGGCCGGTCCGTGCACGCCGATCTGGCGGCGGAGTCGCTCAAGGGTGCGCACGGTGATCTCAGCGAATCGGTCCACGCGATGGCGGTGATGTTCGCGCTCGACCGATCCGGCGCCGTTGCCGAGTTGTCCGCGCTGCTCGCCGGACACGATATCGTTCTCCTCGACCGCTACGTGGCGTCCAATGCCGCGTATGGAGCGGCCCGGCTGCATCAGCACGCGGACGGCGAGTTCGTGAAGTGGATCGAGACTCTGGAATTCGGCCGCCTTGGTCTGCCTCGCCCGGACCTGCAGTTGTATCTCGATGTTCCTGTCGCGTTGGCTGCCGCACGTGCCCGGGGGCGCGAGGTGACGGACGGCGGCCGCAGCCTCGACGCCTACGAGCGGGACGGCGGCCTTCAGGAGCGCACAGCCGAGGTGTACCGCGAGTTGGCGAAAGCCGACTGGGTGTCACCGTGGTGGGTGCTCACCCCGGACACCGATCCGGCCGCTCTCGCCGGAAACCTGGCACTCTTGAAGAAAGAACACGGCACGTCGTGACGGCGAACGGGCTGATACCGGCCCCGAAGATGCAACGATAGGGAACATGAAGCCAAGGATTCTGGTTGTCGACGACGACACTGCGCTCGCGGAGATGCTCACGATCGTGCTCCGCGGCGAAGGTTTCGACCCGTACGTGGTGGGGGACGGAACGCAGGCGCTCACCGCGGTCCGGGAAACCCGCCCGGATTTGGTGTTGTTGGACTTGATGCTGCCCGGCATGAACGGCATCGACGTGTGCCGAGTCCTGCGGGCCGACTCGGGCGTGCCCATTGTCATGCTGACCGCGAAGACAGACACGGTCGACGTGGTGCTGGGTCTGGAATCAGGTGCGGACGACTACATCATGAAGCCGTTCAAGCCGAAGGAACTGGTGGCACGGGTTCGTGCACGGCTGCGTCGAACCGAGGACGAGCCGGCCGAGCTGCTCAGTATCGCCGACATCGTGATCGACGTGCCCGCCCACAAGGTCAGCCGGGGGGACGAGATGATCTCCCTGACCCCGCTCGAGTTCGACCTGCTGGTTGCGCTGGCGCGCAAGCCGCGGCAGGTCTTCACCCGGGAGGTGCTGCTCGAGCAGGTGTGGGGTTACCGTCATGCGGCCGACACGCGACTGGTCAACGTTCACGTTCAGCGTCTGCGTGCCAAGGTCGAGAAGGATCCGGAAAATCCTGAGGTCGTGCTGACGGTCAGGGGGGTCGGCTACAAGGCCGGACCGCCGTGACAGGTGTTTCCAGGTGGCGGCGCCGTGTCAATCGACGCGTCACGCCAATACTTCGGTGGGGTCACTCCCTCAGCAATACTCTCGCGCACACCTGGCGTCGTTCACTGCAATTGCGGGTCGTCGTCTCGACGTTGTCGTTGTCTCTGATCGTCATCGGAGTTCTCGGTGTCGTGCTGACGAGTCAGATCACCGATCGTCTGCTCGAGACGAAGATCAATGCGGCAACCGAGGAGATGGATCGGGCGCGGAGCACGGTGGAAAATCAGCTCGCGGGCGCGGACGACAGCAGTTCCCTGGTAACCCAGCTCGACAGTGCGCGTGCGGCCCTCACCAATCGGGAGCCCGACGCCGGTCAGGCTTCGGGTTCGGCGGGCACGTTCGATCCGGTCCTGATCGTGTCCGGTAACGGTCCCCGGGCTCCGATATCGAGCGGTGCCGCCGACCAGATACCTCAGTCGCTTCGGGCTTTCGTGCAGGCCGGACAGGTCAGTTACCAGTTCGCCCCGGTCGATGATCCCGAAGGTTACTCGGGGCCCGCGCTGATCGTGGGCAGTCCCACGTCGTCCGACGTCTCGGCCCTCGAGTTGTATCTCGTCTTCCCACTCGTGAGCGAAGATCGAACCCTCTCCCTGGTTCGCGGGACGATGCTGGTGGGCGGTGCGGTCCTCGCCGTGCTCCTCGCCGCGATCTCCTTGCTCGTAGCCCGTCAGGTGGTGCTGCCCATCCGCTCGGCGTCGAGGATCGCCGTGCGTTTCGCGGACGGCCGGCTCAAGGAGCGCATGCCGGTGCGCGGTGAGGACGACATGGCACGGCTCGCGATGTCGTTCAACGAGATGGCGGAAAGCCTGTCCAAACAGATCACCCAGCTCGAGGAGTTCGGCAATCTCCAGAAGCGGTTCACCTCCGATGTGAGTCATGAGCTGCGCACGCCCCTCACTACGGTGCGTATGGCGGCCGACCTCATTCACGACGGAAGCGACGAGCTCGATCCGGTGCTGCGCCGGTCCTCCGAATTGCTGGTCGCGGAGCTCGACCGCTTCGAGGGGTTGCTCGCCGATCTGCTCGAGATCAGCCGGCACGACGCGGGCGTCGCGGAGCTTGCGGCCGAACAGCTCGACGTGCGGATGTGCGCGCGAGCAGCGGTCTCCACGGTGGGTCATCTCGCCCGCGAAACAGGAACCGAGCTGATTGTCGACATGCCCGACTCCACTGTCATGGCGGAGGTCGACCCCCGGCGTGTCGAGCGGGTCCTGCGGAACCTTCTGGCCAATGCCATCGACCACGGAGAAGGAAAACCGGTGCTTCTGCGCCTGCGCGCCGACGAGAACGCCGTGGCGTTCATCGTGCGCGATCAGGGTGTGGGGCTGCGACCGGGCGAGGAGAAACTTGTGTTCAACAGGTTCTGGCGGTCCGATCCGTCTCGTGTGCGACGTTCGGGCGGTACGGGCCTCGGGCTCGCGATCAGCGTCGAGGACGCGAATCTGCACAACGGCAAGCTCGAGGCGTGGGGCGAGCCGGGAAGAGGTGCGTGCTTCCGGTTGACACTGCCGCGGGTGCGCGGGCGCAAGGTGATGGCGAGCCCGCTACCGCTGAAGCCGGGAACCGCGAAGCACGTGCAGGGACAGCCTGTCCCGGGTTCGTCGGTGCCCGCGCGTGAGGAAGAATCGGAATCGCCGGCCGACGAGTCCCGGACCGTGCCGATGAAGCGTGAGCCTCAGAACGCGCACGTCGGCACCGGGGACGGTACGCAGTCCGCGGGGCAGGACGAATGACGCTCGGACCGATATCCGTTACCCGGCGGTCGGTTTACGGTGCGCTCCTGTGCGCGGTGCTCCTGGTGCCCAGCGGGTGCGCGAGCCTGCCGGATTCGTCGACACCCCAGGCGATCGGCACGATCAACCGGGATTCGCCGGAGTCGAGCGTCGCGGCCCCGGCCCCAGGACGTGAGCCGGACCTTCTGCTCCGGGACTTCTTCAAGGCCAGTACCGATCCGTCCAACCGTCACCTTGCGGCCCGTCAGTTCCTGACTCCGTCGATGTCGAGCCGCTGGGACGACGCGTCGAGCGCCACGATCGTCGACAAGGTCGACGTGCTGCCGGAGTCGCGTTCATCCAACGGGGCGACCTACACGATTCGCGCCAACAAGGTGGGTCAGCTCGAGCCCGGCGGGTTGTACGTGGCGGAGGACGGCAGTTTCGAAACCAAGATCGGTCTCGAGATGCAGGGCGGCGAGTGGCGGATCTCGGACCTTCCTGCGGGCGTGATCCTGGATCGCGCACAGTTCCTGAACACCTACCAGCGCAAGTCGTTGTACTTCCTCGACCCAGCGGGGACGACGGTGGTCCCGGATCCACGCTGGGTGTCGGCGGGGCAGGATCAGATGGCGAGCCAGCTCGTAGGCCTGCTGATCCAGGGGCCGAAATCGGCTCTCGCGCCTGCTGTCCGCAACGAACTCGGTGAGGGCGTCTCGGTTCGCGGGCCTGTCACCAAGGCCGACGGACGCACCGCGCAGGTGGGGGTCGGACTCGGTGGAATCCGGATCGATTTCCAGGGCGTCGGAGGCATGGACGAACAGGCGAGGAGTCTGTTCGCGGCCCAGGTGATCTGGACCCTCGCCAACGCCGAGATCTCGGGGCCCTATGTGTTGCTGTCGGAGGGTGAGCCGTTCGACGAACGTTTCCCGAACGGCTGGACCACTGCGGACGTTGCCTCCATGAACCCTTTCGCCACCTCGAGTGCCACGGTCGGCCTCCATGCGCTGCGCGAGGGTTCGATGGTCAGCGTGACGGAGACCGGGGTGACACCGGTGCCGGGGTATTTCGGCTCCGTCCGGAATCTGCGTTCACTGGCTCTGTCCCAGGACGGCAAGCTCGTCGCCGCGGTGGCGGACACCGGCCGGCCAACGCCGGAGCCTGCGAGTGCCCTGATGATCGGCGCGTACGAGGAAGGTGCGGCCTCGGTACTGGAAGGGGGAGCGATCACCCGTCCCACCTGGGCTCCCGACAATTCCGCCATCTGGGCGGCAGTGAACGGCGACACTGTCATCAGAGTGCTGCGCGAGCCGGATACGGGCCGGATGTCCGTTGTGGGCGTCGACGCGGGGGCCGTCACCGCCCTGGGTACCACGATTACGGAACTCCGGTTGTCCCGTGACGGGGTCCGCGCGGCGCTCATCGTCGATGGCAAGGTCTACCTGGCGATCGTCGAGCAGTTGCCGGGTGGAACGTATGCCCTCACCAATCCGCGCGCGATTGCGGTGGGGCTGGGTAGCCCCGCGCTGTCTCTCGACTGGAGCACGAGCGACACGATCGTGGTGGCGAGAGCCGCCTCGGAGATCCCGGTGGTGCAGGTCGCGGTGGACGGTTCGCGCATGGACGCGCTGCCGAGCCGCAACCTGACAGCTCCGGTCGTGGCGGTGGACGCATCGACGACCACCGGGTTCGTTGCGGACTCCAGGGCGGTGTTCCAGCTCAACAACAACGACCCGGCCGGTGACCGCTACTGGCGGGAGGTTCCCGGCCTGACGGGCGTGAAGGCGATTCCGATCCTGCCGGGCTGACCGTGTCGACGCCGGCACTGCGGTGTCGGAGGGTGCCCGCATACTGTCGCCATGAGCCCAGTGCCCGGAACGAGTGGCCCGCCCGGAGTCCGGGCCCTGCTGGACCTGATCCTGCCGGCGGAATGCGGGGGCTGTACGGCCCCGGGTACACAGTGGTGTGCCGACTGCGCCGCGGAGCTGGCCGACGATCCGGTGCTGCTGCGCCCGCGGGTGGATCCCGGGGTGCCCGTGTGGGCGGCGGGCCCCTATTCGGGTCCCCGCCGCCGGGCGGTGATCGCGCTCAAGGAACGCGGCCGTCGCGATCTCGCGCGACCACTCGGATCCGCGATCGCGGGCGTCCTGAACCGGCTGCAGCAGTGGGGTGAACTGAAACCGCCGGAGTGTTCGTCCCTCGTTCTCGTTCCCGCCCCGTCCCGTGCGCGAGCGGCACGGGCACGGGGCGGCGACCCGGTCGCGCGCATGGCCGTCGCGGCTGTGGGAGCGCGCAGCGTGTGCTGCGCGCTCGGGCTGCGGAGAGGGGTGCGCGATTCGGTAGGGCTGTCGGCAGATCTGCGCCAGGCCAACCTGTCGGGAGCAGTTCGTCTGACCCGGAACGGGGAGCGTTTCGCGGGGTATCTGTCTTCGGAATCGGCTGTACTCCAGCAAATTTCGACTGTTCTGCTCGATGACGTCTCGACCACCGGAGCCACCGTGTCGGAGTCGGTGCGGGTGCTGTCGGGGGCCGGGATCCGAGTGAGTGTCGCGGTCGTCGTGGCCGGTGTCATGTGAATTTCAGCCGAACAGTGGCACTCGCGCGAGTTACGTACTAGCGTCGCGGGCACACCCGAAAACACAGGTAGGAGGTGGTACTTCGAACCTGGTGCCGGGCGGATCCCCTTCCCGGCATTGCTCAGAAATTGCCGCCGCCCATCATGGGGCGGGGCCGTAATCGGGAGGTACAGTGACGACCCCTTCGAAAGCCTCGGTTTTCGCCGACGAAAACGCCGAAAGTGCACAGGAGAAGGCGGACACCCCCAACGCCGAGATAGTCGTCAAAGGACGCAACGTAGAGGTGCCCGATCACTTCCGCGTCTATGTTTCCGAGAAGTTGTCGCGCCTCGAACGCTTCGATCCGTCCATCTTCCATTTCGACGTAGAGCTCCAACACGAACGCAATCGACGCCAGATGAAGAGCTGTCAGCGCGTCGAGATCACTGCACGGGGAAAGGGTCCGGTAGCTCGCGCCGAAGCGAGCGCCGACAGCTTCTACGCGGCATTCGAGTCTGTGACCGGAAAGCTCGAGAGCCGGCTTCGCCGGACCAAGGACCGGAAGAAGGTCCATTACGGCGAGAAGACGCCCGTCTCGGTGGCCGAGGCCACGGCCACGCTGGCGGAGGACGAGAGTCTCGCCATCAGTCCCGATATTTCCCTGGAGTCCGGGGAGAAGGAGGAGCATCGGCCCGGGCAGGTGGTGCGTACCAAGGAACACAAGGCCGTGCCGATGACCGTCGACGATGCTCTGTACGAGATGGAGCTGGTAGGACACGATTTCTTCCTGTTCCACGACAAGGAGACGGACAGGCCGTCCGTCGTCTACCGCCGGCATGCGTTCGACTACGGCCTCATCCGTCTCGCGTGACACTTTCGCGTCCTGCCTGAACACCTGAGAGTGGTCGGTCTACTCCTCCGAGCGGCAGAGCGCCTACCATGGAATCCGGCCGGGGTTCTCGGACCTCCGGCCGGATTCTGTGTGCCACCCATCTGTTGCCGAAGATTGAGGACGAACAAGACTGTGCCGTCGCTGTCGCTATCCAAGCTGCTCCGTGTTGGTGAAGGTCGCATGGTCAAGCGGCTCAAGCACATCGCCGACCACGTTTCCTCGCTGTCCTCCGACGTCGAGGACCTGACCGACGAGCAACTGCGCGCGAAGACCGATGAGTTCCGGTCCCGCTACCGAGACGGTGAAACGCTCGACGAGTTGCTTCCCGAGGCGTTCGCGGTTGCCCGCGAGGCGTCCTGGCGCGTCATCGACCAGCGGCACTTCCATGTCCAGATCATGGGTGGCGCCGCCCTTCACCTGGGAAACATCGCCGAGATGAAGACGGGTGAGGGTAAGACGCTCACCTGTGTGCTGCCCGCATACCTCAATGCGATCGCCGGAGACGGTGTGCACGTGGTCACGGTCAACGATTACCTGGCCAAGCGCGACTCCGAGTGGATGGGGCGTGTGCACCGCTTCCTCGGCATGGATACCAGTGTGATCCTTTCCGGAATGTCGCCGGCGGAGCGCCGCGCCGCCTACGCGGCCGACATCACATACGGCACCAACAACGAGTTCGGGTTCGACTACCTGCGCGACAACATGACGCACTCACTGGACGACCTGGTCCAGCGCGGTCACAGCTTCGCGATCGTCGACGAGGTCGACTCGATCCTCATCGACGAGGCGCGAACCCCGCTCATCATCTCCGGTCCCGCGGACGCCTCGAGCAAGTGGTATGCGGAGTTCGCGCGCATTGCGCCGCTGCTCGTGCGCGACGTCCACTACGAGGTGGACATTCGCAAGCGGACCATCGGCGTCCACGAAGCGGGCGTCGAACTCGTCGAGGACCAGCTGGGAATCGACAACCTCTACGAGGCCGCCAATTCACCTCTCGTGAGCTACCTGAACAACGCCATCAAGGCCAAGGAGCTCTACACCAAGGACAAGGACTACATCGTCCGCGACGGCGAAGTGATCATCGTCGACGAGTTCACCGGCCGCGTCCTGGTCGGACGTCGGTACAACGAGGGCATGCACCAGGCGATCGAGGCCAAGGAGAAGGTGGAGATCAAGGCCGAGAACCAGACCCTCGCCACGATCACCCTGCAGAACTACTTCCGTCTGTACGACAAACTGTCCGGCATGACGGGTACGGCCGAGACCGAAGCGGCCGAGTTGCACCAGATCTACAACCTCGGCGTCATCCCGATCCCCACCAACCGGCCGATGATCCGCGTCGACAACGGTGACCTCATCTACAAGACCGAAGAAGCGAAGTTCGACGCCGTCGTGGACGACGTCGCGGAACGGCATCAGAAGGGTCAGCCGGTCCTGATCGGTACCACCAGCGTGGAGCGGTCGGAATACCTGTCGAAGCAGTTCGCCAAGCGCGGAGTCCCGCACAACGTGCTCAATGCCAAATTCCACGAGCAGGAGGCGACGATCATCGCCGAGGCCGGGCGGTCCGGTGCGGTCACGGTGGCCACCAACATGGCCGGTCGCGGTACGGACGTCGTCCTCGGCGGCAACCCGGACATCATCGCGGACATCGCGCTGCGCAAGCGCGGTCTCGATCCCGTCCACACCCCCGACGAGTACGAGGCGGCGTGGGACGAGGTTCTCGAGCAGGTCAAGGCCGAGGTCAAGGCCGACGCCGACAAGGTCCGCGAAGCCGGCGGACTGTACGTACTCGGCACCGAGCGTCACGAGTCCCGGCGTATCGACAACCAGCTGCGCGGTCGTTCCGGTCGACAGGGCGATCCGGGTGAATCACGGTTCTACCTGTCTCTCGGCGACGAGTTGATGCGGCGCTTCAACGGGGCGGCACTCGAGTCGATCATGACGCGGCTCAATCTCCCCGACGACGTGCCCATCGAGGCGAAGATGGTCTCGAAGGCGATCAAGAGCGCCCAGACGCAGGTCGAGCAGCAGAACTTCGAGATTCGCAAGAACGTCCTCAAGTACGACGAGGTGATGAACCAGCAGCGCACGGTCATCTACGGTGAGCGCCGTCAGATCCTCGAGGGCAAGAACATGGAGGGCCAGGTCGAGAAGATGATCACCGACGTGGTCACCGCGTATGTCGACGGTGCGACCGCCGACGGGTACGTCGAGGACTGGGATCTCGAACAGCTGTGGACCGCGCTCAGGACGCTTTACCCGATCAGCCTCGACTACAAGGAGTTGGTCGGCGAGGGTGCGGACGGTTCGGAGAAGGACCTCAGCCGGGACGATCTCCGCGACATCGTGCGCAAGGACGCGCACGATGCCTACGCGCGCCGCGAGGCGGAGATAGACGCACTTGCCGGTGACGGTGCCATGCGCGAACTCGAGCGGCGGGTTCTGCTGAGCGTGCTCGACCGCAAGTGGCGTGAACACCTCTACGAGATGGATTACCTCAAGGAGGGCATCGGTCTGCGTGCCATGGCCCAGCGGGATCCGCTCGTGGAGTACCAGCGTGAAGGTTTCGACATGTTCACTGCAATGCTGGAAGGGTTGAAGGAGGAGTCCGTCGGATTCCTGTTCAATCTGCAGGTCGAGGCGTCGGCTCCGCAGGCCGCGGCTCCTGGCATCAGCGTGACCGCGGCATCGGCCGCCGCCACGGCCGCGGTCTCGCCGGTCCAGGCTGCGCCTCGATCGTTGCCGACCGAGCAGGCTGCGCCCCAGGCTCCCGAAACCGCGGCGCCGCCGGCGCTGCGTGCCAAAGGTCTCGACGAGGACGATCAGCCGCGGGGACTCACGTACTCCGGTCCGGCAGAGGACGGCAGCGCCCACCTGAGCCGCCGCGGAGCAGAAGACACCGCGGAGACCGGGACCAGGCGTCAGCGACGCGAGGCCGCACGGTCGCAGTCGAAGCCCGGCAAGGCGCCGCGTTCCAAGCGCAAGCGCTGACGGCGGGTTCCCGGCCCGGCGATCAGCCGATCACCAGAGAAGTGATGGTCCAGCCCGTGGCGGGTACTTTCTCGACACGGGCTGCGATCACGAAGACCCGGCTTCCCCGCCCGTAGGTTCCGAACGCCTCGGCGGCCGGGCAGTCGAACTTGCCGGAATCGAGCGGTCGCAGGTGCACCCGGCGAAGGGTTGCGACGCCGAGTCGCCTCGCAGGTGAGGACGCAAGCGCAAGCGTCCGCACGACATCGACGAGTGGCGCCGCGACGAGCGGTCGCAATTGCTGAGCGTTGCGACGCCGATCGAGGACCTCGAGGACGAGCCGGAAAGCGTGTTCGATGAAGCGCTGGGCATCGGGCGGCGCGCAGTGCGCAGCACCGGACGAGCTGGAATTCCCGGGGCGAGGTGACAATCCGGAATGCGCCGACGCACGCGGGACTACCGAAGGCCTGATCTGAGAGCATCGCCGGCCTCGACGTCCTTCGCGTTCGCCCGGCTGTCCGGTACGGCGTGTCGAATCGGGTTCCGAACGCGGTGCGCGTGACAGGAACGTGTAGGACTCACTCATTTCTTCCCCCCGGTATCGGCATGAGACGGCCGTCGTGGTGTCATCGTTGCACGGAACCGCCCGTCGTGTCGCCCGACCGGCAGCGGGAACCTAGGGTGGGTGCGTGCGGGGATTGATACTGGATTTCGGTGGGGTTCTGGCGGGCCCCGGTTCGGACGCGGACCGCTTGTCGCTCGTCATTGCAGATGCCCGCCTGCGGGGTGTCCGGACAGCGATTCTCAGCAACGATCCCGGAGGGCCTCATGCGCAATGGTTACGAGATCTGGGGGACGGTCGGGTCGTCGACCTCGTGGTGTTGTCGGGGGACCTCGGTGTGGCCAAACCGGATCCGAGGATCTACCTGAAGACGGCGGAACTCCTAGGAGTCGATCCCGGCGACTGTGTCTTCGTCGACGACCTGCCGGGCAATGTTCGCGGTGCGGTGGAGATCGGAATGGTCGGTATCCATCACATCGAAGGTTCGGTGACCGCCGACGAGATTTCACTACTTCTCGATCTGGACGGGGATGAGATGCAAGGGGGGCAGGAATCGACATGGTGACGAGACTGACGACGCAGGACGCCTCGTTCTACTTCCTCGAGGCGAGCAGCACGCCGATGCACGTGGGATCGCTGGCGATCTTCCGGAAGCCACGAAATGGGTTGTCGTACGAAGAATTGCTGCGACTGGTCGAGGAACGGCTGAGCCTGGTACCCCGGTACCGGCAGAAGGTGCGGGAAGTCGCCCTGGGACTGTCGCGTCCGGTGTGGGTGGACGATCAGGACTTCGACATCGAGTATCACGTCCGGCGTTCTGCGCTGCCCAAACCTGGATCGGATGCGCAGTTGCACGATCTGGTTGCCCGGCTCACCTCGCGGCCGCTGGACAACACTCGCCCCCTGTGGGAGATGTACCTGGTCGAAGGTCTGTCGAACAACCGCTTCGCGATCTTCACCAAGTCGCATTCCGCTCTGGTGGACGGTGAGACGGCGCTCGAGATCAGCCAGGTCATTCTCGACACGACCAAGGTGCGGAAGCCGATGGCCGAGGAACTGTGGATGCCCTCCGCCGAACCGAGCGAGTCCACCCTCGTCGCAGGAGCGCTCGTCGAGATGGTGGCGCGCCCGCGGGAGGGCTTGTCCTCGCTGCGGATGACGGTGAACGGCCTGCTTTCTTCGCTCGGTGACACAGTTCGTGCCGCCGGCAAGGTGGCTGCGGTGGTGCGTACTGCCGCTCAGGTGGCACCGTCCACTCCGCTGAACGCACCCATCTCCCGGAACCGGCGGTTCGCTGTGGTCAAGACCGAACTGGGCGACTATCGAAAAATCCGGGCACGGTACGGGTGTGAGGTCAACGATGTGATCCTGGCGGTCGTGTCAGGGGCTCTGCGCTATTGGCTGCTGTCGCGGGGGGAGCCGGTGGCCGAGTCGACCACGGTCCGGGCGATGGTCCCGATGTCGGTGTACGCGACGGATTCGGAAGAAGCACGCACACCCACCCGGCCGGGCGATTGGTCGGATCCGCGAAGCATGGTGTCGTCGTTCCTCATCGATCTTCCGGTAGGAGAATCGAACGCGGTGGTGAGGCTTTCGCATGTGGCGCACGCCATGGAGGCGCACGCGGGGCCGAGCCGGGGCGTCACCGCCCAGACCTTGGTGCGCTTGTCGGGTTTCGCGCCGGCCACTCTGCATGCGATGAGCGCCCGTGTGGCGAGCAGCTTTTCGCAGCGGATGTTCAACCTGATGATCACCAACGCGCCCGGCCCGCAGATGCCCCTGTACGTCGGGGGCGCCCGGATGCTCGAAATGTATCCGGTGTCGCCGCTGCTGAAGAATCAGACACTGAGCATTGCGCTGACGTCCTACGACGGCAACGTCTACTACGGTTTGAATGCAGACCGCGACGCCATGGCCGATGTGGACGTGGTGGCGGCACTGCTGTACGAATCTCTCGAGGAGTTGTTGGATGCCAGCCGCTGAGAAGTGCGCAGTGCGAATGACGGGTAAGCAATGACGAGGGTGTACGTCCCCGCGACGATCGAGCTCCTGAACCGGCTGCTGGAGAATCAGGAATTCGATCCGATGAGCCGCACAGCCTTCGCCGTCACGGCCACGCTGAGGGAGGCGTATTCTTCGGGCGACGACGAGGAGTTGGCGGAGGTCGCGATGGCCGAGGCCGCGCGCGCCTCGCTGCGGCTGATCGCCGGCCGGGTCTCCGAAGGGGGGAGCGAGGGCGTGCGGTTCCGCCGTGTGGTGGTCGCTGCCGACGTCGACGACGTGACCCCGAGGCCGGATCTGGACGATGCCGTGGTGCGCCTTCCCGGGCCCGTGAATCTCCGTCAGGTCGCGGCGGTCCACGTGGATCTTGCGGAGGCGGAGAGGTACGTAGAACTGGCTGTGGACGCGATCGACGAGGCAGATCTGGGCGATCCCGATGCGGAGTTCGTGCTGGGAGACGTCGACGACCACGTGTTGGCTTGGTATGCCACGCAGGAACTTCCGTTCCTGCTCGAACTGCTCTGAGCGGCGACGTGACTGACTTTCGAGTAACCTACGGTACCGTAGGTTAACTACCTACGGTACCGTAGGTCTTGACGGAAGAAGGTGAAGTCGGATGGGTCTCAAGGATTGGATCGAGGCGCCCGCGGCAGCGGTCGTGCCAGCCGGACGGTCCAAACTCAATTGGTTGCGGGGTGCCGCGGCACGGCTCACGACGCCGCTGTTGCCCGACGACTACCTGCATCTGGCCAACCCACTGTGGTCGGCCCGCGAGTTGCGGGGCCAGATCGTCGAAGTGCGTGCGGAGACCGCCGATTCCGCCACCATAGTGATCAAGCCCGGCTGGGGCTTCGACTTCGACTACGAACCCGGTCAGTACATCGGCATCGGACTCCATGTGGACGGTCGCTGGCACTGGCGTTCGTATTCACTCACGTCACCGCCGAACTGGGATGACAAGCGCATCTCGATCGCGGTCAAGGCAATGCCGGAGGGTTTCCTCTCCAGCCACCTGGTCAACGGCGTGCCTTCGGGGACCATCGTCCGACTCGCGACGCCGACCGGCAACTTCGCGCTTCCCGACCCGCCGCCGGAGCGGATCCTGTTCATCACCGGCGGAAGCGGGATCACTCCGGTGATGGCAATGCTCCGCACGATGAATCGGCGCGGGCAGCTTCCCGACGTCTTCCATGTCCACTCCGCCCCCACGGACGCCGCCGTGATGTTCGCGGACGAACTCGAAGCGCTGCATGCTGAGCACGACAACTTCCGGTGCCGGATTCAGCTGACGCGCAGCCAGGGAAAGTTCGCCCTGAATTCACTCGACGAGGTGTGCCCGGACTGGCGCGAACGTCAGACGTGGGCCTGCGGGCCGCTCCCGATGCTGGACGAGATCGAATCGCGGTGGCAGGACGAGGGCATAGAGGATCGTCTGCATCTCGAAAGGTTCGCGGTCTCCCGGGCGGACACCTCGGGCGAAGGCGGAACCGTAACGTTCGCCAAGGCCGACAAGTCCATCTCCATCGACGGTGCTACCACCCTCCTCGAGGCCGGCGAGAAGGCGGGGGCACTCATGCCGTTCGGCTGCCGGATGGGCATCTGTCAGACCTGCGTCGTCCCGATACTCTCCGGACACGCCATCGACCTGCGGTCGGGCAAGCACCATACCGAGGGTGAACGGGTCCAGACCTGCATCTCAGCGGCTG
This sequence comes from Rhodococcus sp. (in: high G+C Gram-positive bacteria), assembly GCF_049286785.1. Lineage (GTDB taxonomy): Bacteria > Actinomycetota > Actinomycetes > Mycobacteriales > Mycobacteriaceae > Rhodococcus_F. The sequence goes on along the minus strand of NZ_JBAQEO010000019.1, from coordinate 17,968 downwards.
CGGGGGACTGCACCCTCGACGCATAGGCATCACCGTGCCGTTCACCTGACTCCGCTATCCTCGGACTCACACCATTTGAAGGAGCACGGTGGCGATCACCGACATCAAACAGTTCGCGCATCTCACAGACGCGGATATCGAATCACTCGGCCGGGAGCTGGATGCGATCCGGCTCGACGTCGAGGATTCGCGGGGCGTCCGCGACGCCCGATATATCCGCAGGACCATCAGGACACAGCGACTGCTGGAGTTGGGTGGCCGCCTCGCACTGTTCGGAAGCAAGTACCGTCCGGCGTGGCTGGCGGGCACCGCCATGCTTTCACTCTCGAAGATCATCGAGAACATGGAACTCGGCCACAACGTGATGCACGGCCAGTGGGACTGGATGAACGATCCGGAGATCCACTCCATGTCGTGGGAGTGGGACCAGACGGGACCGTCCGAGCATTGGAAGCGGGCCCACAACTATTCCCACCACACGTTCACCAATATCGTCGGCATGGACGACGATGTCGGCTTCGGCATTCTCCGCATGACCCGCGACGAGGCGTGGCGGCCGATCAATCTGCTCCAGCCCGTTGCCAACGTGATCCTGGCCGCCACGTTCGAGTGGGGCATCGCGCTCCATGATCTCGGCAAGGCCATCGAACTCGAGGGTGCGGAGCCCGACCAGCTCAATTCGCAGGCCAACAAGGATTTCGCCCGCAAGATCTTCCGTCAGGTCGGCAAGGACTTCGTTCTGTTTCCCGCATTGTCGGGACCGTCGTGGAAGTCGACCTTGTCGGCCAACGCTACCGCGAACCTCGTCCGGAACCTGTGGGCGTACGTCGTGATCTTCTGCGGGCACTTCCCGGACGGAGCCGAGAAGTTCACAGTCGAGGAATACGAGAACGAGACGCGGCACCAGTGGTACCTGCGGCAGATGCTGGGCAGCGCAAACTTCAATTCCGGCAAGCTCATGGGATTCATGAGCGGGAATCTGAGCTATCAGATCGAGCACCATCTGTTCCCCGACCTTCCCAGCAACCGTTACCCGGAAATCGCCGTGAAGGTCCGGGCGCTGTGCGAGAAGTACGACCTTCCGTACACGACGGGATCGCTCGCCAAGCAGTACCTGCTCGCTCTGCGTACGATTCACAAGCTGGCGCTGCCCGACCGTTTTCTGAAGGCAACGTCCGACGACGCTCCCGAGACGTCCTCGGAACGTAAGTTCCGTGACATGGGCGCCGCCGCGGTCGACACCCTGCGAACCGATCCCGTCACCGGGCAGCGGCGCGGACTCGTGTCGGCCCTTCGCGCCCGTGCCGAGGCCCGGATGCCTCGCCGTCGTCGGTGATTTCTCTCACACCTGCAAGGCCGTAACCTACGGTGCCGTAACCTACGGTACGGTACGGTAGGTCGGTCAGCGCCTATCGGGTGTGAACTGTCGAACCAGCCAGGAGGAGGTCCCCCATGGCGATTGCAGATGTCAAGGAATATGCACATCTCACCGAGGCCGATGTCGAGGCGCTCGGGCGCGAGTTGGATGCGATCCGCCGCGATATCGAAGAGTCGCGTGGTGAGCGCGACGCGCGGTATGTACGTAACACGATTCGGCTGCAGCGCGGACTTGAAATCGGCGCCCGCGCAGTGCTTTTCGGTAGTCGTCGGCGTCCGGCCTGGCTGCTCGGGGCCGGAATGCTCGGCGTAGCGAAGATCATCGAGAACATGGAACTCGGCCACAACGTGATGCACGGCCAGTGGGACTGGATGAACGATCCGGAGATCCACTCCACCTCGTGGGAGTGGGACAACACCGGCCCGTCCGCGCACTGGAAGCAGACGCACAACTATCTGCACCACAAGTACACCAACGTGCTGGGCATGGACGATGACGTCGGATACGGTCTGCTCCGCGTCACGCGCGACCAGCGCTGGAAGCCGTTCAACGCCGGCAACATCGCCTACAACACGCTGTTGGCGCTGCTGTTCCAGTACGGCGTCGCGGCGCAGCACCTCGAACTCGGGAAGGTCGCCAAGGGACGCATTCCGAAAGAGGAGACCCAGCGAAAACTGCGCGAGGTCGGCGAGAAGATCGGTAAGCAGGTCCTCAAGGACTACCTCGTCTACCCGGCGCTCACCGGCAAGGCGTGGAAGAGCACGATGACGGCCAATATGACCGCCAACGTGATTCGCAATCTGTGGACCAACGCCATCATCTTCTGCGGACACTTTCCGGATGGTGCGGAGAAGTTCACCAAGGCCGAGATCGACCAGGAGACGAAACCTCAGTGGTACCTGCGGCAGATGCTCGGTAGTGCCAACATCGAGGGCGGCAAGGTGCTGGACTTCATGTCCGGCAACCTGAGCTACCAGATCGAGCACCACCTGTTCCCAGACCTGCCGAGTAACCGCTATGCCGAAATCGCTGTGCGGGTTCGTGAACTGTGCGAGAAGTACGATCTCCCGTACACGACCGGTCCCTTCCTCGTGCAGTACGGCAAGTCCTGGCGCACCATCGCCAAGCTGTCGTTGCCGAACAAGTATCTCAAGGCGACCGCAGACGATGCTCCGGAGACCGCGTCCGAGCGCAAGTTCGGCGGAAAGGCCACCGCCACAGTCGATCCCGTCACCGGTCAGCGGCAGGGCCTGCGCACCGCAATTGCGCAGACCCGGAAACGCCGCGGGTTGCGTACACTGCTCGCACGCTAGACGTGTAGCTGTTCTCGGCTGAAAAGTCCTACCGTTCGACGCGGTTCGTCCCTCACCAGGCTTCGTTGGAAGCGATGGCTGTGAGGAGGTGACGGACCGCGTCGACGCGTGCGGCGGACTTGCCTTCGAGTCGGTCGAGGGCGCACTCGGGATCGGCGGGCGGGCCCAGGTGTGTGCACCCTCGCGGGCAGTCCTCGATGGTGGCGGCAAGATCCGAGAAAGCGGCCACCACGTTCTCCGGTGAGATGTGAGCCAGTCCGAAGGACCTGATGCCCGGGGTGTCGATCACCCAGCCGCCGGAGGGGAGGGGCAACGCGACGGACTGGGTGGAGGTGTGGCGGCCCTTGCCGACACCGGATACCACCCCCACCGCCCGATCCGCGTCGGGAACGAGACGATTGACCAGAGTCGACTTGCCGACTCCGGAATGGCCGATCAGTGCGGTGAGCTTGCCTGAGAGCATCGTTACGAGTTCGTCGAGGGGATCGTCGCGGCCGGCCACGACCACGGGAACGTCCAGATCGGTGAATGTGCTCGCGAATTCCTCCGGCGATTGTAGGTCGCTCTTGGTCAGGCACACGATGGGTAGCAGACCGCCGGCGTAGGCGGCAACCAGGGCGCGCTCGACGAATCCGGTGCGTGGCGGTGGATCTGCGAGAGCAACCACGATCAGCAACTGCTCGGCATTGGCCACGACGACGCGCTCGTACGGGTCGGTGTCGTCGGCGGTGCGGCGCAGGACCGTGCTGCGGTCGGCCACCTTCACGATCCGGGCGAGAGTGTCGGGTTTGCCGGAGAGGTCACCGACGACGCTCACTTCGTCGCCCACCACGATGGGAGTGCGGCCCAATTCGCGGGCCCGCATCGTCACGATCGGACGGTTCGGGTCCCCGCCCAGCACGCAACCCCACCGCCCGCGATCGACCGCGACGACCATCGCCGATTCGGCGCCGAGATGCTCCGGTCTGGTCTTGGTGCGTGGACGCGTCCCCCTGCCCGGACGTATCCGGACATCGGACTCGTCGTACTGCCGGCGACTCAGAGTTCCACCTTTCGTCGAGTGTTCGATCGGCTGGACAGCATTGCGGCCCAGAGTCTTTCGAACCCGGGGAGCGTCTTTGCCGTGGTGCCGATGTCTTCGATCTCGATGTCGTCGACCGTGAGCCCGATGATGGCTCCGGCGGTGGCCATGCGGTGATCGGCGTAGGAACGCCAGGTTCCGCCGTGCAGAGGGCGCGGATGGATGGCAAGCCCGTCCTCGGTCTCGGTCGCACTGCCACCGAGGTTGTCGATCTCCCGGGAGAGGGCGGCGAGCCGGTCGGTTTCGTGCCCGCGCAGGTGCGCGATCCCGCGCAGGTGCGACGGAGTCTCCGCGAGAGCGGCGAGCGCCGCGACAGTGGGAGTCAGCTCACCCACGTCGTGGAGATCGATGTCGATTCCGCGCAACGCGGCCGGTCCCCGGACGGTCAGGTCGGTCCCCTCGAGCCGGACGTCGGCACCCATGTCCCGCAGGATGTCGCGAATGGCGTCGCCGGGCTGGGTCGTCCGGCTCGGCCACAGGGGCACAGTGACTTCACCGCCGGTGACGGCGGCGGCGGCGAGGAAGGCGGTGGCGTTCGACAGGTCCGGTTCGATGGCTCGGTCCACTGCTCGTATCTCGCCGGGGAGCACCGTCCAGGTGTCCGCTTCGCCACCGGTGGCCGGTGTCGAGACCTCGACCCCGGCCTGGCGCAGCATCTCGACGGTCATGTCGATATGCGGCATGGACGGCACGGACTTGCCGTCGTGGTGCACGACGACTCCTTCGTCGAAGGCTGCGGCGGACAGCAGGAGGCCGGAGACGAACTGGGACGAGCCCGAGGCGTCGATCGTCACTCGACCACCGCGCAGGGAGCCGGAGCCGTTCACCGTGAACGGCAGCGAGCTACCGTCGATGTCCGCGCCGAGACGGCGGAGGGCGTCGAGGATCGTCCCGAGCGGACGCGAGCGCGCCTGCTCGTCTCCGTCGAAGTGCACGGCGCCGTGCGCGAGCGCAGCAACCGGAGGCAGGAACCGCATGACGGTGCCCGCAAGTCCGCAGTCGACCGAACCGCCGCGGAGTGTGCGCGGAGTGACGCGAAGGGTGGTGTCGTTGTCACCGCCGTCGATACGCGTTCCGAGAGTGCGGAGCGCGTCGATCATGAGGTCGGTGTCGCGGCTGCGTAACACACCGCTGAGCGTGGAGGGGCCGTTCGCGAGGGTGGCGAGGATCAGCGCGCGGTTGGTGATGGACTTCGATCCGGGCAGGGTGACGGTCGCGACGACGGGCCCTTCGGCGCGCGGGGCTTTCCACAGACTCAGGCTCACGGTGTCCATCTTCGCCTATCGGGCGGAGCGCCGGTGGGCGTGGGTGGTGTGTGCCGCGCGCGGGTCGTGTCGGTGGTTCGTGCGATCGTGGTGGTCATGTGCGGCAGGTATGCGACTACAGCGAACCCCGCGACGCTCGCGGCCGACCTCGATGCGATCAACGAGACGGGGACGGAAGATGGTCCGCCCGACTACAACGTGGCCCCCACCACCGGGGTGCTGACGGTGGTGGATCGGCACGGCGCGCGGCGGATCCGCCGGATGCGGTGGGGTCTGGTGCCGCCGTGGACCAAGGAACTCGGCAAGGGCCCGGTTCTGTTCAACGCTCGTGCGGACTCGGTGGCGACCAAGCCGGCCTTCCGGAGTGCGTTCGCGCGCAGTCGCTGCCTTGTGCCGATGGACGGCTGGTACGAGTGGCAGACCGAAACCGGGTTCGGGACGGGAAAGGGGGCGGGCAAGGCCCACAAGGTCCCGTACTACATGGCGCCCGAGGACGGATCCCCCCTGTACATGGCCGGGTTGTGGGCGGTGTGGCACGACCCGGCGGTGGCGGATTCGACCCCGGTGCTCAGTTGCAGCGTCATCACGGTCGATTCGGTTGCCCGGCTCGAAGGGGTGCACGACCGGATGCCGCTGGTGATGCCCCGCGAGCGGTGGACGGCGTGGCTCGACCCGGAGCGGCCGGCGTCGGCGGATCTTCTCGAGGTTTCCCTCGACGCTGTCGCCGACATCACGGTGCACCGGGTCTCGCCGCTCGTGAACAGTGTGAAGAACAACGGGCCCGAGTTGCTCGTGCCCGTCAGCGCAGGCCGTGCAGATGCGGCGGTGGGGGAGCAAATCAGCCTGCTGTGATGGCTGCGGTGACGGCGCCGCAGAGCCGCACGAGGTCCGCGGGAGCGAGTTCGATCTCGAGGCCGCGTCTGCCCCCGCTGCACAGCACGCGGTCCCAGGTCAGGGCCGAGTCGTCGATCACGGTGGGCAATGCCTTGCGCTGGCCGAGCGGAGAGATTCCCCCGAAGACGTACCCGGTGGATCGTTCCGCTTCGGCGCGTATCGCCATCACCGCTTTGCCCGCGCCCAGCGCCGCGGCCGCAGATTTCAGCGAGAGCTTCTCCGGAACGGGAAGGACGGCCACGGCGAGCTTGCCGCTGTCGAGCTTGATCACCAGAGTCTTGAACACCTGGTGCGCGGTGACATCCACGGTGTCGACGAGTGCGTCGACGGCTTCCGAGCCGAACGATTCAGCCCGCGGATCGGGCGTGTAGCTGTGTACACGGTGATTCACACGCTGTGTGTCGAGAAGTTTCGTCGCGGGAGTGGCGGTTCCGGCCATGGACGACACTCTGCCACCTGCCCACCTCCGCCGCTCGCGACGGCCGACCGGGAGGCCCGGGAACACCACGCGGGACGAATGTGTTGGTCCCTGCAGGGGTGAGTGTCCAGCGAAGGGAGTGGTCGAAGTCGTGATGGCCTCGTTAGTGGAGCCCACCTCGCGTCTGCTGTTGGCGGTAACGTTGACGCCTACGGCGACCGAAGGGATCAGCGTGCAGGAACATGACCGTCCGACGGGGGATCGGCCCGAGCCTCAGGACGAGTTGATCGCGCGTTTCGAACGAGATGCGCTCCCGCTTCTGGATCAGCTGTACGGTGCGGCGCTGCGAATGACTCGCAATCCGTCGGACGCCGAGGATCTGGTGCAGGAAACGTATGTGAAGGCCTATACGGCGTTCCGTTCGTTCCGTGACGGCACGAACCTCAAGGCGTGGATGTATCGGATTCTGACCAACACGTACATCAACACGTACCGCAAGAAGCAGCGTCAGCCGGCGCAGTACCCCACCGACGAGATCACCGACTGGCAGTTGGCCGCCACGGCCGAGCACTCGTCGACCGGGCTGCGGTCGGCGGAGGTCGAGGCGTTGGACGCCCTCCCCGACGACGACATCAAGGAAGCCCTGCAGTCGTTGCCGGAGGAATTCCGGATGGCGGTCTATTACGCAGATGTCGAAGGTTTTCCGTACAAGGAGATCGCGGAGATCATGGGCACCCCGATCGGCACCGTCATGTCCCGGCTGCACCGGGGCCGTAAGCAGTTGCGTGGCCTCCTGGCCGAGGTGGCGCGCGAGCGCGGCTTCAACCGAAGTGGTGCCGGCGCCGGGACACCGTCGTCGAAGTCGGAAGAGGAGGTTTCGCGGTGAGCGAGCAGGACGAATTCGAGCGACTCGATTGCTCCGCCGTGATCGCGGATGTGTGGCTGATGCTCGATCGCGAATGTGACGAAGCGTCACGGGCGCGACTGCAGCGCCACCTCGACGAGTGTGGGTCCTGTCTCGAGGCGTACGGCATCGAGGAAAAGGTCAAGCGCCTCGTGAGCCGGAAGTGCGGCAACGAGCACGCGCCGGCAAGCCTGCGTCAGAGGCTCTCCATCGAGCTTCGGCGCACGATCCTTCTCACCAATACGGATCCCGACATCTAGGCGGTCAGAAAAGCCCTCAGGGGCCGGTAGGCAACAATGCTGTCCGGCCCCTGAGGGCTTGTGTACGGCGCGTCAGGCGTTGGGACGCTTGCCGTGATTAGCGGCGCTGCCCTTACGGCTGCGCTTCTTGCGACCACGCTTACCCATGAGTAGGTCTCCCTTCTGTTCACTCCAGTGTTCCACGTGTGATTGGGTGTCTGTTCAGCAGGGTTATCCCAGAGGTCCCGGAAGCAGGACACCCAGGAGTGAGGATCACATGGCAGAGGACGTGCGGGCCGAAATGGTGTCGACGGTGTGTCAGGTCGTGGTGAGTCCGGGCGATGAAGTGAATGTGGGCGACACTCTCGTGATCCTCGAATCCATGAAGATGGAGATCCCGGTCATCGCGGAGGAACCCGGCACCGTCACATCCGTCGACGTGCAGGTCGGTGACGTCATCAAACAGGGCGACCTCATCGCGGTCATCTCCTGAGCTGACACGCCACGGTACTCGATGTCCACTCTGAGCGATCTCCTCGCCGAACACACCGATCTGCCCGGCGCGGCGGTCGACCATCTCCAGCGCGTCGTCGGCGAGTGGCAGCTCCTCGCCGACCTCTCGTTCGCCGACGTTCTGCTCTGGGTCGCCACCGACACCGCCGGTACAGGCTCGTCGGGCTCGGTCATCTGTGTCGCGCATTGCCGCCCGACGACCGCCTCGACCGCATTCCCCGAAGACGTCGTCGGGACTGTCGTCTCGGAGTCGGAGCACCCTCAGGTGCTGCAGGCCCTCGTCGAGGGGCGGGTAGTGCGCCCTGCCGGTGCGCGCAGCGATGCAGGTGTGCCGCCACGGGGTGAGGCACTCCCGGTGCGGTGGGACGGCAAGGTGATCGCCGTACTCAGCCGGGACACCAATCTCTCCCACCAGCGTGCACAGAGCCCTCTCGAAGTCGCCTATCTGGACTGCGCCGGGGATCTGTGCGAGATGATCAGCGACGGCACGTTCCCGATCCGGGAAGCGCGATCGGACACGAACTCGAGTCCGCGCGCCGGTGACGGGTTCATCCGGCTCGACCCTCAGGGGCGCGTCGTGTATGCCAGTCCCAACGCGCTCTCTGCGTACCACCGGATGGGCCTCAGCTCGGATCTCATCGGACGCGACCTCGCGTCGACCACCCGGGAGCTGGTGACCGATCCCTTCGAGTCCCAGGAAGTGGCCGCCTACATTCGCGAAACCCTCGCGGACAGACCGGGCCGGCGCATGGAGATCGAGGCGAGGGGAGCGACCGTGCTGATGCGCGCGCTGGTACTCAAGCCCGGCGGGAGACGGGTCGGCGCCGCCGTGGTGGTGCGCGATGTCACCGAGGTCAAGCGCCGCGACCGTGCCCTGCTCAGCAAGGACGCCACGATCCGTGAGATCCATCACCGGGTGAAGAACAACCTGCAGACGGTCGCGGCACTGCTGCGACTGCAAGCTCGTCGGACCAACAACGAGGAAGCTCGGCAGGCACTCAGCGAGTCGGTGCGGAGGGTCACCTCGATCGCGCTCGTCCACGACACGCTCTCCATGTCCGTGGACGAAGAAGTGAATCTGGACGAGGTCGTGGACCGGCTCGTGCCGATCCTGTCCGACGTGGCCACCGCGAGCACGCCCATCAAGGTGCGCCGGGAGGGTAGCTTCGGAGTCTTCTCGGCGGAGCGCGCCACCCCGCTGGTGATGGTGCTGACGGAATTGGTGCAGAACGCCATCGAGCACGCTTTCGAGCCCGGGGCTTCCGGCACGGTCACCATGCGAGCCGAGCGTTCGGCGCGGTGGCTCGACGTCGTGATCCACGACGACGGCAAGGGGTTGCCGCCGGGCTTCAGTCTCGAACGCTCGGACCGGCTCGGCCTGCAGATCGTGCGAACGCTCGTGGCCACGGACCTGAACGGTTCCCTCGGGTTGCATCCCGGAACGGACGGCGGAACGGATGCGGTGTTGCGTGTTCCGGTCGGGCGGCGCGGGCCGCGTTTCTAGAGGTCGCGTTCCTGGAGGTCGCGTTCACGAGGGCCCGCCAACAGCGTCCAGCAAGCAGAAGGCCCGGCACCATGTGGTGCCGGGCCCGTCTTCCCACTATGTATCAGACGGTCGTCCGGGCACGCGTGCGAGCGTTCCGGCGCTTGAGTGCGCGTCGCTCGTCTTCGCTCATGCCGCCCCACACGCCGGCGTCCTGGCCCGACTCGAGAGCCCAGGAAAGGCAGTCGGCGGTGACAGGGCAGCGATTGCAGACAACCTTGGCATCAGCGATCTGCGCGAGAGCCGGGCCGCTGTTCCCCACCGGGAAGAACAATTCCGGGTCCTCGTCGCGACAGATAGCCTTGTGGCGCCAGTCCATCTTTCTGCTCCTTAACTGGGTGCATCTTGCACCGTTTCGACTTGGTGAATTCATCTGTGCGTACAGAATGTTTCCGCACTGTTGCTTGTGAATGCTTTCACGAACTGACGGGATGTCAATAGAATTCCGTCACACCGTGGGCCAATTCACTTTCGCGTGGCCTTCAGTGGGGTGCGCCGTCCTTTTTACTCCGGATCGTCGCGTACCGCGAGGTCCAGCGCCTGATTCTCGGGAAATGCTCAGGGTTGCGGCGGAGCCACCACGTCGAGAGCGTCGGGTACGGAGACGAATTCGACATCGTCCCGGAGGCCGATGTAGTCACCGTCCATCTGCAGCCCGATGGGCTCGGCGGCGCGAATCCGTACCGACGGCACGTCGTCGATCCGGACCAATTTCCTTGCCTTCGGACTTGCCCCGGGCTTCAGGAGTTGGCGGGCGACCAGCAGTGTGGTGACGAGAGAAGTGGACATCATGGCGAAGACGCCCAGACCGGTGTCGTACGTGGTGTCCGGGTTGGTGTGCACTTCGCGCTTGTTCAGGTATGTCCAGGGACTGGTGTTGGACACGAAGGCGTAATGGACGCCTTCGATCCGCACACCGTCCGGTAATTCGACCGTCAGGGAGGGATCGGCGTACTTCGACCGGAAGAACACCCGCACGGCCGCCCGCACGTACTGCGCCGGTGTGGCGGGGCGTCCATTCTTTCGGTGTGCGTCGACAGCCTCACACACCTGGGCGTCCCAACCGAGACCGGCGTTGAACGTGAACCACCGGTTGTCGCAATGCGCGAGACCGATCCGCCGGCGCTGCCGCTGAGCGAGAAGATCGATGAGCTGATTGGTGGCGTCCACCGGGTCGGCCGCAATCCCCAGCGAGCGGGCGAACACATTCGCCGATCCGCCCGGAACCACCGCGATCGGCGGAATCGGACCCAAGATCACGGATTTCATGGAGTCCGGAACAGGAGCGCCGAGGAGGCCGTTGACCACCTCGTTCACGGTGCCGTCGCCGCCGTGGACGATGATGAGTCCCATCCCGTCCGCGCAGGCCTGTTTCGCCAGTTCGGCGGCGTGGCCGCGGTGCGTCGTGTGCGCCACGGTCAACCGCACCCGGCTCTCCAGTGCATGGGCCAGCAGATCGCGTCCGGCCGGGGTCGTCGAAGTGGCATTGGGATTGACGATCAGCAGCGCGCGCACGGGACGTCAGCCTAACGGGGCGCCGACACGTCACCATTGGGAGGGCGCCGGCCGCCCGTGTTCTAGGCTGGCCGCGTGCCGAAGCCCTCTCCGATCACGTCCGTCCCCACCACGGTCCGCTCAGCGGGTGCCCTGGTTGCTCTCGAGGGCACAGTCGCCGTCGGCGTGGCCCTCGTGCTCGTGGTTCGGGGGTTGCTCGGCCACGACCAGAGCGTCAGCAGCGGGTACGGAACGGCGGCATGGTTCGCCATCCTCGGTGGCGCAGTGTCGGCTGCGGGAGTTGCGCTGATCGTCGGACGGCGCTGGGGCAGGGCGATCGCCATCGTCGCGCAACTACTCCTGCTTCCGGTCGCGTGGGCGCTGCTCACGGACTCTCATCAGCCGTTCTTCGGTGTACTGCTCGGCGTGGTCGTCCTGGTGGCACTCGGCTGTCTCTTCAGCGGTCCGACGTCCCGATGGATGGCGGCCGAGTACGGCCAGGACGCCACGCCGGACAGGCCGGACGCGTGAATCACACCGGCGTCGCGCTCACACCTCGGACGCCAGCTGCCCCAGTGGTTCGCCGGTGAGCCGGTAGGTGATCCACTCCTGCTGCGACTGCGCGCCCAGGGCTTCGTAGAACTCGATCGATGGTGTGTTCCAGTCGATTACCGACCACGACAGTCTCGTGTACCCGCTGTCGACGCACTCCTTCGCGAGAGCCGCGAGCAGAGCCTTGCCGTGGCCGGCGCCACGCTCTGCGGGATCGACGAACAGGTCCTCGAGGTAGATCCCGTGCGTTCCGTCCCAGGTCGAGAAATTGCGGAACCAGACCGCGATGCCCACCACCTGCTTGTCGCTCTCGGCGACGTGAGCGAACGTGGACGGCTGCGGGCCGAACAGTGCGTCCCGGATCTGATCGGTGGTGACCGTGCACTCGTCTCGGGACCGCTGGTGCTCCGCGAGCTGGTAGATCATGTGGGTGATCGCGTCGACGTCGTCGGGTACTGCGCGTCTGATCATCTTTCACCCATCCTGCCGTGTTTTCGTGTGCTCGATTGTCACATTGTGGCTGATGACTTGTTCCGCCCCGTACTCGAAACCGAGGACGGAGTACGAGGCCGGCACCATGGCGAACCGGCGTCCCTCGATCAGGGGTAGTTCGATCCACCGGGCGATCAGGGCGCGGGAGAAATGCCCGTGACCGACGAGGATCACGTCCCGGTCGGGCAATTGGGAGTGGGTGACGGACGTCACGAGACCACACCGGGTGTGCACCTGTTCGGCCAGTTCGCCTTTCGGGCAGGGATGAGTCCAGATCGTCCAGTCGGGCACGTCGCGCCTGATCTCGGGCAGCGTCTTGCCTTCGTAGATTCCGTAGTCCCATTCCGCCAGGGCGTCCCACGTGCGATGAATCTTCAATCCGGCGAGCAGGGCCGTCTCCTGGGCACGCCGTCGGGGACTGACCAGCACCAGGGGGTCGCGCAGTTCGAGCGCGTCGATCGCCGGACCCAGTTGTCTCGCCTGCTGCTCGCCCAGGTCGGTGAGGGGTACGTCGGTCCGGCCGGTATGCCGGCCTTCCCGCGCCCAGTCGGTTTCGCCGTGCCGGAGGATGACGATCCGGCGGTCGCGTGGCGAATCACTGGATGGCATCCACCCATCATGTCAGCGAATATGCGGATATGGGTCGCCTCTGCCGGTGAAGTAGGTAAGGATCGAGCCGTGACAACGGTTCTAGCTGTGGCAAATCAGAAGGGTGGGGTCGCCAAGACCACCACGGTCGCCTCTCTCGGTGCGGCGCTCGTGTCGCTGGGGCAGAAGGTGCTGGTGGTGGACCTGGATCCGCAGGGCTGCCTCACGTTCTCCCTCGGGCACAACCCGGACAAACTCGAAGGATCCGTCCATGAGGTGCTGACCGGCGATCTGTCTGCGCAGGACGTGGTGATCGGTACCGAGGACGGGATGTCGCTGATACCGGCAACCATCGACCTTGCGGGCGCGGAAGCGCTACTGCTGATGCGTCCGGGCCGCGAGTTCGCCCTCAAACGCGCACTCGCGTCGATCCTTGGCGACTATGACACGGTGATCATCGACTGCCCGCCGTCGCTCGGCGTGCTGACCCTCAACGGGCTCACGGCGGCACACGCGGTGCTGGTGCCGTTGCAGTGCGAGACGCTCGCCCACAGAGGTGTGGGGCAATTGCTCCGCACGGTGGGTGAAGTGCAGCAGATCACCAACCCAGATCTGGTTCTGCTCGGCGCGTTGCCCACGCTCTACGACGCCCGCACCACCCACAGTCGCGACGTGCTCGCCGACGTCTCCGATCGGTACGACCTTCCCGTCCTCGCGCCGCCGATCCCGCGGACGGTGCGATTCGCCGAGGCAACGGCGTCGGGCGCCACCGTGCTGGCAGGGCGAAAGAACAAGGGCGCGCAGGCATATCGGGAACTGGCCGAGAATCTGGCCAAGTTTTGGGCGGGGTCCGAACTCGTCACCTTCGCGGGCACAGCCGTCGAGTAGTTCCGCACCTGTCGAGACCGATGTGCACGTGAACCGGGCGCCGGGAAATCCGGGTGCGCGACCTCGACGGCTGTCTCGTGGTGTTCGCCGAATCCGATAGACCGGTGGCGATCGTCACCGTAGGGCGACGACGGTGTCCCCGCGTTGTTCGAGCACGACGTCCCCGGCCACCGTCGTGGTGATCGGCCCCGGCCCGGCATCGCGCTGGACGGGGACGGTACGCAGTACGGTGCCGGTGGACAGGTCCAGCACGGCGATCCCGCCGGCTACGGGGACGAGGAGGTTGCCGGCCATCACGGCACCGGGCCCGAGCGCGCCGGGAAGGATCCACCGGGGCGCGAGGTCGGACTGCGCCAGGTAGATCACATCGGAGCCCGTCCACCAGGTGGTCGCCGAATCAGCTGTCGCGGTAACCGAATTCGCGCCTACGGGCGCGGCCAGGGGGTATTCGGAGACGGCCTTGCCGGCGCCGTCGAACAGCCCGATGCGGGGAACGTACCTCGTGCCCGCAGGAAGGTAGAGGGCAGTGGTCTCGCCGGACACGTCGAGGATGCGCAGACCCTCGGTGCCTTCCTCGACACCCGCGAGGACGCTCGAACCGTACACCTCGGGTTCCTGATTGTCCTTGGGCGAGGGGTTCATCACCGTCAGACGGTCTGCGATCTCACCCGGGCAGCGTTCGAGCACGGAGAGTCGGCTACTGCTCGAACCGGCGTCGATCAGTGTGCATCCCTCGCGCGGTTGCTTCCCGGGATTGACGGGAGCATCGACGCGGCCGTATTCGACCGTGCGTACCAGATCGGACCGCCAGAGTTCCATGCGCCGGTCACCGACCGACGCGAGGTACGTTCCGTCGGCCGACAGCGTCACCTGATCGTCGGCGTCGCTCGTGCGCTGCGCCCGGCGTTCGCCCGTGCCGCCGTCGAGGGCTGTGACCTGGGAACAACCGCGGTCGTCACGATATACCGCGACGATCGTGTCCCACGACGCGCTCACCCCGCACAGATCGAGGTCACGTTCGTAGCGCCACACCTCGGCCCCCGAGATGCGGTCCCGCCCCGTCACGGTCCCGCCGTCCGCCGTCACCGCAGCCCCGCCGACGACCAGTGGAGCGGTCGTGACGGGGCTGGATGCGGTCCAGATCGGATTCAGCGTCTCGGGCACGCTCAGCGCAGTCACCGGGGGAGACGGAGGCGTCGCGGCGGTGACCGAGGTGGTACCCCGGGCATCGCTGCGAAGCCACACGACCGAGACTGCGAGCACGACTGCCAGCGCGAGTGCGGCAGCGACGACGAGATCGGCGCGTGAGCGCCGCTCGGGTGCGAGCACGGTGGTTGTCTACTCCGCGTTCGTGTTGGCGCCGACCTTCGTGGTGCGAACGCGACGGCGGCGGCGGGGCTTGGACGCGCCCTCACCCTCGGTGTCCGAGGCTGTAGTGGGCGACGCGGTGGTGGGCGACACCGGGGCGGTCGAGTCGGCAGATGTGGACTTCGGGCCCACGGAATCCGCTGTATGGCCGGCCCGTGTGCGTCGACGAGTGCGGGTGCGGGCCGGACGATCGGCCTTCTCTGCCTTCTCTGCGTTCTCCGAACGCTCCCCGGACCGGGACGGAGTTACCTTCTCCAGCTTCTCCGCCGGCGCGCGCTTCACGGAGCCGGAGGTGCCGGCCGGGATCGACATCTCCTCATAGAAGTGCGGCGAGCTCGAGTACGTCTCGACCGGATCGGGAATTCCGAGGCCCAGAGCCTTGTCGATGAGCTGCCACCGGGGGATGTCGTCCCAGTCGACGAGCGTCACGGCGATACCGGTGCGTCCTGCCCGGCCCGTGCGGCCGATGCGGTGGACGTACGTCTTCTCGTCCTCGGGGCACTGGTAGTTGATGACATGGGTGACGTCGTCGATGTCGATGCCGCGGGCCGCCACGTCGGTGGCGACCAGGACGTCGATCTTGCCGGTACGGAACGCTTTGAGCGACTTCTCGCGAGCAACCTGGTTGAGGTCGCCGTGGACGGAGCCGACGGAGAACCCGCGTTCGGCGAGGTCGTCCGCCACCTTCTGGGCGGTCCGCTTGGTCCGGGTGAAGATCATCGTCGCGCCGCGTCCCTCCGCCTGCAGCACCCGGGCCACCATTTCTGCCTTGTCGAGGGCGTGAGCACGGTAGATGTGCTGGCTCGTCCGCTCGTGGATGGCCGAGGATTCGGCCTCCTCGGCGCGGATGTGCGTGGGCTGGGTGAGGAACGTGCGGGCGAGAGTGATGATCGGACCGGGCATGGTGGCCGAGAAGAGCATCGTCTGGCGCTTGTCCGGCACCATGCCGAGGATGCGCTCGATGTCGGGCAGGAACCCGAGGTCGAGCATCTCGTCGGCCTCGTCGAGGACCAGTACCTCGACCTTGCCCAGGATCAGGTGGCCCTGGTTGGCGAGGTCGAGTAACCGGCCGGGTGTGCCCACGACGACGTCAGCGCCCTTCTGGAGGGTCGCGACCTGGGTTTCGTAGGGACGTCCGCCGTAGATGGCGAGAACTTCGAGCTTGTTCTTCTCGCCCTTCAGGTACTTCGCTGCGTTCTCGAGGTCCTTGGTGACCTGGATACACAGTTCACGGGTGGGAACGATGACGAGTGCACGGGGTGTGCCGTCGAGCGCAGCGGTTCCCGTGGTGCCGGTGGTGATGCGGTGGAGCAGCGGGACCCCGAATCCGAACGTCTTGCCCATGCCGGTGCGCGCCTGGCCGATCAGGTCGTCCCCGGCGAGGGCGAGCGGCAGGGTGAGTTCCTGGATGGCGAAGGTGCGCGAGATGCCGGCCTCGTCGAGTGCTCGGACGATTTCGTCGCGAACCCCGAGTTCGGCAAAGGTGGGGGCGACGTGTGTGGAGTCGAGTTGCGCCGACAGCGTGGTCTCGGTCGCGTCGTCTTCGTGGTCGATGGTGATCTTGCTCAGCGGACTGGCCTTCCTCGTAGCTGCACGCACGTACGAGGTGAGGGCTGGGCCGCTGGTCGGCCCGATTTCCCAGTCGACGCTTGTCGAGGTCCTCTTCCGAGTCGATCCTGCCTCCGCCTCAGCACGGAAATCGAAGATTTCGGCGAGGCGCGGCGAGGACCGTCGATCAGGTGCGCGCACATTATCGGTGGAGAACCGCCGATCGGATCGTGATGCCGATCTTCGTCGAACCCGCGTTACGAATGAAGCCGAACGGGGTAACGAGCGGTTGCCCATCACTATTGTAGCTGCAGGCCGCTCCGACGCCGGTCACACATGGCATACATCACCTGTGGACGCACTAGGCTCTGGCGGCATGGAAGCCAATACGCCCGAATCGCCTACCTCGACCATTCCCGCTGATCACCCCGGTGTCAGCGAGCTCTTCGCAGTGCTCGCGTACGGCGAGATCTCCGCTTTCTACCGTCTGGCCGAAGATGCCCGGATGGCGCGGACGCTGCAGGGAAAAGTGGCGCTGGCGAGCATGGCGGCGGCGGAGATGGGGCACTTCGAGATGCTCGAGCAGGCGCTGACGGCACGCGGCTACGACATCTACGAAGCCATGGATCCGTTCGTCCGGGCTCTGGACAACTATCACGAGTCCACCACGCCGTCGACGTGGCTCGAGGCGTTGGTCAAGGCGTATGTCGGCGACGGGCTCGCTGCCGACTTCTACCGCGAGATCGGGCATTCACTGCCTGGCGAGGCCGCGCGAACCGTCGAGGAGGTGCTCTCGCAGACCGGGCACTCGGAGTTCGTCGTGCACGAGGTGCAGCAGGCTGTTCAGGCGAGCAACCGGGACAAGGACCGGTTGATGTTGTGGGGCAGGCGCCTGCTCGGCGAGGCCATCACCCAGGCGCAGTTCGTACTCGCCCAGCGTGATGCGCTGACGGACCTCGTGATCTCCGCGTCCGGGGATCTCAACGGTGTCGTCGCCTTGTTCGACCGGATGCAGGAAATGCATGCCGAGCGCATGGCCGTACTCGGCCTGGTCTGATACTGCTGCGACCCGGTCGCGTCGATGCTGCACGGATGGTGCTCGTGGCGTGTTCGCTCAGGGCACAGTCGGAGAAAGCGCACCGACGGTATCGCCTGCATTAGCCTGGCCGGGACAGCTGATGTTTTCTCGAACAGTTCGGAGGTTGACCGTGGAGGTCAAGATCGGTGTAATCGACAGCCCGCGTGAGCTCATCGTCAGCAGCGAGCAGACCCCGGACGAGGTCGAGACATTGGTCTCGGGCGCCCTCACCGGTGGCGACGGGATCCTGTCTCTGGAGGACGACAAGGGACGCAAGTTCCTGATTCAGGCGAGCAAGGTCGCGTACGTGGAGATCGGCCCGTCCGACATCCGGAAGGTCGGGTTCGCGCCTACCTCCTGAGCGCACCCGGTGTGCTGTGTGAGCTGAGACGAGAGGACCCGCAGTCCGTGG
>NZ_JBAQEO010000018.1:0-30319 GCF_049286785.1 Rhodococcus sp. (in: high G+C Gram-positive bacteria) | reverse complement strand
CGGGCACTGTGGGCAGGCCCGGGCTCCGTGGACTTCGACGGACAGTTCTATTCCTTCCGTAACGCGCACAGTTGGCCCAAGCCGTACTCCGAGTCGGGTGTGCCGCTGCACATCGGTGGGCACAGTGCGGCGGCGGCGCGTAGGGCCGGTCGGCTCGGCGACGGATTCCAGCCCCTCGGCCTGGCCGGGGACGAACTCGATCAGGCTATCGACCGGATGCGGACCGCGGCGGTCGACGCCGGACGTGACACCGGGGAGGTCGAACTGGTGCTGGGGTCCACCCTGCCGCGGTTGAACGAGGAGACCCTCGAGTGGGCACGTGAGCGGGGCGCCGGCCGTCTCGTCGTGGGGGCGTCGCGAAAGGCGGATTCGCTCGACCGCGTGATCGACGAGATGAGCGAGTGTTCGGCTCGGCTGGGACTGTGCTGAGATTCGGCGGACGGTGCTCACTCCGGCACCGTGACCGGTAGATCCTCCGAGAAATCGACGACCAGTTCCCGTCGGCTGAACCGCCATCCGGTGCCGACCAGAACGTAGCTGTCCTGATAACAAAGCGCGATCCGGTTGTCGCGGAAACCGGATTCACGCGGATAGATGTGATGCGCCGTGCAGTACGTCTCACCGGACGCGATGCTGTCCCGGGCGTCGATCACCTGCTGGTGCACCACGTGGCGGGTGGAGTGCAGGTGCGAGACCGCATCCACCACGGCCTCCGCGAGCGCCTCGTTGCCGCTCAGCTCCACCGCGGCTCCGGTGCCGGAGAGCTGTGGCGGGAGGACGAATACCGCGTCCGCGGTGAACAACTCCGCCAGGGCCGACGGCTCCCTCCGGTCGACGGCGCGGGCGTAACGGGCGGTGAGTTCGGTGAGCGCGTATCCGGGAGGCATCCCCCCATCACAGCGGAGTGCGGCTGACCGGGCAACCGCTTCCCGCTCATCGAGATGCCGGCTCCGCGGCGTGCGGCTGCACGTTTAACGTCCAGCACGACGTCGCAACCGGCCGCGGTGATGCAGGAGGAGAAACGCTGATGCAGTTGAGGGAAACGCCGGAGCAAGGCGAGCTCAGGAAGGAGCTGCGCGCCTACTTTGCGGCGCTTCTGCCCGAGGAGAAGCGACGTGTGGCCGGTGAGCAGGGTGTGGGCGGCGAGTACTTTCGCGAGGTCGTGACGCTGCTCGGAAAGGACGGCTGGCTCGGCATCGGGTGGCCGGTGGAATACGGCGGACAGGGCCGTTCGATCGAGGACCAGTTCGTGTTCTTCGACGAGGTTCAGCGCGCCGGCCTGCCCTTCCCGTTCGTCACCGTCAACACCGTCGGCCCGACACTGATGAAATACGGCACCGAGGAACAGAAGGCGCGCTTCCTGCCGGGCATCCTCGCCGGCGACATCGTGTTCGCCATCGGGTACACCGAGCCCGAGGCGGGCACGGACCTGGCGTCGCTGAAGACCCGTGCGGTCCGCGACGGCGACCGGTGGGTGGTGGACGGCAACAAGATCTTCACCAGTGGTGCCAACACCGCCGACTATGTCTGGCTGGCATGCCGCACCGATAGCGATGCCCCCAAGCACAAAGGCATCTCGATCCTCATCGTTTCCACGGATGATCCCGGGTTCAGCTGGTCGCCGATCCACACCGTCGGCGGGCTGACCGTGACCTCGACCTACTACAGCGGAATCCGGGTCACCGATCAGGACGTCGTCGGCGACGTGAACGGCGGATGGCAGCTGATCACCGCGCAGCTGAACCACGAGCGGGTCGGACTCGCCGCGCTCGGCGGACGCACCCTCGGGCTGTGGCATCAGGTGCTCGAATGGGCCCGGGACACCGGCGCGATCGAGATCCCCTGGGTCCAGCAGGACTTCGCCCGGACGCACGCCAAACTCGAGGCGATGCGTCTGCTGAACTGGAAGATGACCGCCGCAGTCGCGCAGGACACGCTGTCCGGTGCGGATGCCGGCGCCACCAAGACCTACGGCACAGAGACTCATGTGGACGTCTACCGCACCCTGCTCGGAATCCTCGGCGCCGCAGGCAGGATCCGGCCGGATTCACCCGGAGCGTTGCTCGCCGGACAGATCGAGCAGATCTCGAGGCAAGGCATCGTGAACACCTTCGGCGGTGGGGTCAACGAAGTGCTGCGCGACATGGTGGGCACGCTCGGCCTCGGACTCGTCCGGGAAAGGAGGGTGAAATGAGTGAGGTGCTGACAAGGTTGCGTGCCTTCGAAGGACAGACGTTGGTCCCGGAGACGTGGGGCCCGGATCCGGTGAACACTCCCATGATCCGGCACTGGACCGATGCCATGGGCGCGACCAGCGCGATCTACCTCGACGACGATGCCGCCCTCGCCACGGGAAGACCGGGCGCGGTGGCGCCGGCCCAGATGCTGCAGGTGTGGACCATGCGCACCTACGCGGACAAGATGGCGGGCGCAGACCCGTCCCCGGTCTGGACCGACTTGATCGCGACCCTCGACGAGGCCGGTTTCACGTCCGTGGTGGCCACCGACTCCGACCAGGAATTCTTCACGGAACTGCGTCCCGGCGACCGGGTGAGCGTCACCGAGGTGATCGAGAGCATTTCTCCCGAGAAGTCGACGGGCCTCGGTGCAGGGCACTTCGTCACCACGGTGAAGACCTACCGCAACTCGGACGGTGAGGTGGTGGGGACCCAGCGCTGGCGCACCCTCCGGTTCCGGCCGGCCGAGAAGGAGCACGCCGGATCACTTCGGCAGGAGCCTGGCCGCCCGGACCGCCCGCGCCCGGCGCTCAACCAGGACAACACTTTCTGGTTCGAGGCGGCCGAGGATCATCGCCTGGTGATCCAGCGATGCGCCGACTGCGGTGTACTCCGCCACCCCCCGGGACCGATGTGTGGGCGGTGCCGGTCCACCGCGTGGGACACCGTGGACGCCTCGGGCCGAGGCAGCGTCTACTCCTTCGTGGTCAATCATCATCCGAAGATCGACGCCTTCGACTATCCACTGCTCGTCGCGGTGATCGAACTCGACGAGGGCACTCGCCTGATCGCCAATATGACCGGTGTCGAACCGGATCAGGTGTACATCGGGATGCCGGTGGAACTGGACTGGATCGACGCAGACCCGGAACTGACGCTTCCCGCGTTCCGGCCCGCCGTATCGGAGGAACTCTGATGGACTTCACTTTCAGTGAGGAGCAGGACGCCGTCCGCCAACTGGCGGTGGACGTCTTCGCTTCCAGGTGCGATACCGACCGGCTGAAGGCCGTCGAGTCGTCCGACGACCGGATCGACCGTGAACTGTGGCGTGAGCTGGGTTCGACGGGCCTGCTCGGCATCGCTCTGCCGGAGGATCTGGGCGGCGGCGGCATGGGGTTGGCCGAGTTGTACGTGCTGCTCGAGGAACAGGGCAGGCGGGTGGCACCGGTCCCGCTCTGGCCGCACACCCTGGGTGCGCTGGCCATCACCGAATTCGGCACTGCGGACCAGCGTGCGGAGTGGGTGCCGCGGGCGGCCGAAGGTGACGTGTACCTGACCGTCGGGCTCGAGGAATTCGGCCCCCACACCGGCGGTGCGCCTGCCACCACGGCCGTCGAGAACGAGGGGGTCTGGACGCTGACCGGCGCGAAAGCCGCGGTTCCCGTGGTTCATGTGGCGGAATGCGTGCTCGTCTCGGCCAGCACGGAGTCGGGCCCCGCGTTGTTCCTCGTGAACCCGGAGTCCGTCGGGGTCACCGCGGTGCACACCCAGTCGACCACCCGTGAGATCTGTGCCAATCTCACCTTCGAGTCGGCACCTGCCGAACTGCTCGGACCCGCAGACGGCGCCGCGGTCGACTGGTTGGTGGACCGGGTGGAACTGGCCGGCGCCGCACTGGCTCTCGGCGTCGGAGCGGGAGCCGTCACCCAGGCGGTGACCTACGTCAACGGCCGCATCCAGTTCGGTCGCCCACTGGCCACCTTCCAGGCCGTCAACCATCAGCTCGCCGACTGCTACATCGACCTCGAAGCGATGAAAGTGACGTTGTGGCAGGCAGTGTGGCTGCTCGCCAATGGCGAGGATCCCGGAACCGCAGTGCTGGTGGCGAAGTGGTGGGCCACCGATGGCGGTCAGCGCGTGGTGCACCGGACCCAGCACGTGCACGGCGGCATCGGCGTCGACACCGACTATCCGCTGCACCGGCACCTGCTGTGGGGCAAGCAAATCGCCGCCACTCTCGGCGGCGCCAGTTCCGACCTGGCGCGCCTCGGCGCCCAACTCGCATCCGGTATCGAGGTGGTCGCGTGAGTGGGGTCATATCGGCACCGGGCACCCGTGCCTACGCCGACATCCGGGTCGGTCAGGTGCTTCCCGAAGTGGCGATCCCACTGACACGCACCCTCATCGTGGCAACGGCTCTCGCGACCAGGGACTTCCAGGACGTCCACCACGATCCCGACCTCGCCCGTGAGCGCGGATCGAAGGACGTGTTCATGAACATCCTGACCACCAATGGCCTGGTGGGCCGCTTCGTCACCGACTGGGCGGGTGACCACACCACGTTGCGGCGCATCGTGATCCGGCTCGGAGCGCCCAACTACGCCGGTGACACCATGACTCTCGCGGGCACGGTGACACACAAGGAGGACGGCCTCGTGGTGGTGGACGTGCGGGGTACGAACAGCCTGGGCGCGCATGCCACCGGCACCGTCACCGTGGCGTTCCCCGGCGAAGAAGGGAACGCATGATGGTGACGAGTCCACTCTCCGGCGCCGCGGCAATCGTCGGCATCGGAGCGACAGAATTCTCCAAGAACTCCGGCCGCAGCGAACTGCAGCTGGCCTGCGAGGCGATCGTGGCGGCTCTCGGCGATGCCGGAATCGACCCGTCCGAAGTGGACGGTCTCTCGACCTACACCGCCGAGACCAACGGTGAGATACTGGTTGCCCGCAACACCGGGATCGGCGAGCTGAAATTCTTCTCCCGCATCGGATACGGCGGCGGTGCCGCGTGTGCAACCGTGCAGCAGGCAGCCATGGCCGTCGCGACCGGTGTCGCGGAGGTCGTGGTGTGTTACCGAGCCTTCAACGAACGATCAGGGGTCCGGTACGGGCTCGGTCAGCACGACCGGGCCATGGACAGTACCGCGGACCGTGCTGCCTATTCGTGGCTCACGCCACAGGGATTGTCGACGCCCGCGCAGTGGGTCGCCATGTTCGCCCGGCGCTACATGCACCAGTACGGCGCCACCAGCGAGGACTTCGGCCGGGTGGCGGTGGTGGCCCGCGAGCATGCGGCCGTCAACCCCAGGGCCTGGTTCTACGAGCGGCCCATCACCCTGGAAGACCACCAGAGCTCACGGTGGATCGCCGAACCGCTACACCTGCTCGACTGCTGCCAGGAAACCGACGGCGGGCAGGCCCTCGTCATCGTCTCCGCCGAGCGCGCCCGGGACCTGGCCCACGCTCCCGCGCTGATCAAGGGTGCGGCCCAGGGATCGGGCAAGGACCAGCACATGATGACCAGCTACTACCGGCCGGACATCACCGGGATCCCCGAGATGGGGCTCGTCGCCGAGCAACTCTACGGCCAGAGCGGCCTGACACCGGAGGACATCTCGGCCGCAATCCTCTACGACCACTTCACGCCGTTGGTGCTTCCACAGCTCGAGGAACTCGGCTTCTGCGCGCCGGGGGAGGCGAAGGACTTCATCCGGGAGGGCAACCTCGGGATCGGCGGCCGGCTGCCGTCGAACACACACGGCGGCCAGCTCGGCGAAGCCTATCTGCACGGCGTCAACGGTATCGCCGAGGCGGTGCGTCTCGTCCGCGGAACGTCGACCACCCAGCCGGACGCAGTGCGCAACGTCCTCGTGACAGCCGGCACGGCGGTACCCACCAGCGGCCTGATCCTGGGCAGTGAGGACTGACGACATGACCACGACAACGTCGTACACACCGGCAGGTCACTGGCGGGGGCGATCGCTCGGCACCCGCACGGTGTCCTACGACGAACGGGACGCCATCCTCTATGCGCTGTCGGTGGGCGCGTCGGCCTCGGAACTCGACCTCGTCTTCGAGAAGCACCTCCGGGTGCTGCCGACGTTCGCGCTCACTCTCGCTCAATGGGCGCCGGACGAACTGGGTTCGCGCGGCGGATTCGACACCGCCACGGCACTGCACGGCTCTCAGCAGTTGACGGTCAAGGCACCACTGCCGCCCCACGGAGAGGTCACCATGTCGGCCTCGGTGGGTGAGGTGTGGGACAAGGGCTCGGCCGCGCTGTTCGAGGTGGAGGTGGAGTCCGACTACTTCGTGGCCACCTGGTCGTTGTTCGCGCCCGGTGCAGGCGGCTTCGGTGGTGACCGCGGACCGGCGAAATCCGCAGGACCGCAAGGCGAACCGGCGACCGAAGGCGTCCTGGCAACAGCCGAGAACCAGGCGGCACTCTACCGGCTGACGGGCGACCGGCACCACATCCACATCGACCCGGAGGCCGCCGCGCGCATCGGGCAGCCACGTCCGATCATGCACGGCCTGTGCACCCTGGCCGCGAGTACCGTCGAATTGGCGCGCCTGCTGGGCGTGCACGCCGCCGACCTCGTCGAACTGGAGGGACGTTTCGTCGCACCGTTGTTCCCCGGAAGCACCCCGACCCTGCGTGTGTGGGGCGGTGCCGAGGATGCGCAGTTCGAACTGGTCGAGAACGGCCAGGCGTGCGTGACCGGAGCGCGAGCGGTATTCGGATAGTCATGCCCGCCGCACCACCCCCCGCTTGTCGCCTCCCGCTGTCGCCGAATGTCACACCGGTGCAGTCGAACTGAACGAATGTGACATTGGGCGACGGGGTGGGGTGACGGAGTGAGCGTCGGGGCGGACGTCAGGGGTGCAGGGCGAGGAAGCGGGCCGGGTACTCGCCACCACCGTGCACGGCCAGGTCGGCACCGTTGACGTACGACGCCAGGGGGCTCGACAGGAAGAGGCAGGCATTGGCGACGTCGGACGGTACGGCCATACGCTCCATGGGCAGTGTGCGGGTGACGGCCGCTCCGCCGTCTTCGCCGTACACCGACGCCGCCGCTTCCGTCCGGATGAGGCCGGTGGTGATGTGATTGATCCGGACCTTCGGTGCCCACTCGAGTGCCAGCGCCTTCGTCAACATCAGCAGACCGGCTTTGGCGGCGCTGTAGGCGGCGGTGCCCGGTTGGGGTTGATGGGCGGAGACGCTGCCGATGTTCACGATCGACCCGCCGTCGGGCTGTGTCTGCATCACCGCGTTGGCCGCTTGCGCCGCGTTGAACGGTGCCAGCAGGTTCAGGGCGACGATCTTTTCCACGAAGCGGGGCGACACGGTGGCGGCGTCGGCGTCGGGGGAACCACCCGCATTGTTGATGAGCACGTCGAGTCGGCCGAAGCGGGTGACGGCCTCGGTGATCAGGGCACCGGCGTCTTCCGGGTCACGGATGTCGGTGGCGCGGAAGGCGGCGGCGCGGCCATCGCAGTCCGGGAGGGTGTCCGGCTGGTTTCGGCCGCAGACGATCACGTCGGCTCCGGCGCGGAGAAAGTGTTCGGCGATTACGAAACCGATGCCCTTGGTTCCGCCGGTCACGACGACGGCGCGGCCGGTGAAGTCGATCGAGTAAGGGAGAGTCACGGCGAGCCTTCAGGTCCGGGAGCGCGGGCGCTCGAGGTGGTGCGGCGTCGTCACAGGAAGTGTCCGACACCAAGCAATTGCTTGGTTGATACTAGGTGAACAGGGGCGGACATGGGCAAACTCGGAGGCAAGGTGGCGTTGATCACGGGTGCCGGTCACTCCGGGGGTGGCCAGTCGCGCTGGGGATGAGGTGCGGTCCTGCCCGGCGGGACGAGTTTGCGCGGTCCCGCCCACCGGGAGGGGACAGCACGACACCGGAACCCTCGACTATTTTTCGGACGATCGAGATGAGCGAATTTTCGTACCGAGAGGTTCCCACCAGCGATGACGACCGTTGACACGCCACGTAGTTCACGTTCAGTACTGGTCACAGTGGCCGCTGTCGTGGAGGAGACGCCGGACTCCCGGTCGCTGGTCTTCGACCTCCCCGAAGCGCGCAAGCGCGAATTCGTCTACAAGCCGGGCCAGTTCCTCACGCTGCGGATCCCGAGTGAGCTGACCGGCTCGGTCGCCCGGTGTTACTCGCTCGCGAGTTCACCGTTCACCGGTGAACTGCCGAAGGTGACGGTGAAGCGCACCGCAGGCGGTTACGGCTCGAACTGGCTCTGCGACAACGTCGATGTCGGCGACATCATCGAAGTCCTGCCGCCTGCCGGTCTGTTCACGCCTGCCACATTCGACGACGATCTGCTGTTGTTCGCAGCGGGTAGTGGTATCACGCCGGTGATGTCCATCCTCAAATCGGCGCTGACCGAGGGCGATCGCGACATCGTTCTCGTCTACGCCAACCGGGACGAGAAGTCGGTCATTTTCGCCGAGGAGTTGCGGGAGCTGAGCCGCCGCCACCACGACAGGCTGACCGTGATCCACTGGCTCGAGAGCGTTCAGGGTCTCCCGACTCCGGAGCAGTTGGCGCGAATCTCGGCTCGTCTCGGCGACCACCGCGCGTTCCTGTGCGGTCCGCGTCCCTTCATGGACGTTGTGCACGCGGCGACGGCTCTCACCGGGGTGCCCCGCGACCGGGCGCACGCCGAGGTCTTCACGTCGCTGTCGGGTGACCCCTTCGCCGACATGGCCCCGGTGGAAGCTGTCACGGACGAGGGTGACACCGCCGAGGTCACGGTGCGCATGGACGGCGAGGTCCACAATCTCACCTGGCCGCGGCGGTCCACGTTGGTCGACATCATGATCGCGCGAGGACTCGACGTCCCGTATTCGTGCCGCGAAGGGGAATGCGGATCGTGCGCGTGCACGGTGGTCGACGGTGAGGTGGCGATGGAGAACGCCGCGATCCTCGATCCCGAGGACGTCGAGGACGGCTACATCCTGGCCTGCCAGGCCCGGCCGGTCAGCAAGCACGTCGAGATCGAGTTCTAGCAAGCGTCCGGGTGGGGTCGATCCACCCCTGGGGTTGCTACCAGGTGCACCCGGACTCAGCGAGAGTGGACAGTGTCCTTCTCCACCGATCCCAGGAGCACCGAATGACCATCCGCCACACCGTCGCCGCCATTGCCTTTGCCGCACTTCCGATCCTCGGCGCCTTCGGAGCGGCCACCGCCGCTCACGCCGTACCGGTAGACCCGAACAACGGCCCGGGAAAGGGTTGCCCCATCGTCGAGGACGACGAGAACGGCAACACCACAGTCGTCGGATACGCGAATCCCGGTGACCGCAACGGCGTCCTGGTCTGCGGTAAGGACGGCGAGTGGTCCTTCGGCAAGGCAGGCGGCGGACTGGACAGCCGGCCCGGTGCGATCCAGAACGGGCCGGGGCTGGCAATCGGGTAGTGGACGTCAGTGCCGACCACAGTGCCGACCACACGGCGCCGACCACACGGTGCCGACCACAGGGCGCCGACCACAGGGCGCCGACCACACGGCGCCGACCACACGGCGCCGACCACACGGCAGCCGTCGTGCAACTCGCCCGGTCCGTTGCGGTCACCGAACCGGACGAGCCGCAGCTGTTCTCAGCCGAGCGCTGAGATCGCCTTCGCGACGCCTTCGCCGTAGGCGGGATCGCACTGGGTGCAGTTGTCGATATGGCGCTCGATCACTTGTTGGGATGCGCCGTTGATGGCGCGTGCGGTGTTGTCGAACAGCACCTGCTTCTGTTCGGGGTTCATCTTGTTGAACAGGACGCGGGGTTGCGAGAAGTAGTCGTTGTCGTCCTCGCGGTAGTTGAAGTGGTCCGCGGTGGCGCCGACGGCCTGTGCGGGATCGCGGTATTGCGGCTGTTCCTGCCATTTGCCGTAGCTGTTCGGTTCGTAATGCAGGGTGCCGCCCTGGTTTCCGTCGACGCGCATGGCGCCGTCACGATGGAAGTTCGCGGTGGGGCATCGTGGGGCGTTGACCGGGATCTGGTAGTTGTTGACGCCCAACCGGTAGCGCTGGGCATCACCGTAGGAGAACAACCGGCCCTGGAGCATCTTGTCGGGGGAGAAGCTGATACCGGGCACCACGTTGGCCGGGTTGAACGCGGCCTGTTCGACCTCGGCGAAGTAGTTGTCGGGGTTGCGGTCGAGTTCCCATTCGCCGACCTCGATCAGTGGGTAGTCGCCCTTGGGCCATACCTTCGTGAGGTCGAACGGATGGTAGGGGACGGTCGCCGCATCGGCCTCGGGCATGATCTGGACGCACAGCTTCCATTTCGGGAAGTCACCGCGTTCGATGGCGTCGAACAGGTCACGCTGGTGGCTTTCGCGGTCGGCGCCGACCAGGGCCGCGGCCTCGGCGTCGGTGAGGTTCTCGACGCCCTGCTGGACCCGGTGGTGGAACTTGACCCAGAACCGTTCGCCGTCGGCGTTGATGAAGCTGAAGGTGTGGGAACCGAATCCGTGCATGTGCCGGTAGGAGGAGGGGATGCCGCGCTCGCTCATGACGATGGTGACCTGGTGCAGCGATTCCGGGAGCGAGGTCCAGAAGTCCCAGTTGTTGTTGGGGCTGCGCAGGTTCGTGCGGGGGTCACGCTTGACGGCGTGGTTGAGATCGGGGAATTTGAGGGGGTCGCGGAAGAAGAAGACGGGGGTGTTGTTGCCGACGAGGTCCCAGTTGCCTTCCTCGGTGTAGAACTTGACCGCGAATCCGCGGATATCGCGTTCGGCGTCGGCTGCGCCGCGCTCGCCGGCGACGGTGGAGAACCGGGCGAAGAGTTCGGTCTGCTTCCCGACCTCGGAGAAGATCTTCGCCGTGGTGTATCGGGTGATGTCGTTGGTGACGGTGAATGTGCCGTACGCGCCCGAGCCCTTGGCGTGCATGCGGCGTTCGGGGATGACCTCGCGGTCGAAGTGGGCGAGCTTCTCGAGGAACCAGACGTCTTGGAGCAGCTGCGGGCCGCGGGGCCCGGCCGTGACGACGTTCTGGTTGTCCGGGACCGGTGCACCGACAGCGGTGGTGAGCTTGTCGCTCCCGGTCGAATTCATCTCTTGGCTCACTGTGGATCCCTTTCGTTGCCGGCTGTCGCCCGGGGTACGTCGTGGCAGTGGGGGCGGGTGCCCCCGTAGAGAACTTCGGCTTCACCGACGATGTAGCCGTGCGTGGAACCTGATGTCAGGCAAGGAGCTTGGCTGATCGAGGAGTCTGCATCGCGAATCGCGCCACACGGTCGGCACGCCACGAGAGGACGGTTGGCGCCCACGCTCGTCCCGATGGCGACGAGCCCAGGTTGTGTGTCCACCGTCACACCACACCACCGTTTCTTGAGTTAGTCAAGAAAGCGCAGACTAATTCCGCGCGGACGGCACGCATTCCAGCGCAGTCTCGAGGAACTCGGCGGGGACCTCGGGCCACTCAGGACTCCAGTGTCCGGACCGCTGATCCTCGCGGAGTGCGGTCAGGACGCGAACCACGAGAGGTCCACCGTCCGAGAGGTAGCGCACGAACCCGATCCGCGCGCAGGTGGCCGCCACCGAGGCCAGCAGCGTCTTCGCCTCGTCGAACCGTCCGGCGGCGGCCAGGCAGGCCACGAGGAGTCGCTTGGCCTGCAACGCCGCTTTCGGCCGTCGCTGTCCTTCGACGCGGCGCACCCAGGCCTCCGCCCGGCGGCAGGCCTCGCCGGGATCGGTGTCGAGTTGCCGGCGAATCTCCGTGGCGTCGTCGAGTTGCGCGACGATCTCCGCGTATCCCGAGTCGGGTTCCGCCGTTCGTTTCCCAGCGGTCAGCGGCGGAAGCGCCGGTGCGGGGAGACCTAGTCGTTCGCGCTCGTTCTCCACCCGGGCCCGCAGTCGCGGCAGACCGAGCGACAAAGCCGCCGCCGCACCCTCGTTGAGGTGCTGTGCCGCCGACGCCAGGTCACCGCGTTCCGCCTTGATCCGCGCGCCCGTCACGAACCGGGCGACCATGAAATCGACTATGCCGCCCTCGGGTCCGAGTTCGTAGCTTTCGTCGAGCAGGCGTTCGGCCTCGTCGAGGTCACCGAGTTCGTAGAGGAGTTCGCCGAGCAGCGCCCCGGCCAGGCGCGAGGCATGGCTGTGATGACCGTTCGACCGGTTCGCCACCTGCAGGGCCAGCCGGAAGTTGTCCTCCGCCGCCTCGATGTCGAGTTGCTCGGACGCCGCGAGACCGGCGAAGCAGTACCCGTACATGTTGCTGAAGGCGCCGATGGTCTTCTGGTGGTACACGGCTCCCCACTCCTGCAGCCGGCGAGCCTCGGCGAAATCGAACTCGGCGAGCGCGACGGCGGACGCAATGTTGACGGCCGCGGACACCACCCACGGCCGTAACGTTTCAGGCCGGGTCAGACATTCCGAAATGAGATCGGACACGCCCACGACACGGTCGGACGACACCGCGATCACCGCCCGCACGATGTCCGCCTCCACTCGGATGTCTCGTGCGTCCGATTCGCCCACGTCCGACGATTCGAGGGTCGCCTCCACCCGCTTCAACGCTCTCCGGGCGGGTCCGGCACGCTGGAGCAACACGTTGGCCCAGGCCACGGCCATCTGGATGCGGGGACTGGAGTCCACCAGGGCCGACGGCAGTTTCTCGACCAGACACAGCAGCGCCATCATCCGAGAGTTCTCCACCAGATACTGTCCCTGCGACTCCACCATCGCCACGGCCATCTCCTCGTCACCCGCGGCCAGTGCATGATCGACCGCGTCGTTGACGAAGTGGTGTTCACCGAACCAGGCCGCCGCCACCCGGTGCAACGCGGTCACTCGCTCGGGATCGTCGCGCTCCAGGCGCCGGCGGAGATACTCGGCGAACAGATGGTGATACTCGAACCACTCCCGGTCCTCGTCGAGGGGATGAAGGAAGAGGTCGCGGGCCTCGACCTCCTCCAGCAGGGCCTGCCCCCGCGTGACACCGGCGAGCGCGGAGGCGAGATCGCCACAGATTCGTTCGGTGATCGATGTGGCCATCATGAAGTCGAGCAGCGACGGTTCGAGATTCTTCAGCACGTTCTCCGCGAGATATTCGCCGATCGCCTGATGGCGCCCCGACATGTGCTTGATCAATTTGCCGGGATCCGCGTGATCTCGCAGCGACAGCGAGGCCAGTTGCAGAGCGGCAACCCACCCGTCCGTGGTCTTCTCGAGTGCTTCGACATCGGAGTCGGCGAGCTCGAGTCCACAAAGATCGACCAGGAACCGCTGTGACTCGGTGAGATCGAATCGCAATGCCAGCGAATCGATCTCGACGAGTTCGTCGCGCACCCGCATCTTCGCGACGGGGAGGCCGGCCTGACTGCGACTCGTCACCACCAACTGAAGATGGTGGCAGCCGTTCTCCAGGAGGAAGTCCATCGCCCCGATGGTGTCGGGGTCGGTGACCCGGTGCCAGTCGTCGATGAACACCACCACGTGGCGGTGGCTCTCGTGGATCTGATCCACGAGCGAGGTCAGCACGTAGCGGACCGCGTCGGCGCCGTTCTCCTCGAGTGCCTGCCCGAGTTCGTCCGCGAGGGACGGTTCGGCGCGGCGGATCGCCTCCACGAGGTGGGAGAGGAACCACACCACGTTGTTGTCGTCGTTGTCGACGGTCAGCCACGCGGCGATCGCGCCTTCCTCTACCAGGACGTTGCGCCACTGCGCGGCGACCGTGCTCTTACCGAAACCCGCCGGCGCATGGATGAGTGTGAGCCGTCTCCGCTGCCCCGAACGCAGCTTCTCGAGCAACCGGGCGCGTCCCACCAGCGGCCGCATGGCCGAGGGTGGACGGAATCGCGCGGCGGCGCTCGGTGGGGTGGCGCCGGACCGCCGTCGATAGCTGCGACTCCGACCCGGCACCGGGGTTTCGGTAGTGGCCGCCGAACCCTGATCGGCGTGCGGGAATTCGTCGGCAGCCGCGGGAAGCGCGATCTCGTCGACCTCGAGACCGTGCATGCGTTCGATATCGCGCAGTTCCTCACCGAACTCGGCTGCGGAAGCCGGCCGATCCGCCGGGTCCTCGGCCATGGCGTGCTCGATGGCGGCGCACACGTCGTCGGGAATCTCATGACCGCGCAGGTCCGGGATCGGCTGGGTGGAGATGCGCAGAAACTGTGCGACCAGCCGCTCACCGCTGCGCCGTTCGAATGCGGCATGCCCGGTGAGCAGGCAGAACAGTGTGGCGCCCAGGCTGTAGACGTCGGAGGCCGGAGTGGGCGGTTCGCCACGGAGGACCTCGGGTGCGGTGAACGCGGGTGAACCGGCGATCGTGCTGGTCGTGGTCTCGAAGCCGCCGGATACGCGGGCAATCCCGAAATCGGTGAGCTGCGGCTCGCCGTACCCGGTGAGCAGAATGTTCGCCGGCTTGACGTCGCGATGAAGGGTGCCCATCCGGTGCGCCGTCTCGAGTGCGCCCGAGAGTTTGACGCCCACACGCAGCACCTCTCGCCAGGGCAGTGGCCCTTCCCGGCGCAGCCATTTGTCCAGCGAGTTCCGCGGGTGATAGGGCATCACGATGAACGGGCGGCCCCTTCGGGTGACCCCGGCCTGGAGGATGTCCACTACATTCGGATGCCCCGACAGTTTCCCCATCGCGCGCTGCTCCCGGATGAACCGTTCGCGTTCCTCGTCCCTCAGGCCGGCGGACAGCACCTTGATCGCCACCGTGCGGTCGAGCCCGGTCTGGCGGCAGCGGTAGACGACACCGAACCCGCCCCTGCCGATCTCGTGCGCGTCGTCGAATCCTTCTTCCGACAGTTCTGCGGCGATATCGGCGACGACGACCCGTTGCGTCATGTGCGGGTCCGGTGCGGATGGCCCGGAATGATCTCCCGGCTGTCGTGGCACACTCAATCCCATCACCTTCTCGGTGCACTGATGCCAGCATAACGCGGTCGGGCACCGCTCACAGGGATCTCACGGAGCCGCCGGAAAGAGGAGAAACACAGTGACGGACAGCGGTATTGCAACAGCCGAGACGAGCGTCGCCGAGCAGACTCTGGCGAATCTGCTCGACGCGCGGATCAGCTGCAGAGCCTTCCTGCCCACCCCGGTGCCGCGTCAGGTGATCACGCGCATCCTGGAACTGGCGCAGCAGACGCCGTCCTGGTGCAACACCCAGCCGTGGCAGGTCGCGATCACCGAGGGGGACGCGACCGGCCGGTTCCGGGCGGGATTGGGCGACTACGTGCGCACCCACCCGCAGGAGTCCGATATCGAGTGGCCCCGCGAGTACCGGGGCGAGTACAAGCTGCGGCGGCGCGAGTGCGCGATGCAGCTGTATTCCAGCGTGGGAATCGCGGCAGGCGACCGGGCGGCATCGGCCGAGCAGACGATGAAGAACTTCGAACTCTTCGGGGCCCCGCACGTCGCGATCATCACCACCGACGAAGCGCTCGGAACCTACGGCGCCGTCGACTGCGGTCTGTACGTCCAGACCTTCCTCCTCGCCGCGCAGAGCCTCGGTATCGCAACCATCCCGCAGGCGGCGCTCGCAGGCAGTTCCCGCTACATCCACGATTTCTTCGCCCTGCCGGAGGACCGTCAGGTGGTGTGTGCGATCTCGTTCGGTTACGCCGACGCCGAGAATCCCGCCAACGGATTCCGCACCGCGCGCGAGGCCGTCCAGAACGTTGCCCAGTGGGTGTCGCAGTAACGTGCCCGGTTCCGAGCGGTCCGGTCGGGACGCAGTGTTCTCCCGTCTGCGGCGATATCCCGACGTCGAGGCACCGAATCTGACGGCCGTCGACGCCACGGATCGGCTGATTCTCGACGAGGCGGCCGAAGCGCTGTCCGCGGCGAGGCCCGGCACGGTCACCGTCATCGGAGACCACTACGGCGCGCTCACTCTCGGTGCGGCGGCCACGCACGGCCAGACCGGCATCCGGGTCCACCAGGACCCGCTGACCGGAGAACAGGCCTTGGCGAACAACGCGGACGCGGCCGGAATGGCGAGCTGCTACCGCCCGTGTGACCTGGGGAAGGACCTGCTCGACGGTGCGACAGTGGTGCTCTTGCAGTTGCCGCGGAGCCTGAACGAACTCACGGAGATCGCGGAGTCGATCGCCCGCTACGCGGACCCGGCAGTGCTCGTCTATGCGGGCGGACGCGACAAACACATCTCCACCGCCATGAACGAGGTGCTCGGGCGCTCGTTCACCGTCGTCCGCGCGACACTCGGCAGGCAGAAGTCGCGGGTGCTGATCGCGCACGGTCCGCGCAGCACCGCCGAACCGTCCTTTCCCGTCATCGGACACCTGGGCGACATCGGATTGGACGTCGTATCGCATGGGGCCGTGTTCGCGGGTTCCGCACTCGACATCGGGACGCGGTACCTTCTCGAGTTTCTTCCCCGCGTGAACCCGCAGGCGCGTACCGCCGTCGATCTCGGGTGCGGGACGGGGATCCTCGCGGTCAGCCTCGCCCGGCTCCGACCCGATATCTCCGTGATCGCCACCGACCAGTCCGCGGCGGCGGTGGCGTCGGCAGCCGCGACCGCCTCGGCCAACGGAGTTGCCGACCGCGTGCGGACGGTGCGCGACGACGCGATGTCCACCCTGGCGTCCGCGAGTCAGGATGTCATCCTGTGCAATCCTCCGTTTCATCTCGGCGCCGCCGTCCATACCGGTGGCGCGCTGAAGATGTTCGCCGGGGCGGGCCGGGTGCTCCGGCCCGGCGGCGAACTGTGGACCGTCTACAACTCACATCTGGGCTATCGCGGCCGGTTACAGAAACTCGTCGGAGCCACGGAAGTCGTCGGCCGGAACCCTAAGTTCACCGTCACCAGGTCGGTGGCCTGACCGCCACGCCGGCCGCCTCGTCTGGCGAGCGCGGACACGGCACCGGTAGAGTCCGAATTGTCCGGCCCGAACCGGCCGGCGGGAACTTGCGGCAGGGTGCCGGACGTTGAACGTGTAAGAATCCGGATCCACCCGGCGAGCCACGAGAAGGGATGTGAAGGTGCGCACCACCAGTAACCCGGTGTTCCGCAACCTGCCCAAGCAAGAGGGCAGCGGCGGATACGCCTCGTTCGGATCTACGACGGCCGGTGCCGCGCAGGTCACGCAGCAGTTCGGTCAGCCGCAGTACACCCAGGCCGAGCCTTCCCGGGTCGGCCCCGACTATCGTGCGATGACCATCGACGACGTGGTCACCAAGACCGGGGTCACCCTCGGCGTGCTCTCCGTCGCCGCGATCATCTCCTACTTCCTGGTGAGCAACGACGCGGGGCTCGCAACTCCGTTCGTCATCGGCGGCGGCCTCGTCGGTCTCGTGCTCGTTCTCGTGGCCACGTTCGGCCGCAAGATGGACAACCCGGCCATCGTGCTCGCCTACGCAGCCGCGGAAGGCATCTTCCTCGGCGCCCTGTCATTCATGTTCACCGACATCACGTTCGGTGGAGTCGGCGGTTCCGCGCTCATCGCTCAGGCGGTGCTCGGTACGTTCGGCGTCTTCTTCGGCATGCTCGTCGTCTACAAGACCGGGGCCATCCGTGTCACGCCACGCCTTACCCGCATGGTCATCGGCGCCCTCATCGGTGTCGTGGTTCTCGCGCTCGGCAACATCGTCGCCAGCTTCTTCACCGAGGGTGGCCTCGGCCTCCGCGACGGCGGCACGATGGCCATCATCTTCAGTCTCGTGTGCATCGGCATCGCCGCGTTCAGCTTCCTGCTGGACTTCGACGCCGCCGACCAGCTGATCCGCGCCCAGGCGCCGGAGAAGGCAGCATGGGGTGTGGCCCTCGGCCTCACCATCACCCTGGTGTGGCTGTACGTCGAGATCCTGCGTCTGCTGAGCTACTTCAACAGCGACTAGTAGTTCAAGCGCGACCGGCAGCGAAAGGCCCCCGAGAGCATGCTCTCGGGGGCCTTTTCGTGCGCGGTGCACAGGTGCGGAAAGTGCCTACGACAGGCGTTCGATCACCATGGCCATCCCCTGGCCACCGCCGACACACATGGTCTCGACACCGAACGTCTTGTCCTGCTCGCGCAGGTTGTTGAGCAGGGTGTTGGTGATGCGGGCACCGGTCATCCCGAACGGGTGGCCGAGGGCGATGGCGCCGCCGGAGACGTTCAGCTTGTCCTCGTCGATTCCCAGCTCACGAGCCGAGCCGATCACCTGGACGGCGAACGCCTCGTTGATCTCGAACAGATCGATGTCCGAGACGGACTTACCGGCGAACGCGAGCGCCTTCTTGACGGCCTCGATGGGTCCGAGGCCCATGATCTCGGGCGAGAGACCGGAGACACCGGTGGAGACGATGCGGGCCAGCGGGGTCAGGCCGAGGGCCTTGGCCTTGGTGTCGGACATGATGACGAGGGCGGCGGCGCCGTCGTTGAGGGGGCACGCGTTGCCGGCGGTGACCGTGCCGTCCGGGCGGAACACCGGCTTGAGCTGCGAGATCTTTTCGTAGCTGGTGCCCGCGCGGGGGCCGTCGTCGGTGGAGACGACGGTGCCGTCCGGCAGGGTCACCGGGGTGATCTCGCGTTCGAAGAAGCCGCGGTTGATCGCCTCTTCGGCGCGGTTCTGGGAGCGCACGCCCCAGCGGTCCTGGTCTTCACGGCTGATGCCGGTGGCGGAGGCGACGTTCTCGGCGGTCTGGCCCATCGCGATGTAGACGTCGGGGAGCAGGCCGTCCTTGCGGGGGTCGGACCAGGCGGTCCCGCCCTCGGCGAGCTTGGCGGTGCGGGCTTCGGCGTCGGCGAACTTGGCGTTCTTGGTGTTGGGCAGCCCGTCGGCGTTGCCGGTGACGAAGCTCGACACCGATTCGACACCGGCCGAAATGAAGACGTCACCCTCGCCGGCCTTGATAGCGTGCATCGCCATGCGGGTGGTCTGCAGCGACGAGGAACAGTAGCGGTTGACGGTTACGCCGGGCAGGAAGTCGTATCCGAGTTCGACCGCGACGACGCGAGCGATGTTGAAGCCTGACTGGCCGGCCGGCTGGCCGCAGCCCATCAGCAGGTCGTCGATCTCGGTGGGATCGAGACCAGGCACCTTCGCCAGTGCGGCAGCGATCATCTGGGTGGCGAGATCGTCGGGGCGGATGTCCTTGAGTGAGCCCTTCATGGCCCGGCCGATCGGTGAGCGTACTGCAGAGACGATTACTGCCTCGGGCATGAAAACTCCTTTGTCAACTTCCGGGGATCTACTCGTTGTTGCAGACCACCGTTTTATGTATTCACCGACAACTTACGTTGCTCTCCGCCACGCGGCAGAGGCCGTCTCACTCATCGATCCTCCGCGGCCTGTGAGGCGGACGCTTCTTCCATACCCATGAGGTCGTCGAGACGACCCGGAACCCGCCGGTTCGCGCCGCGGCGCCATAGGAACCGGTTGAGTGCGGCGGTGATTCGCGTGCTCCACCGTCGAGATTCCGCGGCCTCCGACACCTCGGGAAGATCGGGCAACGGCCCGCCGTGCCACACACCCAGAGCAGACGCGAGAACGGGCACGATCTGTATGGCCGCGAGTTCGTATCCGGCCGCCGAAGGATGGAAGTGGTCGGCGGACAACATCCGGTCCGGAGCCGCCAGGAACTCCGGTGCCAGGAGATCGGCCAGCGCCACCGGATGGCCGCCAGCCGCGGTGGTCGCCGCTGCCTGAGCCCTCGCGAGTCGCAACCCCCACGCCCGGACGACGGTACGCAGCGGTTGGGGAATGGCGGTGACGACGCCGAGATCGGGGCAGGTGCCCACCACCACCGCGCACCGGTGCTCACGCAACCGAGCAACCGCCTCGCCAAGTCGGCGCGCCGACGCGCGGACGGAGTTCTTGGACGTGACATCGTTGGCGCCCACCAGGATCACGGCGGCGTCGGGCGGCGGCCCCGCCACGAACATGGCGTCCACCTGCCCGCTGAGGCCGCGGGAGGTGGCGCCCCCGATCGCCTTGGTGCTCAACCGGATTCTCTTTCCCGTCTCGTCCGCCAGACGTCGGGCGATCTGCACGCCCGGCACCTCCTCGGCCGTCAGGCATCCCACGCCCGCCGCAGTCGAGTCGCCGAAGATCATCAGATGAATGTCGTACGCGGTGTTGCGGCGCCAGCGTTCCGGCGTGGTGACGCCGGGTGAGTAGACGCCGTCGGCCTCGGGAGGCTTCGCGACGTTCCGTCCGATCACACCGCGTGCAGCGCTGGCCTGGGACATCAGATACGTGTACGCCGCCCACGACAGCGTCCCCGCGCTCGAACCTGCCACGACAGCCGTGGCCCCGGCCTTCACGCCGGTCTGCCAGGTGTTCTTGGGCACTGATCTCCCCCTTCCGCTACCGGTATTCCCGTCACGGGCTGCGGCGGACAGCCTCACAGACAAATCTAGCTGGATCCGGGCCCGACGTGGGACTCTGTGAGCACTCGGCGAGGGCATCTGGGAGCATGGACGCATGCGCATCGCGGAACATGTCGTCGACCTGATCGGCAACACCCCTCTCGTCAAGCTCAACTCGGTAGTCGGCGAGAACTACGGGACTGTTGCAGCCAAGCTCGAATACCTGAACCCGGGCGGAAGCTCGAAGGACCGAATCGCGGTCAAGATGATCGATGCAGCCGAGGCGTCGGGTGAGCTGAAGCCGGGCGGAACCATCGTCGAGCCCACCTCGGGTAACACGGGTATCGGCCTCGCTCTGGTGGCGCAGCAGCGCGGGTACAAGTGCGTGTTCGTCTGCCCCGACAAGGTCAGCGAAGACAAGCGCAACGTTCTCAAGGCCTACGGTGCCGAGGTCGTGGTGTGCCCCACCGCGGTGGCGCCGGAACACCCGGACAGCTACTACACCGTCTCCGACCGGTTGGCGCGGGAACTGCCCGGCGGCTGGAAGCCCAACCAGTACTCGAACCCCGGCGGACCGCAGAGCCACTACGAGACCACGGGCCCCGAGATCTGGGCCGACACCGACGGCAAGATCACGCACTTCGTGGCGGGCGTCGGCACCGGCGGAACCATCACCGGCACCGGCCGCTACCTCAAGGAGGTGTCGGGCGGAAAGGTCAAGGTCATCGGCGCCGATCCCGAGGGTTCGGTGTACTCCGGTGGCACCGGCCGCCCGTACCTGGTGGAAGGCGTCGGCGAAGACTTCTGGCCCAGTGCCTACGATCCGTCCATCCCGGACGAGATCATCGCCGTGTCCGACGCCGACTCCTTCGAGATGACCCGTCGCCTCGCCCGCGAAGAGGGCCTGCTGGTGGGCGGTTCGTGCGGCATGGCCGTCGTCGCCGCACTCGAGATCGCCAAGCGTGAGGGCCCCGACGCGCTCATCGTCGTGCTGCTGCCCGACGGCGGGCGCGGGTACTTGTCCAAGATCTTCAACGACAAGTGGATGGCATCGTACGGCTTCCTGCGCACCCCGCTCGACGGCAAACCCGACGAGAAGACCGTCGGCGACGTCTTGCGCGGCAAGTCGGGCGAACTGCCGGACCTCGTGCACACCCACCCGTCCGAGACGCTGCGTGACGCCATCGAGATCCTCCGCGAATACGGTGTGTCCCAGATGCCGGTCGTCGGCGCCGAGCCGCCCGTCATGGCCGGTGAGGTAGCGGGCAGCGTCACCGAGCGCGACCTGCTCAGCGCGGTGTTCGAGGGCCGGGCACAACTTGCGGACCCGGTGGAGAAGCATATGAGCAAGCCGTTCCCGCTCATCGGTTCGGGCGAGCCCGTATCGGCCGCCACGAAGGCGCTGGGCGACAGCGATGCGCTGATGGTCGTCGACGACGGTAAACCTGTGGGAGTGATCACCCGCCACGATCTGCTCGGGTTTCTCAGCGCAGGGTCCTGATCCCGTAGGTTCGTAGCAATTCGGGACTGGTCCCGGCCTTCCGAAACGGGGGATCAGCGTGCAGCTCCACCACAGGTTTCGTCGACTCCTGCTCGCCCCGGCACTGCTGATCGCGGTCGCCGGGTGTGGGGCGGGCATCGAGGGCACCGCGGTCGCGCAGCTGGGTTCGATCGGCGACTCGTCCTCCGGGGAATTCACATATCCCGTGACCGCGGGCGACACCCCGGATTGTGCCGCGCTCACTGCGGCGCTGGGCAGCCTGGTCGGGAACCGGCCGCATCTCACCGAGACCGTGCTGCCCGGAACGAACGATCCCACCTGCTCATGGTCAAAGGGGCCGAGCAACGTGATGAGCACCCTCACGGCCACGGTCAAACCTCAGGTCACCGATCCTGCCGTCATCGCCGAGATGCGGAACGGCAGCAACGTGGTGATCGATCCTCGTTCCGAGGAGGTGGACGGTGTGGTTCTCGACGTCGTGGCCATGGCGTTGCTGACACCGACCCACAGCATCATCGTCAACGCACTCGACCCCGCGGTCGGTGATACCACCAAGCTCGATGTGGCGTTCGCCATCGCGGAGTATCTGCAGAATTAGGTCCCCACTAGGCTGGGCGCCATGAGTGAGCAGCGCAGCAAAGCGGACAACATCAGCTGGCAGGGTTTCTCTACCAAGGCCGTGCACGCGGGCTACGAGCCCGACCCTCAGACGGGCGCCGTCAACGTCCCGATCTACGCGAGCTCGACGTTCGCGCAGGACGGTGTAGGCGGCATGCGTAACGGATTCGAGTACGCCCGCACCGGCAACCCCACCCGGCGGCCACTCGAAGCCAACCTCGCCGCCCTCGAATCAGGCACGTACGGGCGCGCCTTCGGCTCGGGCATGGCAGCCACCGACTGCGTGCTCCGCTCGGTGCTGCGCCCCGGCGATCACCTCGTGATCCCCAATGATGCCTACGGTGGAACCTTCCGGCTGATCGACAAGGTTTTCACCCAGTGGGGCATCGAGTACACGCCCGCCGCGGTGTCCGACGTGGCGGCGGTCCGGGCGGCGATCCGGCCCAACACCAAGCTCGTGTGGGTGGAGACCCCCACCAATCCGCTTCTCAACGTCGGTGACATCGAGGCGCTGTCCGAGGTGGCGCACGCCGCCGACGCGAAGATCGTGGTCGACAACACCTTCGCGTCGCCGTACCTGCAGCAGCCGCTGCAGCTGGGCGCCGATATCGCGTTGCACTCCACTACCAAGTACATCGGCGGGCACTCCGACGTCGTCGGCGGCGCCCTCGTCACCAATGACGAAGAACTCGATACGGCATTCGCGTTCCTGCAGAACGGTGCAGGCGCGGTGCCGGGCCCGTTCGACGCCTACCTCACGCTGCGCGGCATCAAGACCCTTGCCCTGCGTATGGAAAGGCACAGCGACAATGCCGAGAAGATCGTCGAACTGCTCGACGGTCATCCGGCCGTCTCCCAGGTGATCTACCCGGGTCTCGAATCGCACCCGGGACACAAGGTTGCCGAGAAGCAGATGCGCCGGTTCGGCGGCATGATCTCCGTCCGACTGGCCGGTGGCAAGCAGGCGGCGCTGGACTTGTGCGCGCGGACCGAGATCTTCACCCTCGCGGAGTCGCTCGGTGGCGTCGAGTCCCTGATCGAGCACCCGGGGGCCATGACCCACGCCTCCACCGCCGGCTCGCTGCTCGAGGTGCCCGACGACCTGGTCCGCCTGTCCGTCGGCATCGAGGACGCAGCCGATCTGGTCGGTGACATCGAGCAGGCACTGAAGTAGGTCCTATGCTGACCCGCGTGGAGCCCGTCACGCTGGAACGCATCGAAGCCGCTCGTACCCTCCTCGACCCCGTCATACGCCGGACGCCGGTGATCGCGTCCCGCGTGCTGTCGGAACGAAGTGGGCACGAGGTGTCGCTGAAATGCGAAAACCTCCAGCGCACAGGATCTTTCAAACCGCGCGGCGCATACAACCGGATCGCGAACCTGTCTGCGGAGGAACGCGTCCGCGGTGTCGTGGCCGCCAGTGCCGGCAACCACGCGCAGGGAGTGGCCTGGGCGGCCACCGAACTGGGCATATCGTCGACGGTGTTCATGCCCACCGGCGCCGCGCTGCCCAAACTGGTGGCCACGAAGGCCTACGGGGCAACCGTGCACCTCACTGGCGACACCGTCGACGACGCACTGGTTGCCGCACAGGAATTTGCCGCGAAGACCGGCGCGGTGCTCATCCACCCCTTCGACCACGTCGATATCGTCGCGGGGCAGGGCACCGTGGGACTCGAGATCCTCGAACAGGAACCCGACGTCGGTACCATCATCGTCCCGACCGGGGGCGGGGGACTGCTCGCAGGCATCGCTGCCGCGGTCTCGGAGCGTAAACCCGACGTACGCATCATCGGCGTGCAGGCCGAACAGGCCGCGGCGTGGCCCCGGTCGCTCGCCGAAGGTCATCCGGTAGCGCTCGACCGGATGTCGACGATGGCCGACGGAATCGCGGTGGGCAGGCCGGGCGACATTCCCTTCGTGCACGTCGCAGCCCAGGTCGATGCGATCGTGACGGTCACCGAAGACGCGCTGTCGCGGGCGCTGCTGCTCGGCATCGAACGTGCGAAGCTCATCGTCGAACCGGCCGGCGCTGCGGCAATGGCCGCGCTGATCGGTTGCGCCACCGACGAACTCGGGCTCACCGGGAAGGTATGCGCCGTGCTGTCCGGGGGCAACATCGATCCGCTGGTGCTCACGCATGTCGTCAACCACGGACTTCGTGCGGCCGGGCGCTATCTCGGTGTGCACGTCACCATCCCGGATCGGCCGGGCGGGCTGGTGGCACTTCTCGGGGTGGTGAGCGCCAACGGGGCCAGTGTGGTCGACGTGGTGCACTCGCGGACCCGGAAAGCGCTCGCTCTCGACGAAGTGGAGGTGTTCCTCACCGTCGAAACCCGCGGGCCCGGACACCGGCAGGATCTGCTCGATGCGTTCGACACGGCCGGATACGTCGTCCGGTTGCAGGATTAGTCAGTAGGGCCACCCGCCGAGCGTGATGACCCGGAACTCCTGATCGACGAGCCTCGCCGGTAACTCGAGAGTGGTGAGCCAGTCGATCGCGCTGCCGCCCATCCGCGCGGCAGCCGTGCTGACCGCGTGAGCCATCGTGCATGACTCCGCCACCACGGACACGGTGCGCCACAACGACACCGATTCGGGATGAAGCGGTTTGACGGTGCTCGCCGTCGCGACGCCGGTCCCGGACGGAATCGACACCTGGCACGTCGGGTCACCCGGAAGATCCTGGACCTGTACCTGCCAGCCGCCCGGCGGAGTGGCGCCGGCGGTGGCGATGTCCCCGCCGAGGGCGACAAGGACCCCGCAGCCGAGAAGCACGGCCGTGCTCGATGCACAGTGATCGGCGGAACTGGCCCGCGCCGTCACGGACAGGTCCAGTTCCAGCCCCGGCGGAAGCACGACCTCGGTACCGTCGACGGTCACCGATCGCCAGGAGTGGGTCCGGGTCGCCGTGGCGGTGGGATCGAGTGCGCCGTCGGTAGTTCGCGCGGCGGCCAGAGCATCGGTGAGAAAGCGTGCGAACATCGGGGTGACCACATTGCGTCCCTCTACGAGTGAACGGATCTCGGAGTCGCCCCGGTCGCGGTTGGTGGCGGCGTCGGCCGCTGTCAGGTAGCCGCGGATCAGGTTCGCTGCAGAGTCCAGGGCATCCGGGTCTGTCACGACAACACGCGCATGCGTGCCCCATGTGACCCACTCCGTTGCGCTCTTGGCGCTGTCCATCCCGAGGTTGTTCCTTTGTTCGACCGGGCGGCTCAGGATCCGCTCGACACGGCGTCCGGGGTGCCGGATCCGGCAGCGACGAGAGTTGTCGCCATGGAATTATCGGGCGCCGCAGAATCTGCGGCTGCCGCGATGCCGCCGCCCGCGACGAGTCCGGCGATTCCGGCTGCCGCCAGGGCGCGGCGAACGGGCAGCAGTCGGGCGGGGCGTCGCTCTTCACTCATGGGTCCAGCTTCCACCCCCAACCTGTGAGCAATCTGGGAAGAGCCTGAGGTTGTCCCCGGGTTGTCCGGGTGCGCGTCGGAGTCCGTCCACGCACCGGACCAATCCTGCAGAATCGCCTCGAATCAGCTGTGCCCCGTCGTAACGTGAATCCACTCGGTTGGAGCGCCGAGAAGGAGGAGCAACGTATGTCAGTGGATGCAGCGGCGATCATCGTGGCGATCACTACCGCAGCGGGCGCAATCGTTCAGGGGGCGGATATACCGCAGCCGGTCAAAGATCAAGCAGCCGAGGCAATTCATTCGGTACAGGAAGCTTCGCCCGACGTTCAAAAGCAGGTCGACGACGCTATAGCGGCGTTACCGGAACCGGCCCGTCTGCAAGCCGAGCAGATGGTGGCCCAGACGGGAGACGCCGTCAAGCAGGCCACCGATCCGTACATTCCTCCTCCGCCCGCCGGCCACGTGGCCCCGCCCCCGCCGGCCGGCGCACCGCCCGTGCTGCCCGACACGCCACTCGATCTGCCCCCGGCGCCGATCGCTCCGGGGGTTCCGGGTGTGCAGGGCGGTCTGGCGGCGTTACCCGGTGTTCCGGCCCTGATCAGTGGGCTCGGGTCGCTGATCCCGGCGGTGCCCGCCGGGTTCCCGGGAGTCTCGCTGGCACCCGTGGGAGCGATTGCCGTGTTCGCCCCGTGGATACGCAAGGCGGGCTCGCTGTGCGAGGGCATCACGCCGCCGACGCTGGCGGCTCTGTACTCGGTCGAGAACGGTTTCCGCTACGGGCCCGCGTCGCCGGTCTCGAGGGCGGGAGCCCGTGGCCCCGGACAGTTCATGCCCGGTACGTGGGCCAATTACGGCAAGGACGCCGACGGTGACGGGAAGGTCGACATCAACGGTGTCGCGGACCCGATGATGGCCTCGGGGCAGATGCTGTGCGACCTGCACGCGCAGATCGATGCGTGGAAGAAACAGGGTCTGGTCAAGGGCGACACCCTCGATCTCACGCTCGCCGCGTACAACGCGGGTGCAGGTGCCGTTCGGACGGCCGGCGGAATGCCGACCGGAAAATTCGACTACGAG
This sequence comes from Rhodococcus sp. (in: high G+C Gram-positive bacteria), assembly GCF_049286785.1. Taxonomy (GTDB): domain Bacteria; phylum Actinomycetota; class Actinomycetes; order Mycobacteriales; family Mycobacteriaceae; genus Rhodococcus_F. The sequence continues at coordinate 3,467 of NZ_JBAQEO010000018.1, read as the reverse complement.
CACGAGACGCAGCCGTACGTCGCGCGGATCCGGTCACTCGAGGAGTCGTTCGCCCGGATGCTGTCGCCGTTCTTCTACGGGGCAACCGTCGCCGGTGGGACCAGCCGCGTCCTGGACGCAGCCATGCGCTTCATCGGTCTGCCGTACGTGTGGGGCGGTGGCAATATCAACGGGCCGTCCGGCGGGGGGTTCGACTGCTCCGGTCTCACGTCCTTCGCCTTCTACGCCGCGACGGGTATCACCCTTCCCCGGACCTCGGAGACGCAGTGGCGTGTGGGTACCGAGATACCGCTGTCCGAGGCGAAGCCCGGGGACCTGCTCTTCGGGAACTGGCAGGCCGGTGGACCCGGGCACGTGGCGATCTATGCAGGGAACGGCCAGATGCTGCACGCCCCGACGACGGGTGATGTGGTCCGCATCGGACCGGTCTTTTCCGGCATGAAGGCCCGCAGAATCGGCTGATGTGACAGCCGTCGAGGTCGGCTGAATGCAGAAAACTCCGGCCGGGTGCAGGACCCGGACCGGAGTTCCGGCAGGTGTTCGATCAGCTGTGGTACGGCTCTGCGCTGACGAGCGTGACCTTCATGCTGCTGCCGTTGGGCAGCGTGTATTCACGGGTGTCGCCGACCTTGGCTTCGAGCAGAGCCGCGCCCAACGGTGAGTTGGGGGAGTAGACCTCGAGCTTGTTGTCACGCGCTCCCTCTTCGCGGGTGGCGATGAGGAAAGTTTCGGTGTCCTTCTCATCGCCGTCGTAGTAGACCTTCACTACGGATCCGGGCAGAGCCACGCCGGACTGTGTGGGAGCTTCGCCGACCTTCGCGCTGTTCAGGAGTTCCTGAAGCTGGCGGATACGAGCTTCCTGTTGACCCTGCTCCTCGCGGGCCGCGTGGTAGCCACCGTTCTCCTTCAGATCGCCCTCTTCGCGACGCTCGTTGATTTCGGCGGCGATGACAGGACGATTGGCAATGAGTTGGTCGAGTTCGCTCTTGAGCCTGTCATGTGACTCCTGTGTAAGCCAGGTCACCTGGGTCTCGGTCATCTCGATCACTCCCTCGTAGTTGGAGCCGCCGGGCTCCCTCGACAGACCACTGCAACGAGCAGTGATCAACGGCTCGACGGGTGGACACGACCGAGGTTCGGCGTGCATCCGTCCTGCCGCCAATGCAGCAATACACGGTTCCAAACCGGAACCGTGTATCAAGCGATTCTAGCACGATCGGGGAGTGCCACCTGCGATTCGACGCGAGCGGTCGCTCGGTTCGAGAAAAATCAGCCGGTGGTGAGGTAGGCCGGAATATCGAAGCTGCAGCCGTAGATGTCGCCCATCGCCGGGGGGCGCGACGTGTGGACGGGAGCGGTGAGCTTGACGGTTTTGTCGGGGCCGCCCGCAATGTAGACCTCGCGGCGCCCGGTCTCGGAACCGTCCTTGGAACGCGCGCGGACGATGCACACCGCGGCCCGGGACGGGTCGTCCCGGGTGACGGTGAACGTGATGTCGAGACGGGAGTCGTCGATCACTTCGAACGAGGTCGCTTCGGTTTCGATCTCGTTCGAGGCGAACTTGCTGTAAGCGACGAAAGCCACGACCATGCCCACCACGATCACGGCGGCGGTCAGTACCCAGGCGAGCCACCGCCGCGGCTGCGCCGGTTGTGTCGCCGCTGCGTATCGGCCTGGGGGAAGGGTTCGCGTCATTACTCTGCTCTTCTCGTACCGCTCGGTTCTCGCTACTCGCAGCACTCCGGCGGGGTCACGGCTGCAAGCGGAACTCTCGGGTGGAACTATAGAGGACGTGCACCGGGCGCCGTCGGAGACGGCGGAGACTCGGAACACGACACGAACCAGCCGGCAACGGCTACTGGCGAAGTTGAGGTGAACGTACACGTGAGCGGATTCCGTCTCATGGCCGTCCATGCCCATCCCGACGACGAGTCGAGCAAAGGCGCGGCGACGACGGCCCGTTACGCCGCCGAGGGCAACGAGGTACGGGTCGTCACCCTGACCGGGGGTGAACGCGGCGACATTCTCAACCCGGCGATGGACGTGCCCGGGGTACGCGACCGGATCCACGATGTGCGTATCGAGGAGATGGCCGAGGCCGCGCGCATCCTCGGAGTCCAGCACCAGTGGCTGGGCTTCGTCGACTCCGGACTTCCCGAGGGTGATCCCAAGCCGCCGCTGCCGGACGGTTGCTTCGCGCTGGTCCCGCTCGAGGTGCCCACGGAGGCGCTGGTCCGGGCCATCCGGGAGTTCCGTCCGCACGTCATGACGACGTACGACGAGAACGGTGGATACCCGCATCCCGATCACATCCGTTGCCATGAGGTGTCGATGGCGGCGTACGAGGCTGCCGCCGATCCGACGAAGTTCCCCGACGCGGGTGAGCCGTGGGAGGTGCAGAAGGTCTACTACTCGCACGGATTCATCCGGAAGCGGCTTCTGCAGTTCCAGGAGGAGTACGACCGGCGGGGCGAAGAGTTCCCGATGGCGGAGTGGCTCAAGAAATGGAAGACCGAACAGGGTGACCTGATGGCTCGGATCACCACCCAGATCACCTGCGGCGACTACTTCCCACAACGGGACGACGCACTGCGAGCGCACGCGACGCAGATCGATCCCAACGGCTCGTTCTTCGCGGTCCCCCTGGAGATTCAGCAGAAGATCTGGCCGACCGAGGAATTCGAACTCGCCAAGACGCGGGTCACCACTTCCATCCCGGAGAACGATCTGTTCGCCGGCATTCACAAGGACGGACAGAAGTGAATACTGTGACGGCGCACCTACTCACCGGAACAGTCGATCTGCTGGCACAGACGCCGAGCAGTCCCACCGGTCCCGAGTTCGGCAAGGCATCGCCCATCGGCCTGGTTTTGATCCTCGCATTGCTCGCCGGCGTGGTACTGCTGGTGCGCTCGATGAACAAACGGTTGAAGAACCTCCCCGACACCTTCGAGCCCGAGCACCCGCAGCCCGATCAAGAGGTGGACGAGGGCACGGACCGCGGTGCAATCCGCGGCTCCTCCACGCCGAGCAAACCGACAGATACGCCCCCGAACCTGCAGAAGTAATCGAACAGGAGCCGGACATGGACCCACGCGCACACAACAGGCTCGCTGGGTCCACCAGCCCCTACCTGCGACAGCACGCCGACAATCCCGTGCACTGGCAGCAGTGGGGTGCCGACGCCATCGAATGGGCACGTGAGCGTGATGTTCCGATTCTGCTTTCGATCGGCTACTCCGCATGCCACTGGTGTCATGTGATGGCCCACGAGTCCTTCGAGGACGAGTCGGTGGCGGCCCTGATGAACGAACACTTCGTATGCATCAAGGTGGACCGGGAGGAGCGCCCCGATCTCGACGCGGTGTACATGAACGCCACCGTCGCGATGACGGGTCAGGGGGGTTGGCCCATGACGTGTTTCCTCACCCCCGACGGCGCGCCGTTCTACTGCGGTACCTATTACC
>NZ_JBAQEO010000017.1:0-11146 GCF_049286785.1 Rhodococcus sp. (in: high G+C Gram-positive bacteria) | reverse complement strand
CGGGGTCTTCGTCCACCTTGTCGGTGAGGTCGGGGCACGGGTCTGCGCAGGGGTCGGCGGGAAGGTCCTGTTCCACACGTGTGTGGTCGGCGGGTGGGCCGGGCACCGGTACGGGTACGAACTCGGGGTACGGGATCGGGATGTTCAGCGTGGGTGGAATCTGGGGCAGCGGGTTCCCGGGGGTGGGCGGTTCCTTGGCCGGATTGAAACCCGTTTCACCACAGGAGTTTACCGGCAGCCACGGAATCCCGTCGGCACCGGCCGGGGTTGCTCCGAACACCACGGTGGCGGCCGCGACGGTGGCCACGCACAGTGACGCCCCCGCCACGGACCACACAGGTGACTTGGCGCGCTCGACCACGGGGACCCCTCCACTTCGACGGTCCGAGCACGGCGGCCGGACCTTCAAGACCAGCGTTGAAGATAACACCAGGGGCCCATCGTCGCGGTGTGGCCACCCCGCTCGCGAGGTCCCGTCAGGGTCACGATGCGGTCTCACTGTCACAAAGGAATTCGCCGACCCGGGCACCCGTGAATTCGGAACCGGACGGCCGTTCGCTGCGTCCTACCCCTACATGAACCCTCTCGAGTACTCGTTCGGAACCGGATTCGATACGCCCACCACCTGGTTCTCCCCGGCCGACCTCGACCTCGGAGCGCCGGGCGGGCTGGACGCCGTGCGGCTGGACTTGGACGGTGACGGACTCCTCGACGACGCGATGTGGGACGTGGACGGCGACGGCGTGACCGACCACTCCGTCCTCGACTACGACGCCGAGGACGAGGCCCGCTACTTCACCGATCCGTCGGGTGCCGGGACGTGGAATCGGGAAGTCGGAATTCCGGGAAGCCGGGTGGAGCCGGCATATCTCCTCCGGACGCGTCCTGTTGACGTGATACCCGCCGCCGGGAGGAGTGAGTTGGGAAATCCAACGTAGATCCGAGAGGAACCCACGATGCAGGTTCGCCTGCAGAACGTTCCGCTACCCGACGCGCGTCAGCACTGCTCAGCGTCCTTCGCGCCTCTTGTTCAGTACCGCGCAGACCAGGCCGAGCGCGTAGATGCCTGCGCCGGCCAGCACGAGTCCCAGCGAGCGGCCATCCGGCGCGACCACGAAGGATGCCGCTGCGAGAGATGCGATGAACGCGACGTTGAACACCGTGTCCTGGAGGGCGAACACCTGACCGCGTCGGTCGTCGTCGATCTCGATCTGCATCGCGGCGTCGCCGCTCAGCTTGATGGTCTGCCCGGCGAACCCGAGGAGCAGTGCCCCGCACAACAGGAAGATGTGGATCAGAGTCGTGACCAGACTCAACTGCACCGCGAGGGCAAGGATCAGGGCCAGGGTGATGGTGCGGGACCGGCCGAGGCGGGGAACGACGAAGGGCGTGGTGAGGGCGGCGAGGAACATGCCGGTCGCGGTCGCGGCCACCGCGATACCGAAACCCGCGAGCCCACCGGGCAGCGCGCCCGTGGCGGTGGTGTCCCGCAGGACGAGGACCATGATCAACACGTTGATACCGAATACGATGCGGTGGGTGCCGATCCCGATCATCGCCGTCGTGACACCGGGCGCCTGCCAGACGGCCACCGCGCCGTTGCGCAATCCCGACATGACCGCGCGAACGACACCGTAGCCGGGTTCTTCCCCGGCGAGGGGGCCGAGGAGGAGTCGGGGGAACCGGGACGCGGTGATTGCGGCAATCGCGGAACCAGACACCGCCACCGCCACCGCGATCCCGGATCCGCGGTCACCGGCTCCCACCAGTCCGATGACGGTGACCGCGATGGCCGCGCCCGCCGCGGAGAAGACGGTTCCGGTGGTGGTGAGTACCGAGTTGGTGGCCACCAGCCACGACGGCCGCACCACGCGAGGTAACGCGGCAGAAATTCCTGCCAGAACGAAGCGGCTGACGCCCGTGGCGGCCAGGGCGAGAAGGAGCAGTGGCGTCTCACCGGCGCCGGCCGAGAGCAACACGGCGCTCGCGAGGATGAGCACACCACGCGACACGTTCGCCCACAGCAGCACCGCCCGCCGGTCCCAACGGTCGAGCAGTGCTCCCGCATAGGGTCCGATCAGCGAGTACGGCAGCAGCAACACGGCGAAGCCGGCGGCGATGGCGACCGGGTCGGTCTCGCGTTCGGGGTTGAACAGGATCGCGCCGCCGAGTGCGGCCTGGAACATGCCGTCGCCGAGCTGACTCGCGAAGCGGACGGTGGCGAGCCGTCCGAGCCCAGGTGACCGTCGAAGCGTGTCGAGTGTTCTGCGCCACGCCTCGCGCCGGTTCCCGAGCTGCTTCGCCATTCACAGGACATTATCCGGCTGCGGTCACGACCCTGTCCTGCCACCATTCGACGGTCTTCCTCGCGGCTTCGGACAGCGGGGTCGGGTGAAGTCCGAGTCGTGCCTCGCTCTCGGTGGAGTCCATGACGAACGGCTCCTCGAACTGGTAGAGCATCTCGGCGAGTTCCCTGGTTCCCCGGTGGACGAGGCCACCACCCCGCACCGCCCAGCCGGGAAGAGTCCCCACCTTCGGAACGGGAACTCCGGCCGCCGTCGCGTACAGCTCGACCACCTGCCGCTGGGTCACCGGAGCACAGGTGGGCGCGTGCAGCACCGAGTTCCACAATTCGGGGTCGTGTGCGGCCGCGATCATCGCCGTGGCGAGGTCGGGAACGTAGGTGAACGAGTGCGGCAGATCTGCGGACCCGAGTACCCGCAGCGTCTTGCCGGTCAGCACCGCGGAAAGCATGCGTTCGCCGGCGTGCGCGTTCAGCACCTGCGGTCCGAAGAAGTCGGACGCGACCACACTCACGGTGGATGTCGACGACGCGGCACGGGCCCGGAGCAACCGGGTGCGGACGCCGCGTTTGCCGGTGGACGCCGTGCGGGGGGTGCGCTCGGTCATCGGTTGATGCGTGGTGTCGTAGGAGTAGAGACTTTCAGGGAAGACCACGACGGCACCGATGCTCCCGGCCACCCCCAGCACGGTTCTTTCCGCCGCGGGAAGTTCGCGTTCCCAGTGGTCGACGCTGTAGGCGGCGTGGATGCAGTGGTACACGGCGCCGGCTCCCTCGGTTGCCTTGCGTAGTGCGGCGGAGTCGGAGGCATCCACTTTCCTGCGCTCGATCAAGGGGTGGTCGGGTCCACTTCCCGAGCGGGTCAGGACGCGCACTCGTCGTCCCTGCTCGGCGAGTTGCTGCGCCACGGTCCAGCCGACCGGTCCCGCTCCGGTGACGATTTCGATGTTCGACATTTCTACTCCCGGGGTCTGTTGTCGTCCGATATGCGAGAGCACTGCTCTCTGTCAATCGAGAATGCAACGCTTGCCGTGGATTGTCAAGAGCACTGCTCTCGTTTGTTGACACCGCTCTCTGTGGTTGCCACCCTGGAGGCCATGACAGCAACGCCCCGGGAACGCGCTCGCGAACAGACACTGCAGGACATCACCCGTATCGGCCGCGAGCATCTCGCCGCCGTCGGTGCCGCGGCACTGTCGCTGAGAGCGGTCGCGCGCGACCTCGGAGTCGTCTCCTCGGCCGTGTACCGGTACGTGAAGAGTCGCGACGAGTTGCTCACGCTTCTCGTGGTCGACGGCTACAACGAACTGGGCGACGAGGTGGAGTCGGCGGTGGAATCGACCGCGGATCCGCGGCAACAGTTCCTGGCGCTCGGCCGCGCGGTGCGGGACTGGGCGTTACGGGAACCCGCGCGCTACGGCCTGCTCTTCGGCAGTCCGGTACCCGGCTACCACGCGCCCGGTGAGCGAACCACCACTCCCGGAACCCGGGTGATCTACGCACTCGTCGGCATATTCGATCGCGCGCACCGGGCGGGCACCCTGACGTCGGCCGATTCGCCACCCATCGACGACGTGCTCGCGGCGGACCTCGCACGCGTCCGGGCCGAGCTCGGTCTCGACCTTCCCGATCAGGCGCTCGCCCGGGGCGTCCTGGTGTGGTCCGCGGTGTTCGGGGCCGTCAATTTCGAAGTTTTCGGACAATACGGCACCGATACGTTCACCGCACCCGACGCTCTGTTCGAGCACCAGCTCGCCGTGCTCGCCGAGACGGCGGGCCTTCGCGCGAGGTAGCGACGCGAACCGCCGCGTGCTGCGTTACATCCACTCGCGTGCGGTGGGATGATGTTCGGGTGGCGCACGCAGAAGAACCCGAAGATCGGATGGCGTCGACGGAACCGGTGGTTCGCCCCGGGAGCCTCTTGGTCTCGTCCACAGACCTGACCGAGCCCACATTCCGTCGCACAGTGATCTATGTGATCGAGCACAACGACGCCGGGAGTCTCGGCGTGATCATCAATCGACCCAGCGAAACCGCGGTGCACGACGTGCTGGCCCAGTGGGCCCCGCTCGCCGCCCGTCCCGCCGTGCTGTACCTGGGTGGCCCGGTCAAGCGAGACTCCGCACTCTGCCTGGCCACCTTGCGCACCGGTGCGCAGATCGAGGGGGTGGACGGTCTGCGCCGCGTGCACGGCCGGGTGGTGATGGTGGATCTCGACTCGGATCCCGAGATCGTCGCCCCGCTGGTGGAGGGGGTCCGGGTCTTCGCCGGCTACTCGGGCTGGACCTTCGGTCAGCTCGACTCGGAGTTGCAGCGGGACGACTGGATGGTGATCTCGGCGCTGGCGTCCGATGTGGTCGCGCCGGCCCGGGTCGACGTGTGGGCGCAGGTGCTGCGCCGGCAGCCGTTACCCCTTGCCCTCCTGGCCACACATCCTTTCGAACTCGAACGAAACTAGTCGACACACCTTGCGTGCCTCCCGAGCCTGTCGGGCGCGGGTGGTATCAACAGAGCAGGCGATAAACGCGAGGTGTGGAGGGCGGCAGTTGTGAACAGAGTGTGCGGACGTTGTGAGGCGGACATCGACCACTGTCACGGAACGCTGATCGTGCACGTCCTGCGCCCGTCCGAATGCACTGACGACACCTGCATCGAGCTGGCCGAGGTCAGGCATGGCCTGATCATCGGCTGTGAGGACATCGTGGGCGGCTGCGGTTGCTCGGCAGAGTTCGCCGCCGAACTGCGTCACGCTTCCTGAGGAGTCACTCCAAATCCTGCGGGGCTACTGCAAGGTCGATCCCTACTTCCGCCAGACGTCGGCGCAACCGAGGTAGGTGGCTGCCGGCCCAGAACGCGTGACCGCAGCTCGTACACCGGCTGAAGTTGTAATTCTCGTCGGCCACGCCTGGTGGGAGCTGAGCCAGGACCTCCTCTCGGGAGGCGGGTGCGAGTAACCCGTTGCAGCGCGGACATCGAGTGAACGGCGCTGTTCGCGAACGGAGATCGAACCGATTCAGCACCTCCCGCAGCTGCAGGCGCGGGTCGGTTTCGTGCAGGAAAGCCCCGTGTGTGAGTGCGGAGCGCTTCAGCAGCCCGGTATCGCGCGTCAGGACTGTTCGGTGCTCGGTGCGAGAGATCTCCACCAAATCGGTGTCGGAGAAATCGTTGCGGTAACGGGCATCGAAGCCGAGCAGCCGCAGGTAGCCGGCGAGGCGACCGAGATGCACGTCCAGAACGAAGGCGGGCTCCCGCAGCGGCTGCGGTCGCAGACGGGTGACGCCGGTCAGATCGAAGCGTTCGAACACTGGATAGACGGCGACCCGTTCGCCGCCGTGGAGCCGGTGGTCGAATTCCACCGACTCGCCGTCGACCAGGATCAGATCAACCTCGGTGTGCGGCACCCCCAGCGCCTCGATCCGGTCCTTGATCGCGGGTGTCCCGTCGAAGCGGTGCGTGAACGTGTGCCCCCGAAGTCCCGGCGCCAGGAAGTCGTTCAGCTCCTCGTAGAACCGGAATTCGCACTGACGGCCGGGTGGGGGCATGACGGCCTAGGCGGTTCCCCGCGCCGGTGTCGTACCCTTCGACGCCATGACCTCGAACAACTTCGCATGCATCGCCGCCGCCTGCTCGGGGTCGTAGTAACCGACGTTGAACGGGCTTGCGCGATTGTGTAATTCGAACGGGTCCTCGTGGAGGTCGTACAACTCGTACTGCGGTGGCATCATGCCGGCGGGATCGAAGTACATGACGTACTTCCAGCGGTTGTCCCGGATGGCGCGTATGTGACTCGGCTCCGTGACGATCGTCTGACCGTTCGGTGCACCGGGATTCTGGTCGTCATACGTGAAGTGAAGGGTGTCCTGAACCGGCGCGGCGGGTAGCCCGGGGTTGGTGACCGCGGCGGAGATGACCGGCGTCAGATCGGTGCCGCGGAAGGTCCACGCCGAGCGGTCGGGCACATCGGCCAATGTGGCGAGGGTGGGCATCACATCGATCAGCGACGCCAGCACGTCGGTTTTCACGGGCTGCGGAAAGAGCACCGGATTACTGATGACCAGTGGGACACGGGTTGTTTCCTCGTACGCGTTGAAGACCTTCTGCCGTAGGCCTCCGTGCGAGAGACCCATCTCGCCGTGGTCCGACATGCGGATGATCAGCGACCTGTCGAGCAGGCCCGGTCTGGCCTCCATGGCGTCGAGCACGGTGCCGATGTGACGGTCGACCACCTTCTGTACGTATGCATAGAAATTGACGTAGTTCTTCTTCTGCTGATCGCCGATCAACGGGCCCAGAGCGCCCCCGATCAGCAGCGCGGATTGAACCTGGGCCGTCGGTTTGTGATTGAGAGCCAGGATCTCGTCGACGGTGGGCGGCAGGTCGATTCCCTGCTCGAAACATTCGGGTGCCACGGAACCGTAGTTGTCGCAATCCCCGTTCTGCTGGTTCCAGGTCTGGGGATACGCGAGGATGTCGTGGGGGTTGGCGAACGAGACGACGAGAGCGAAAGGCCTACCGCCGCTTGTATCTACGTTGCCAAGGAATTCGGCGGCCTGCTGTGCGATACGCCCATCGTGATCGACGCATCCGCCGCCGAAGTGCGCGGGGTCCGTGTCCTGGCCCGCTTCGGGCGGAATCCAGCCGTCGAATCCGTAAGCTGCGAGATCCTCGCTGGTGGGCTCGCCACCGTCGGCGCCCTTACTCATGTGCCACTTGCCGCGGTAGTGGACGTCGTATCCGGCCGAGGCGAGGACTTTCGCGATGTTCTGCTCACCCACCTGCAATTGCGGTTCCGTGGGTGAGAGGGTGCCGCCCTCCGTCAAAGTGCTGGTGACGCCGTGCTGCGCGGGATACAGCCCGGTGAAGAACGTGCTGCGGCTCGGCGAACACATCGCGCTGTTGCAGAAGGATCGGGTGAAGCTGAGCCCACGATCCGCGAGCCGGCGGCGGTTGGGCAGATTCTGCTCTGCCCAGCCTTCCGGCCAGTACATCGGTTGCCGCTCTTGATCGGTGATGATGACGACGATGTTCGGCCGTGCGGGAAGGGTGCCGAGAGGTGACGCGGCAGCCGTATTCTCTGCCGCCGAACGGACTCCGGCCATGCTCGCGAGGAGCAGTGCGCCCGCGCCGCCGAGAAATGTCCTGCGGGGGAACCTACTTCCACACAGGTTCGGATTGTCCTCATGCGCGTCACGGTCCGGGGTCATGCGGGACTACCTCTCTACCGGTGGGTATTCATTGTCCGCTATCCGTCCCGGCGGGGAGGTTCTTTCGGTGGGCACTGCAGAGAGGGTTCGGTGGCACACCGAACGCGACGAGCGTCGGGAAGGTGATGAGGGCTCGTCGAAACCGACGTCGTTGTCGCTGTCGGCGCGAAAAGTCGCACACTATGTCGGTCTCGATTCCCCGTTCTGCGGTCCGGTCTCGCCGGGGCGAGCGGACAACCCGCGGATGAAACTGGCGAGCGTGTGTTCGGCAACCGTACGAGTCGTCGGCGTCGGGTCGTCGGCATAGGAGACGAGAGCGTAGAAGCCGAGTTCGAGGATCATTCTTGCGGCGAAGTCCTCATCGACCCCGACCAGCGTTCCGGAGTGCGACGCCTGTTCGAGGAGCGCACGGACCACGGGCACGGAACTGCCGGCCTGGATCTCCCGTCGCCGGGTTTCGCCGATCGCACTGGTGGCCTGTTGGGTCAGGGACCGGAGTCGCGGGTTGGCGGCGTGTTCGTCGAAGATGCGGGCGAGACCCTGAACGATCGCCTCGACCACGTCGTCAGGTTCCGGGTCCAGCGTCGATCGGGCATTGTCGAGTGCGGCTGAGCACTCGCGCTGGAAAGCCTCGGCGAACAGTGCCGGCTTGTCGGAGAAGTGGTGGTAGACCGCACCTTTGGTTACACGTGCCACCTTGGCGATCTGTTCGATCGACGTGTTCGCATACCCCTGGCTCGCGAACAGGTCGGCGCCGATCTCGACGAGCGCATCGTAGGTGCGCAGCGCGTACTCCTCGCGCCGTGAGGGAACAGTTTCCACCTCGCGCATCTTACCGACCCTGAACTTGTCCCCCGCGACCTGCTGGAAGAGTTCACCGGCTGGATTGGCGCATGTCACTGTACGGCGGTATGTTCCATACCCACATACAGTCGATCTTGAAGGGGGGCTTCGATGGGGGTGTCCGGAAGATGTGCGATCCGAAACTCCGGAATCGTCGGGTGCGGCGACTATCTGCCGGTCAGGGTTGTCGACAACGAGGAGATATGTCTCGATCTCGACTCGAGCGATCAATGGATACGCGCCCGGTCGGGGATCCGGGAGAGACGTTTCGCCGGTGACGGCGAGACCGTTCCGGCGATGGCGGCCGCGGCGGCCCAGGATGCATTGGCCGGTGCGGGGGTGGACCCGCTCGACGTCGGATGCGTGATCGTCGCGACCTCGACCTACCTGTTGCAGACACCGTCCGCGGCGGCGCTGGTCGCCGACATGATCGGCGCACGCAACGCCGCGGCCTTCGACCTGTCCGCCGGGTGTTCGGGATTCAACCACGGACTCGCGATCGCCGCGGACATGGTTGCTGCGGGTGCGTCCGAGTACACCGTGGTGATCGGGGTGGAGCGGTTGTCGGACAACACCGATCGCACCGACCGGTCCACCGCATTCATCTTTGGTGACGGCGCAGGTGCCGTGGTGGTCGCACCGACCACGGACAACGGGATCGGCCCGGTGGTGTGGGGGTCGGACGGATCGAAGTACGACGCCATCCGCCAGACCCCGTCGTGGGAAGAACTGCGAACCGACCCCGAATGCGAACGTCCCGCGGTGCGGATGAACGGACTCGAGGTCTACCGCTGGGCGACCACGACGATGCCGGAAGTCGCCCGCAGAATCCTCGACCTGTCCGGACTTTCGGTGGCTGATCTCGACGCGTTCGTTCCGCACCAGGCGAATCTGCGGATCACCGACTGCCTCACCCGAGCCCTCGACATCGATCCCGCGCGGACGGTCGTCGCGACCGCGGTGGAAATCCACGGCAACACCTCGGCGGCGTCGGTACCGCTGGCGGTGGCCGATCTGCTCCGTACCGGGACCTCCCGAGCAGGAGACACCGCGCTGCTGCTGGCGTTCGGTGCGGGGCTGTCCTGGGCAGGCCAGGTCGTGACGTTGCCGCCCCCGCCCCCGCCACCGGCCCACCGCGCGGTGGCCGTGGACGTGATGGCGGGTGCGCTGTGACGTCCTCGACCGTCCAGCCCTCCCTCGACGACGTGCTGGGGGCCGCCGACCATCGCTATTTCGGGCGTGGCTACAAGAATGTGAACCACGATCTCATCGATCTGGATCTGGGGCGATCCACCGCACCGGGAACCGAGCACCGCGCCGTGGCGGTCCTCGACTACCCCCGGCGCTGGTCGGAGAAAGGTTCGAAGGAACTCGCCCCGCACGTGTCGTCGATCGACACGGTGGCCCTCGCCGCGGCACTGCTCGAAGCCGCACTCGGCTACACACGCAGACTCGATCCGGATGAGCAGGCCCAGGTGTGGGTGTCGCATGCCAAGGTCTCGGCCGGGACCAGACCCGAAGAAGATCTGCACCGGGTTCCGGTTTCGGCGGTGGTGACCGGCGTCGAACAACTTCCGGCCGGCACCGTCGCAACCACCGCGACCTTCCGGGTCGGGCAACTACGGGGAACGATGACGCTGATCCACCCCGCCGGAGCAGGGGAGCAGCACCGCGGCGGTACGGACCGGGTCCCCGGGCCGTCTGCGCAGGTGTTGCCCTTCTACCTCGGCGGCTACAAATCGCACACCCTTACCGCGCGTGACCTCACCGTCGACAGCGATTCCGTCACCGCGACCGTCGAGATCGACATCGACACCACAACTACCTTCGGCGGTGCCGAAACAGCCTGGCCGCGTTCCGTTTCGGTGATCGATGCTGTACTCGGCGCCGCGCAGTTGTCCCAGGTGCTGCTCTACCGTCTCGACGGGGTCGACCGCACCACGAGCAACACACTGTGGATGCGAAAACTGGAACTCGTCGCGGCCGGACCCGATCGCGACGCCGGCCGGCCATTCCGCGGGCAGGTCAGAGTGCGGCGACTGTCGACGATCCACCGGAGCGGTGCCGTCTGGCGCAGTGCCGATCTCGTGGTCACGGACTTCGGCGGCGTCACCGGATCCTGTCTGCTCGCCCACGAGTTGCCGACGCGTAAGGAGCACTCATGAACGCGCGGATCGCTGTGCTGGGAACCGACGCGGCCGCGACGGCGGACATCAGTTCCGAGATCGCCGATGGGATCGGAATCCCCGTGATCTCCAGTGCGGTCCCGTGGCCCTCGTCGACCGGGCCGTTGGATTCGGGAGAGTTCACCCACATCAGAAACGCGCTGCGAGACTTCGAATACCGCACCGACCATGAGGCGCGCCTGCCCGCTTTCGTCAGCGACGGTTCCGTCCTCCGATTCGGGACGGCTCTCGTGGACCGATACGGGCAACGTCTCCGCAGGCTCGCCACCCGGCCCGACCACGTCGCCGACCTGATGTTCCTCCGCGGGTTCGCACGCGCATACGAGGGCATCGTGCTGCGGCACGCCCGGGTCTCGTACAGCAGTCTGATCGTGTTGTCGCAGTCCGTGTCCGGTGATTCGCAAGGGCACGGTCCGCTCGTATCGGCAGCGGTCGCAACCTGCCTACCCGTCCACATCGTGATCCGGCCCGAGCAGGTGGCCGACCTGATCCCGTCCCTGGCTGTGGCGACGACGCCCGACGTCGAAGGAGTTTCCCTATGAGCGAGAATCTCGTAACAGGCCGGCCCGAACTCGCCTCCAGGTCGGGGGACGAGACCGCTCCGGCCGCCA
>NZ_JBAQEO010000016.1:0-2166 GCF_049286785.1 Rhodococcus sp. (in: high G+C Gram-positive bacteria) | reverse complement strand
CCCCCACGCAGCCCTATGCCGCGGTTGCCCTGGCCGGTGGCGGCTTCGTCCGCCGCATGCCGTGGCCGACGAGCGAGTCGTTCGATCTCCTCGTTCCCCGCGAGCACCTCACCGAGTGGTGGGGGCGGCTCACCACCGCGGGCGCCGCCCCCGCAGGTATCTGGGCGTTCGAGGCTCTGCGGGTGGCCGCGTTGCGTCCCCGCATCGGTCTCGACACCGATGACCGCACCATCCCGCACGAGGTGCACTGGATCGGCGGCCCCGCCGAGTACGGAGCCGTACACCTCGAGAAGGGGTGCTTCCGCGGTCAGGAGACCGTGGCACGGGTCCACAACCTCGGCAAGCCGCCGCGGCACCTCGTTCTCCTCCACCTCGACGGCAGCGCCGAGGGTCGCCCCGAGACGGGTGATCCCGTCACCGTGGGCGGTCGCGCGGTCGGACGGGTGGGCACGGTCATCGATCACCACGACCTCGGTCCCATCGCCCTCGCTCTGGTCAAACGGTCCGTCCCCGTCGGGACGGAACTGATGGCCGGACCCTGTGCGGCATCCATCGACCCCGACTCGGTTCCGCAGGACGACGCCGTTCAAGCCGGCAGGGCCGCGGTCGAACGCCTCCGCGGACGATGAACGGCACGGACGGCGCGGACGGCACCGTGCTGGCCGTCTGTGTCCTGCACACCGAACGCGACAGCGGCACCCGGCGGGTCACGCGGACTGCGATCGACAAGCGGCCGGCGGACAACGCCGTGCGGGTGATGTCGGCCGGACTCGTGGGCGACTACGTCTGCGACACGAAGTACCACGGCGGCACGTTCAAAGCCGTCTACGCCTATCAACAGGACGAGGCCGAGCGCTGGGCGGCGGAACTCGGTCGTGAGCTGGCGCCGGGCTGGTTCGGTGAGAACCTGAGGGTCGACGGAATCGCGGCGAGCGACGCCGTGATCGGAGAGCGATGGCGGATCGGCACCACCGAACTGGAAGTGAGCAGCCCGCGGACACCGTGCGCCACGTTCGGGGTGTGGGCCGCGGAACCGCACTGGGTGAGACGGTTCTCCGACCGCGCCGACACGGGCGCATACCTGCGAGTGGTGACCGAAGGGTCGATCGCCGCCGGGGACCGGGTCCACCGTGTCCACGTGCCCGGACACGGAATCACGGCACGCGACGTCTTCACCGGCCACGACCCCGAGCGCGTACTCGCGGTACTCACGCGGCAGCCGAACATCGCGCCGACCGTCATCGAGCTGGCACAGAAGCAGTTGGCCGGACTGAGAGGGCAGGTGCGCCGATGAGCATCGAACTCGTCGAGGTGGTTCGTTCAGGCTTCCGCGAGTGCGTCCATCGGGGATCGGCCGTGATTCTGCGGCCGGACGGTGACACGGCCCTCGCCCTGGGCGAGGTGCACACCCCGATCTATCCGCGATCGTCGAACAAGCCATGGCAGGCCGTGACGATGCTCCGGAACGGCTTCCGCCCGGACAGTTCCGAGGAACTCGCGATCGCCACTGCATCACATCAGGGCGAATCCGATCACATCGAACTGGTGGAGCAGCTTCTTGCCCGCCACGGCCTCGACGAGGATCTGCTGCGCTGCCCCGCCGATCTGCCCGCCGACGAACTGGCACGCGCAGAACTGCTGGCGGCGGGTGAACTCCCCCGGCCGATATACATGGAATGCTCCGGCAAGCACGCCGCCATGCTCGCCACCTGCCTTGCCAACGACTGGCCGCTGGACAGCTACTTCGAGCCGACTCATCCTCTGCAGCTCGCTGTCGTCGAGGCACTCGGTTCGTTCAGCGGCGAGATCGATGCCGAACTCGGTATCGACGGCTGCGGGCTGCCGATCGTCCCGCTGTCCCTGACACATCTGGCCCGCGCGTTCGCCGGCCTCGTCACGGCCCCCACCGGATCCCCCGAGCGAGCCGTGGCGGACGCCGTCCGCGAGCATCCCTATCTGGTGTCCGGAACCGGCAGAGACGACGCCAGGCTGATGCCGGTTGCCCCCGGACTGCTGTCGAAGACGGGCGCGGACGGTGTCTACGCGGGCGCCTTGCCGGACGGTTCGGCGTTCGCTCTGAAGATCGACGACGGCCACGAGCGGGCCCGCCTGCCCCTCGCCGCCGCGCTCGTCCACAAGATGGGTGCGGAATGGACGGAAGACCTC
>NZ_JBAQEO010000015.1:0-1946 GCF_049286785.1 Rhodococcus sp. (in: high G+C Gram-positive bacteria) | reverse complement strand
ACAGAGGAGCACACATGACCAGCACCACTTACGACTTCGCGGGCGAGAGCAGCACCGAGCATTTCGACACGCGTCCGCAGGCGAAGCCGCGCGTCTGGCTGACACCGGACCTCGTCGGACCAGCAGGCGAGCAGATCCGCGACCGGCTCGACTTCGCCGGGATCGCGGACCCGTTCCGCAAGGTTCGGCACCGCCTCGACGAGTCCGTGCGGGAAGCGGCGAGCGTGACCGAGGACGACGTCCTGGCCGCAGCGCTCGAGCAGGCGGGCCGCAGGGAGAAGGTTTCGACCGATCTCCTCGAGGATCTCGCGACCGTCCGGCGGGCCCAGGAACGCTCGGACGCCGCAGTCGGCGCACACTTTCGCCTGACGCGGCTACAGGCGGAAGCCCACAGCGCACGGGTACGCGACGCCGAGCGGGACCTGTGGGCAATCGTCGACACCGAGTTGCGCGGCATCCTCTCCGACGCCGAGCGCGTCCTCGAGGCGATACGCGACGTCGAGAACGCCGAGCAGGCGATCGAACTCGACGCGGTCGACGAGTGGCGGGAGGCGAAGGAACTCGGCGCACGCTGGCTCGACGCGCAGCGGGCCCGGCTGTGGGTTGCGATCGCGCTCGGCTGGGGCTTCGGCGACATCACCAACCCGCATCTCTCGGCGGACACACTCGCTTCGCGAGACGGACAGGGTCGCACCAAGGCGGACGTCGGACGCGTGGCCTGGTCCCAGCAGTTCGCCGGGGAGCCGACCGCCGAGACCGACACCGCTCGCGACGTCCTGGACTGGTGGGTCTCGCTGCCCGCCGACGAGCGTCCCGACGTCGAGACCGCGGTAGCGCTGTGAGCGCCAACGGCTTCGGCCGCTACCTCGACGAGCCCGGGCAGTCGGTCCAGTACGAGACGCTGGCACAGGCGGGGAAGGCGCAGCGCGCGCGGAAGGTGCGCGTGGTGCAGTCGACACCGGAAGCGGCCGAGCGGACCCGGAGGGCCCGCGACCGTGACGGCATCCGAGCAGAGAACGAGCGCAGACGGACGGAGCGGGACGCACACCGTGCCGCCGAGCCTGTGATCGATCGCGGCATCGGGAAGTACCTCGACCCCGCCGAATAGGTTCTAGCGCGTCAGCGTCGAGCACGGCCACGGTATTGCACCGGGGAGGGCCGTGCTCGGCGCTGGTGTTCTCGCCGTCAGGCTCGACGCTGGGTCACTTACTGCCGGGGCAAAGTGGCGGAGGTCCACTCGGAGCCGTTGAACCAACGGTTTTGCGTAGGGTCCTGTTGATCCGGATACCAGCCCGGAGCCATACCCTGAGTTGGTGGAGTCACGAATTGCACTGGGGGTGGATGCTTGTCCCCAATGCGGACGAGAGCGCGGATCGCGAAGAAGATGACAGCGCCGACACCTATGACGATCGCGAAGAATGTCAGCTCAATCAGGGTCACGCCGTTACCGACTCCGGAGAGGAGTAGAACCACGGCCGCTACGCCACCGAGTATCCAGAGGATCCGCCGCATGCGTGCGCCCTGTTCGTCATCCATGCGACACTCATACCACGCGCTTCGGTCATGATGTGGACGACCCACACTGGACCCCTGGGGGTGGGGAGGTCCCCCGGCACCCTCGTCGTCGGGGCAGCCGCGTACTGGCGAATCCGACGTGAGCAGTGCGAATGGTTCTCGCCGCAACGCTCGGTGATCGGCGCTCGCGGCCGGGCAATTGCCGCTTTGGGGCTGTCAAGCCGCGCAGATTTGTACGCGTGCTGCGTGGGCTGTTGTCTTGAGCACGCGGTGCTGCAGTGGACAACTCGCAATTTGCCAGGATGATGCCCTGCTGACTCGCTGTTGCTAGCCGGCCGGCTCTCTGGGAGTGACTTCGACACCGCGCCTTGGCGGTCAATACGAATCTGGCGTGACATTATGTGCCGATGAGTGCAGCGGCCGGTGAGACG
>NZ_JBAQEO010000014.1:0-9558 GCF_049286785.1 Rhodococcus sp. (in: high G+C Gram-positive bacteria) | reverse complement strand
TCGGCGAGCCTCCGGGAAAGTATGCCCTGATCTGGGATAATGGTTTCGTGCAGGGTGTGGAGCGGGCGGATCGTGAGTTGTTGGACGCGGAGGCGCTGGTCGGTCATGTGGTAGCCCCGGGCAGCATGTTCGCATTGCTGTCCCGTCATCGTCAGGATCTGTTTTCTGACGGGGAGTTCGAGGACCTGTTCCCGTCAAGGCCCTCGCCCGTCAGCACCAGGAGGCGATCTGGGCGCTGTATCAGACCATCAGCCGACTATGTTCTGTATTGCTGGAGTTCTATCCTGGTGCACTGCAGGCATTTCCGAATTTGAAGCACCGTGCCGCGGTCGCGGTGCTCTCCGCGGCGCCCACCCCGGCATCGGGTCGAGCCCTGACCAGACGCAAAGTTGTGGCGCTCCTGCATCACAGTGGCCGACGCAACGACCCGAACCTGGTCGAGCGGATCCTGCGGGAGCTGAAGACGCCCGCGCTCCGGCAGCCGCCGCAGGTCGAGGAGGCACTCGGTCATGCTGTCACCGGCCTGCTCGCCGTCATCGCCTCGATGCAGCAGTCCGTGGACAGCCTGGAGAACGCGCTGGGTCGCGAATTCGACAGCCACCCCCTCGCACCGATCCTGCGGTCGGCTCCGGGTCTCGGTCCGATTCTCGCCGCCCGGGTCCTGGCCGAGGTCGGCGACGATCCTGCACGGTTCGCGACGGCGAACGGGTTGCGCGCGTTCGCCGGCACCGCGCCGATCACCCGCGCCTCGGGCCGATCGCACTACGTCAAGGCGCGAAAGGTCCGCAACAAGCGACTCGGCGACGCCTGCCACTGGTGGGCGTTCGTCACCCTCACCAAATCAGCGGGCGCACGTGCCCACTACGACAAACGGCGAGCCGCCGGCGACCACCACAACGCCGCGCTGCGCAACCTCGCCAACAAGCTCCTCGGACGCATGTGGTGGTGTCTGCAACACAACGAACCCTGGGACGACCACGCCGCCTGGCCCGACCATCAGATCACGTCTCAACCGGCGGCTGCTTGACATCTGACCCGCGTGGGATGTCTACATCCCCGTGGGATCCTCGTGGTTGTTCTTGGCCACGGTGATCGACATCTGCTCACGCCGGGTGGTGGGCTGGTCCATCGCCGACCACATGCGCACCGATCTCGTCAGGGACGCGATCGAGATGGCGGTGCGCACCCGCGGCGGTGACGTCGGTGGCGTCATCTTCCACAGCGACCGCGGAACACAGTACACCGCAGCAGCTTTCGTCGATGTATGCCGCCGTCATGGGATCCAGCAGAGTCGGGGACGGGTCGGGTCAAGTTACGATAATGCTCTCGCCGAGTCGTTCTTCCAAGGACTCAAGAGGGAGTGGCTGCACGGGCGGAGTTGGACGTCGAAGTCGCAGGCACGGCTGGAGCTGTTCGAGTGGCTCTCGTACTTCAATCGACGTCGCCGTCACTCCGCCCTCGGATACCTCACCCCGGTGGAGTTCGAACAACGACTGATCGCGTCGTCTACGCTGTCAGTCGCCGCATGAAATCCGGTGTCCACCTTCAAGGGGCAACCTCAGAAGATATCAAGGTAGGACTCCAGCGGTGCGAGCCGCTCATGTTGGAACGTAGCCTTTATCGGCCCGAGTCTGTCGCCCATCATGACGTTGATGGCGTTCATCGCCAGCGCCTGGTTCTTCTCCACCATCTGACGCCGGTCGAAGTCGTTGTGGAGGATCGTCGAGTACGAGTAGATCGCCGATCCCGGCGACGTGGTCAGTCGCGCGGTGTCGGCCGGCGCAAGGTTCCCCAGGAAGCGGCAAAAGTTCGTGATCGCTTCGCCCACTGTCTCGGCATTGCGCAGGATCACGCTCAACGGTCCGAGCGACGCGATGCTTTGCATGCGACCGAGGCGCAACCCGAAGTCGAGGCAGTCGAATTCGCGGGCTGCGTGTCCGAGCACCGCGGCAGCGTCTTCGTAGCGGACATACCGGTCGAAGTCGCCTGCCGTGAGCGGGTCTATGCCGTGGGCCCGGAGAAGCGCGTCGGCATCGCCGCCGAGTTTAGTGATGAGCTCATCTACCCGGGATATCAGCGAACTCCGCGTCAAGACTGCCACGGATCACAGTGTGGGGCGGGTGTCGTACAAAGACAAGTTCTGTTGAGGGATGGTGCTGCATTACCGCTGAACGGAGGTGATGCATGTGAATGAGTAACGACTGTTGTACCTCAGGTCGTCGATGACACCAGTCCTGTTCGGACGGCATCCTCCGCATAATGGGTCGGTGCCGGTGATGGGTGCGCTGGCAGTGTCGGCGGCCGTATCCATCATCTATGTGTACGAACCGGACCTGGATGAGCTGGCCTGCGTGTCGTAGCCGAACGAAAGACGGTCAGCGCGTGATTCTCAGAGAGACCGACCAAAGTCACTCGAGACAGGACCACGCGATGACCACTGCCCACGATATCGACCTACGCCGTGGCTACTTCCGGATCTTCGGGCTCACCGCCCATCGACTCCTGATCGGGTTTACAGCTGCCGCGATGAACGTGGTGACGCTGCGGTACCGGCACCTCGAACGGAACCTGCCCGACCCCTGGGGGACGGTCCTCCGGGAACCGGAACCCGAACTCGGCGCAGTCCATCGCGAGGGCGAGGCTCTAGCCGGCCATCGCGACCTGGGGAAACTGCTGCGCAGAACGGCACCTAGCGGCCCCGCTCCGTCCCTGGGACTCCGGTCCCAGGGGAGTGACCTCGGCCAAATGCCGGAAATCAGCCGCCAGGGAACAGATTTGCCGGGCTGGAGAACCCCGAACCCAGTGAAATGAGGCGACGCCCAAGCCTTGGTCCTCATAAAGCGGGCCAGATCGACCGAAAATCCCGATTCGAGCGGGTGGCGTGCTGATAGGTGAACCCGATCGCGCTTGATTGGTGAACACCCTCTGGAGCCGATGACGGGAATCGAACCCGCGTATTCAGCTTGGGAAGCTGATGTTCTGCCATTGAACTACATCGGCGGCGCATGATATTGGGCGCCCTTGGGCAGGCCCAACACCCTGCGGCGGAAACATTATCAGATGGTGGTGGGGCAGGTGACCGGTGCCACGCGGTTGGTCAGACGAGTGCCCGGCCGGTCTTGATTCGTCGTCGCAGATCCCGCATCAGGAGGTTGTAGGGGAACTCGCGCAGCGGTGCGGGCAGGCGCCGGCTGACGGCGCCGACGGTGCTCATGGTCCGGTCGAAACGTCGCTGGTCCTTGTCGGTCCAGGTCAGTCGCATCTCGTCGCGGAACCGCTGGGGGAGGAAGCCTCGGGTGAAGAAGAGGTTCATCGGGCCGACGAGGCGGGAGATGATGGGGTGCACGAACTCGAGGCGTGCGATGGACAGCACGTGTTCGCGGATGGTGTCGTCGATGGACACCTTCTCGAGGGCGTTGTTCCAGTATTCTTCGAACGCCTCGCGGTCGGCGGGCCACATGTCCTCGGGCACCTGCAAGGTGGTGCCGAAGGTGGCACCTTCCTTGTAGAAGTACTCGGAGGCCTCGGGTGACAGTTCGCCGTGCAGCGCCCGGGTTACGTCCTCGAAGCCGCGGTAGATGCAGGCAGCCACCCATAACTGCAGTTCGGGATCGAACGCGTTGTACTGCACCGGGCTGTCGGGGGTCGACCGGACCTTCGCGTGGGCACGGTTGACGCCCTTGCGGAAGAGGGCCTTTTCTTCGTCGGTGCCGCGGGCCGCCACGACGAGGTACGTCAAGGTGGTCCGGCTGCGTTTGATCGGGTGCCGGAACAGTTGGCCGGACTCGACCTTGCTTTCGTAGACGCCGTACCCGACTCCGGGATGGGCCAACTGCATGATGATGTTCGCGGCACCTGCAACCAGGCCTGCGCCGTCCATTGCTTGGTCGAGACGATCCGGAACCTCGAATGACGTCGACATATCTGCTCCCCTGTTCCAGCCCGGCAAATCGATATCTGAACACGACCGTACTCAGATATATGTCACGCGTCCAGAGTCGAGTGGGAAGATGTCGGTATGGCGATCACGGCAGTGCACTCGGGCGGGCACCCGGAAGGCGGGCACTCGCGGGACGGAAAGCCGGACCGTGGGCGCATCTACGGGGGTCAGGAGGGCGACGAGCGCCGATCCGAGCGCCGTGCGCAGCTGATCGAGGCCGGCCTCGACATCCTGGGTGGGGAGGAGAACGCCACCCTCTCGGTGCGGGGAGTCTGCAAGAAGGCGGGCCTCGCCACCCGCTACTTCTACGAGAACTTCGCTGATCGGGACGCCATGACCGTCGCCGTCTACGAGCACGTCGTCGAACGCCTGGCCACCAGCACGTTGGAGGCCGTCTCCGCGGCGGGGGCAGGTGAACGCGAGATCGTGCACGCAGGGGTCAGCAACATCGTCCGCGAGGTGGCCGCGGATCCGCGGCGCGGCCGTCTGCTGTTCTCGGTGGCGCTGTCGAGCACGGTGCTGGCCCAGCGGCGACTCGAGAGTGCGCGGGTGTTCGCCGGGCTCGTGACCAAGCAGGCTGTCGGCTTCTACGAAGTGGCGGAAAGTCCCCGTCTCGATCTGGCCGCGTACTTCATGGTCGGTGGGCTCGCACAGGCGCTCACCGCATGGCTGAACGGCACGGTCTCCCTCCAGGAGGAGGAGTTGGTGGACGCCTGCACCGATCTGCTGCTCTCGATGGCTATCCACACCCGCTAACCTCTACCTGTGCTCCTCTCCGATCGTGACATTCGTGCCGAAGTTTCCGCTGGACGCCTGGGCATCGAGCCGTTCGACGACTCCCTGGTCCAGCCCTCGAGCGTGGATGTTCGACTCGACAGCCTGTTCCGGGTGTTCAACAACACCCGCTACACGCACATCGACCCAGCTCAGCGCCAGGACGAGCTGACATCGCTGGTGGAACCGGCGGCCGGGGAGCCTTTCGTTCTGCATCCCGGTGAGTTCGTTCTCGGGTCCACCCTCGAGGTGTGTTCGTTGCCCGACGACCTGGCCGGACGGCTGGAGGGCAAGTCGTCGCTGGGCCGGCTCGGCCTGCTCACGCACTCGACGGCCGGCTTCATCGACCCCGGATTCAACGGCCACATCACACTCGAACTGTCGAACGTCGCGAACCTGCCCATCACACTGTGGCCGGGAATGAAGATCGGCCAGCTGTGCCTGCTCCGGTTGTCGAGCGCCGCCGAGCATCCGTATGGCAGCGCTTCGGTCGGCTCCAAGTACCAGGGACAGCGGGGGCCCACACCGTCGAAGGCGTATCTCAACTTCATCCACGGCTGAATTCGGCTGGAAGAGACGACACAGGTCCCGGCAATGCAGGTCCCACCCGTGCAGCACCGGACCCTGCGCACCGCATTCCGGACGGAGTGCGACGAGTACGCGGTCACCGTCCCCGCCTCGGGCGACCCCGCCCTGATTCTGATCCCGCATGCGACGGAACCGTCCGGCATGGTGTTTTACCTGCACGGACGCACCGGCGACGAGACGGTCATCCACGATCGTGCACAGGTGCGGGACGCCCTGCTCGACGCCGGGTACATCGTCGCCTGCCCGTTCCTGCACGGCGACCGATGGGGAAACCGGCAGGCGCAGGACGACCTTTGCGCTCTGGACGACTGGGTGAACGGCCGGTGGCCCGCGCCGCGCCGCTTCGTGATCGGCGAGTCGATGGGCGGCAACGCCGCCGCCAACGCGCTGCGCCTGCGTGAGATCGACTGGGATGGTGCGGTGTTCATCGCCCCATCGTTGTCGATGCAGGCGGTGTGGGAACGGGGCGGGGCCGGCCGCGAGACACTCTCCGCCGCATACGGACTGGCGGCCGACGGGCACGACCTCGAATCGAGAACCGACGGCTGGGACGCCGTGCGACACCATCCCGGAGACTATGCCGGGGTTCGTGTCCTGGTGTACGCGTCCGCTGACGACGAGATCGCGAACATCCCCGAAGTCACCGGACCCTGGGCCGACCGGCTCAGGCGCGCCACCGGCACAGTGGAATTTCTGGTGGTGAGCGGAGAGCATGTGTCGGACGACCATTTCCGGCCTGCGGAACTGGTGTCGTTCTTCGGTGCGAGATGAACGCCGGGAGGACTCCGCATCCACGGGAGGCCTCCCGCACCGGTCATGCCTTCGTCTTGCCCGAGGTGTCGAGGCGGAAGATGTGGGCGAAGAAGTCCTTGATCGCCTGAATTTTCTCGTTGGTCAATTCCATGGCGTGGTGGCGTGATTCTTCGAGGGCCGAGGACATGGCGCAATCCCTTCGTTGTCGGTCGCTGCAGAACACCCGATAGTGTGCATCAGACTTTTGACGTCGGTGTGACGAATCCGCTACGTCGAGATGGACAGTGCGCGCCGCCAGAACGGCAAGCGTCCGAGCGCGTTCGCAACGTGCGCCGGCCTTTCCGCATGACGACGAGCGAAGCGGGAGGTCAGCATATGCCCAGCACGCGCTCGAGCACGCGGAGCTCGTGTCCGAGCCGTGCCGGGATCGAC
Organism: Rhodococcus sp. (in: high G+C Gram-positive bacteria); assembly: GCF_049286785.1. Lineage (GTDB taxonomy): Bacteria > Actinomycetota > Actinomycetes > Mycobacteriales > Mycobacteriaceae > Rhodococcus_F. The sequence goes on along the minus strand of NZ_JBAQEO010000014.1, from coordinate 3,071 downwards.
TTCAGATTCGGTACCGCACGGCGGCAACCTGTCACGCCGAACGAGATGATGTCGTCGTTGCTGGTGCAGGTGATATTCAGGGCTTGCCCATCCGTCGGCACCGACAGCGGGTAGATGGCTTCGAGACGTGCACCGTTCCAGTACAGGGGAGCGCGTGGGCCCGGAACGTTGGAAATGATCACGTTGAACGGCGGCCGGATTCGGGCGTTGTGTCCGAACAGGATACTGGCGGCCGCAGGGGCGGTGCCCAGCGCGCTCATGGCGAGGATCTGGGTGGCGCTCATCGACTGGAGCGCCGTCTTGCCGTCGGTCATGCAGGTACTGATCTTGGCGAGCCGATCCAGGGGGTCGGAGAGGTCGGTGCCGAGGTTGCACATCAGCGACCCGACGTTGTTCCCGTTGGCCGCTTCGCGCTGATCCTCCAGCGAGACGGGGACCATCGCGATCAGTGCCTCGTCGGGGAGTGCGTCGAGGTCGTCGAGGTAGCTGCGGAGTGCACCGGAGGACATGGCGAGCACGACGTCGTTGATCGTGGCATCGCCGAGTTTGGCCACCAGGCGGAGGCGCTCGAGCGGCCAGGACTGCGCCGCGAACGCACGGGCGCCGGTGATCGGCACATTGAACGGGGTCCGGGGGGCGGAGAGCGTGAGCGGCCCGCCCTTGTCGCGCACCGCTCTGGAGACGGTTCCGGTGAGAGCGGGAACGAGACCGGCGACCTCGCCGACGGTGCCCCGCGCGGTGCGCAGTGTGGAACCGGCCAGATTCGACAGGGTGAATCCGCCCGTGCGTGGCTTCGGTTTCGCCTTACGCGGCTCCCACGGCGCCGGCATGTCGCGTTCGTCCGAATCTTCGCTCAGCGCATTGCGCAACATCTTCATCGCAGTGACGCCGTCGGCGACGGCGTGGTGGATCTTGGTGTATACGGCGAAGCGTCCGTCGCTCAGTCCCTCGATGAGGTGCATCTCCCAGAGTGGTCGATGGCGGTCGAGGAGCGAGCTGTGCAACCTCGAGCACAATGTCATCAGCTCTGCTTCCCCTCCGGGAGCGGGAAGGGCGTCGTGTCGGATGTGATGGTCGAGGTCGAGGTCGTCGACAGTCTCCCAGTACCACTGCCCCAGCGAGGTCAGTGATCGCCGCGGGCGCTGGGCGAGCTTGGGGGCCACGTCGGTGCCGGCCGCCACTGCACGATCGAATGCCTCCCGAATATCGTGCGGGTCAGTGCCTTCCGGTGGCTGAAAGATCTCGATGCCGCCGACGTGCAACGGATGCTCGCGGGACTCACCGAGAAGGAACATCGAATCAAGAGGTGACATGGGGAGCGGCATCTGAAGCCCTTTCCATACCGGCGACGACTTCCCGGGTTTCGGGGCGTGCGTCGGTGGTCTGAGGTTGGGGTCATGGCGGAGCCCCTCTTGTTAGAGGCCACCATGGATAACGGAACAGTCTGGGAAAAATCACGACACCGTGACCTTGACCTTGATAGTTCTACATGGTTTGCGTGAGCCGTGCCACTAGACAAATGTCCAGGTTTGGCTCCGCGTGCGTGCAAAGCGAACAGAGTGTGAATAGCTCGAATTATCTGCACTCGGTGCATATTCCAGCCGTCTGCAACCGAAGATCACTTCTGATCGCGCGTAAATGGCTCGGTTCCAGACGAATTGGACTGTGTTGTGTGCCCGCGTCTTCCGAATGGAATTCGATCACACAACATATTCGGTGTGTTCACGACGACAGATTTTCCGGCAGTCCGCAGGTGTCGAACAATTCGACATCGAAGAAGCTGACGACATGGGAGACACCGCGGTTCGTAACCTCGAGGACATGGAACTGGAACGGCCGGTGAACTCCGTCCTCGCCCCGCATGTAGAGCCCGAAGGCGGGCTGACCATTGGCCGTCGTGGGAAGCAGGCGCATATCGCCCGGTCCGTTGGCGGGGCATTGCGTACTCACGAGGCGGCCGATGGCCTCGCCGCCGAGGTACCACCCGTCGAACGGCGGCATCTCCCAGACTGCATCCTCGGTGAACAGTGCGACGATCGCATCGACGTCGTAATTCTCGAATGCGGCGACATAACGGTCGAGGCGTTCGCGTTCGGCGGCGGAATCCGGCTCGACGAGTGTGTCCGAATCGGGGTTCACGAGCTGGAGCTGCGTGCGGGCGCGTTGCAGCAGGCTGTTGACAGCAGTGGTGCTGGTGTCGAGGGCCTCGGCAACTTCGGACGCCTTCCACTGCAGCACGTCGCGCAGGACGAGCACGGACCGTTGCCTGGGGGGCAGGTGCTGGAGCGCAGCGATGAACGCCAGCCGCACCGACTCGCGGGAGGTGACGATGGTGGCCGGGTCGCTCGCGTCGTCGTCGATCAGCCGGCCGGGGAGGGGGCCCAGCCAGGGCACCTCATGGCGCTCGACGAGTTCCGCTGTGGGATCGGAGTCGGGCGCGCCGAGCCCGCTGGGAAGCGGACGCTTGGCCCTGCTCTGTAGCGCGGTGAGGCACGTGTTGGTGGCTATCTTGTACAACCACGTGCGCAGCGAGGCCTGCTGCTGGTATCCCGCATATCCCCGCCAGGCGCGGATGAGCGTTTCCTGTAGTTGGTCCTCGGCGTCGTGAAGCGAGCCCATCATGCGATAGCAGTGAGCGAGTAATTCACGCCGATAGGGATGGGCGAGCGCGAGGAAATCCTCGTCGAGCGACCCTGCAGCCGTCATGATTGGAGCTTACTGCGATGCTCCGACAGATGCCGCCCTCGCGCTCGCCGCGGCTGCGACCCGTCTCAGCCGACCAGCGGCGTGCCGGTCTCGAGGAGCGTCTTGAGACCGCTCAGCACCTCGTTCCAGCCGCCGCCCGCACCCTCGGGCTCCAGCTTGCCTGCCGTCATCACCGCGAGGCCCGGCGCGTTCGTGAGATCGTGCGTCACCGTCAATTTGGTGACGCCGGGTCGGGACGTTTCCGCAATCTCGTAGGTCAGCGTCGTGAATCCCTCGACCTCGTCGGGAGACATCAGCATGCGCCACGTCTGGACCAGCCGGTTCGGCGGATGCGATTCGATCACCTGTCCGTCGATGATGATGTC
>NZ_JBAQEO010000013.1:0-6374 GCF_049286785.1 Rhodococcus sp. (in: high G+C Gram-positive bacteria) | reverse complement strand
CTGTTCCTGCGCTGCCGACCGGGCGGAGCCCAACGCCGATCGGTCCGGCACCGGGACGACGACTTCGAGGTAGCACTTGAGTTTGGGCTCCGTTCCCGAGGGACGTACCACGACGCGGAGGGTGCTGCCCTCGAGAACTACGGCATCGGCGCGGGATTGCCCGCGCAGGGTCGACAGGTCCGTGATGCGCAGGGGTTCACCGGCCAGGTCCGTCGGCGGATCGGCCCGCAGCCGGGACATCGTCGCGGCGATCTGCGCAAGGTCGGTGACCCGCCGCGACACCTGATCGCCGGCGTGCAGTCCGAATTCGAGCGCGTAATCGTCCAGTCGATCGAGGAGAGTTCTGCCCTCGGTGCGGAGGGTGGCGGCGAGATCGGCTGCCACCACGGCGGCGGAGATTCCGTCCTTGTCCCGCACGTATTCCGGGTCGACGCAGTGACCGATGGCCTCCTCGTAGGCGTAGACGAGCCCTTCACCTGCTCGGACGAGCCACTTGAAACCGGTGAGGGTCCGGGCGAAGCGCGCGCCGCGGGCAGCGGCGAGCTTCTCCAGCAACGCGGACGAGACGATCGTGGTCGCGACGAGCGAGTCCGGCGGAGCCGAGGCGAGGACGTGGTCGGCGAGCAGGACCCCGGTCTCGTCTCCGCGAAGCATGCGCCAACCGGCGGGGCCGCGAACGCCCACCGCGCATCGGTCGGCGTCGGGGTCGAGGGCGACGGCGAGGTCGGCCTCGACGTCCTCGGCGAGCGCGAGGAGAGCGTCCGCCGCGCCGGGCTCCTCCGGGTTGGGGAACGCGACCGTGGGAAAGTCGGGGTCGGGTGGGAATTGCGAGGCAACGGTGTGGATGTCGGTGAACCCGGCGGCGTGGAGTGCGGCCACCGCAGTGTCCCCGCCGACACCGTGCATGGCGGTGAGTGCGATGCGCAATGTGCGCGACGGTCCCTTCGGTAACGTCGCGACGCGGTCCAGATAGAGCGTGGGAAGCTCGTCCGACGCCGGATCGACCCGTGTGCGCGGAACTGCGTCGGCCGGCCCGGCGTCCGCGATGGCGGCTTCGATCTCCCGATCGGACGGTGAGATCAACTGCGCACCGCCGTCCAGGTAGACCTTGTAGCCGTTGTCGGATGCCGGATTGTGCGACGCGGTGATCTGCACACCCGCCGCGGCGCGCAGGTGGCGCACCGCGAACGAGACAATCGGGGTAGGGAGTGGCCGGGGGAGCAGTACCACCGCGAAACCGGCGCCGGCCAGCACCTCCGCGGCGGCCAGGGCGAACTCCTCGGATCCGTGCCGCGCGTCCCGGCCTACGACGACCGTGGAACCACCCAGGCACCGGTCCTTCAGCCAGGCACTCAACCCTGCAGTGGTGCGGATCACGACCGCGAGGTTCATACCGTTCGGGCCGGCCCGGACCGGACCGCGCAGGCCCGCGGTGCCGAATGCCAGCGGTGCCACGAAGCGTTCGGCGAGTTCCTCGGGGGAGAGGGCCAGGAGTTCGGCCCGTGACCGCGGGTCGGGATCATGAGCGATCCAGCGCTTCACCTCGGCATTCACAGGCGTTCCACCAGCTGCCGCAGGAGTGTGCCCATCCGCGTGGCCGACTCCCGGCCCGCGGCCAGTACTTCCTGGTGGTCCAGGTGCTCACCGGTGAGGCCGGCGGCGAGGTTGGTGACGAGCGAGATGCCCAGCACACGGGCGCCGAGCGCACGTGCCGCGATGGTTTCGTGGACCGTGGACATTCCGACCAGATCCGCACCCAGCGTGCGGAGCATCCGGATCTCGGCCGGGGTCTCGTAGTGCGGTCCGGGCAGTCCGGCATAGACGCCTTCGGTCAGCGAGTGGTCGATCTCGCGGGCGAGGGCCCGGAGTTCGGGGTCGTAGGCGTCGACGAGGTCGACGAACTCGGCGCCGACGAGGGGCGAGCGACCCGTGAGGTTGAGGTGGTCACTGATGAGGACCGGTTGCCCGACCGCCATGTCGTGACGGACTCCGCCCGCGGCGTTGGTGAGGATCACTGTGTGCGCGCCGGCTGCGACGGCGGTCCGGACCGGGTGGACCACCGAGGACAGCGGATGTCCTTCGTAGGCATGCGTGCGGCCGAGCAGGAGAAGGACCCGCTGCCCACCGACCTCCACGGATCGGACGGTGCCGGCGTGCCCCGCCGCGGAGGGTGGGGTGAACCCGGGCAGTTCGGCCATCGGTACCGTCGAAACGGGCTCGCCGAACAGGTCGGCGGCGGCGCGCCACCCCGACCCGAGGACGACGGCGATCGGATGTTCGGCGCAGTTCGTGTGTGCGGCGAGCGCGGCGGCCGCGGCGTCTGGCGTTCCCATGAGGCGATAGTCTTCCACCCATGCCTTATCTGGATCGCGATGGCGACGTATTCGTCCTGTACCTCGGCAGCCGGGACGAGACGGACAACGAGAACCGCTTCGCCCCGGAATGGATCGATGCCGTCCACGCGGCGCTGGACGAGGTGGAAGCGCATGAGGGTCCGGCCGCACTGGTCACGACCGCAACGGGCAAGTACTTCACCAACGGTCTGGACACCACCTGGATCTTCGCGAACGTGGACCGACTTCCGGGCTATCTCGACCGCGTGCACACGATCTACACCCGGCTGCTGAGTTTTCCGATGGCCACCGTCGCGGCTGTGCAGGGGCACGCCTTCGGTGCGGGTGCCATGCTCGCAACGGCACACGATTTCCGGGTGATGCGCGCCGACCGCGGTTTCTACTGCCTGCCTGAGGCGACCCTGAACATGCCGTTCACCGTGGGGATGTCGGCGTTGCTGAGTACGAGGTTGCCCAGGCAGACCGCGGTCGAGGCGATGACGACCGGTCGACGGTACGACGGCGCGGACGCGCTCGCGGCAGGAATCGTCGACGAGAGCGTGGACGGCGAAGGCATCCTTGGTGTGGCCGTCGCGCGGGCCTCCGCGCTCACCGCCACGCGCGGTGACAACCTGGCCGGGATCAAGCGCGGCATCCACCATGAGGTCCTCACCGCGCTCGCCACGGTCACGGACAAGAGCAACTTCGGTCTCGGGTGAGAGAATGAGCGCGTGAATGCGGAGATGGAGGCGGCGGTCCGGTCCATCGGGACCGATCTGATCGCGCTGTCTCATTCGATCCACGACGAACCGGAACTGGCGTTCGAGGAGTTCCGGAGCGTTGCGAAGATCACCGAACTGCTGCGCACGAATGGTTTCCAGGTGCGCTCGGGCATTGCCGGGCTGCCGACGGCATTCGATGCCACCTACGGCAGCGGTGACCTCGTCATCGGCATCTGCGCCGAGTACGACGCGCTGCCCGAGATCGGTCACGCCTGTGGGCACAACATCATCGCGGCGTCGGCCGTCGGAGCCGGGGTGGCCCTCGCCGCAGTCGCCGAGCGCCTCGGACTCACGGTGCGCGTCATCGGGACCCCGGCCGAGGAGAGCGGCGGCGGCAAGATCGCGCTACTGGAGCAGGGCGAGTTCGACGGGGTGGCTGCCGCGCTGATGGTGCACCCGGGGCCCATCGACATCACCGGGGCCACGTCCCTGGCCCTGGCCGATATCGCGGTAACCTTCCACGGCCGGGAGGCGCACGCCTCTGCCGCACCCGAATTCGGTCGCAACGCCGCCGACGCCGCGACGATCGCCCAGGTCGGTATCGGTCTCCTGCGTCAGCACCTCGCCCCCGGCCAGCAGGTGCACGGGATCGTCTCCGACGGCGGAACCGCTCCCAACATCGTTCCGGCCCGCGCCGAAATGCTGTACTACCTGCGTGCCGATACCGCCTCGGCTCTCTCGGACCTCACCGCACGTGCGGAGGCCTGCTTCGCGGCCGGGGCACTCGCCACCGGGTGCACACACGATATTCGCACGGTGTCGCCCACCTACACGGAGCTGACTCCGGACCCGTGGCTGGTGGCGGCATACCGGGAGGAGATCATCGACATGGGCCGTTTACCGGTTCCGCTCGAATGGGAAAGGTCGCGTCCCCTCGGCAGCACCGATATGGGCAACGTCACCAACGTCATACCCGGCATCCACCCTGTGATCGGGCTCGATTCGGGCGGTGCGGTGACGCATCAGCCCGAGTTCGCGAAAGCCTGTATCACCGAGTCCGCGGACCGGGCACTGATCGACGGGGCAATTGCCCTCGCGCGCACCGCAGTTCGCGCGGCAATGGATGACGCGCAGCGAGTGCGGTTGCTGGAAGGAGTTGATCGCCGATGAATGCGGCTGTCGACAAATGGATTCTCGCTCACACCGACGACCTGTCCGGCTGGCGGCGGCACATCCATGCCAATCCGGAACTCGCCCGGCACGAGTACGCGACCACCGAGTTCGTGGCCACCAGGCTGGCCGCGGCCGGGCTGTCTCCCGAATTGCTTCCCGGCGGTACCGGCCTCACATGCGACCTCGGGCCCCGGAACGCCCCGCGCATCGCGTTGCGCGCCGACATGGACGCTCTGCCACTGCAGGAACTCACCGGAGCCACCTACTCGTCTACGGTGCCCGGCGTGTCGCACGCGTGCGGACACGACGCCCACACCACCATCCTGCTGGGAACCGGTCTGGCGCTCAGCGAGATTCCCGACCGTCCGGTGGGTGTCCGACTCATCTTCCAGCCGGCGGAGGAGGTCATGCCGGGCGGTGCGCTCGATGTCATCGCGGGCGGCGGGATCGAGGGTGTGTCCCGGATCTTCGCCCTCCACTGCGACCCCAGGCTCGCGGCGGGCCGGGTCGGTGTCCGGCTGGGCGCGATCACGTCCGCCGCGGACACGGTCGAGGTGATCCTGGACTCCCCGGGTGGGCACACGTCGAGGCCGCATCTGACCACCGACCTGGTGTTCGCCCTGGGCACGGTGGTGACCGGGTTGCCGGGCATGCTCAGCAGACGTATCGACCCGCGCACCGGCACCGTGATGGTCTGGGGTGCGGTGAGTGCCGGGCGCGCCCCCAACGCCATCCCGCAGACCGGCATGATGACCGGCACCGTGCGGACGGGCGACCACGAGACATGGGAAATGCTCGAGCCACTGGTGCGTGAGATCGTGCACGGACTGCTCGCGCCGACCGGTGTGCGGTACCAGCTCAACTACCGGCGCGGCGTACCGCCCGTCGTCAACGACGAGACGTCCACCCGGATGCTCGAAGACGCTATCCGCTCGGTCGGCCCGGACGCCCTCGCGGACACGCCCCAGTCCGGCGGCGGCGAGGACTTCTCCTGGTACCTCGAAGAGGTACCGGGCGCGATGGCCCGGCTCGGCGTCTGGTCGGGTGTGGGACCGCAACTCGACATCCACCAGCCCACGTTCGATCTGGACGAGCGAGCGCTGGGCGTCGGGGTGCGGGTGCTGTGCAGTCTCGTACTGGGCGGCTGAGGCGCGCTGAGAGCACCGCAGGGCCGACTCGGGTCTACCTACTCGGTGCCCGGCCCGACGTTACGGCTGTTGCGGGTGCGCAGATCGCGCACATAGTCGGCCGGGGCTCCGGCGATCTCGGCGGCATCCGCCATGACACCGAGGTAGCGGGCGGACGGTAATCCGCCCTCGTAGGCGTCGAGCACGTACAGCCATGCGAGAACCGGTTCGCCGTCCGTGTCGACTCGCACGCGAATCTTGCGGTGGATGCCGAGTTCGGAGCCCTCCCAGCGATCGAGGCTCACCTCGTCCTCCTCGGGCACGTCGTACAGCACGACGAACACCTTGGAGTCGGGGTCCTCGACGACGGTGGCGAGCGCGCCCTCCCAGCCGATGTCGCCGCCGCTGAACGTCAGACGCCAGCCGTGCAGCCAGCCTGTTCCCGCCATCGGCGAGTGAGGGCAGCGCTGCAACATCTGCTCCGGATGCATGTTGGACCCGTAGGCGGCATAGATCGACACGGCGGCAAGCCTAAACCGTGCCTAGTAATCTGTTGCATGCAGTGCACGACAACGCCCACTGCGCTCGCGTGACATGTCGGCCGGAGACCCCGGTCGGCCTTCGAATTTGGAGGACAGATGACCCGGATCGTAATCATTGGTGGCGGGCCTGCCGGATACGAGGCAGCGCTGGTGGCCGCGCAACACGGCGCCTCCGTCTCCTTGATCGATTCGGACGGCATCGGTGGCGCGTGCGTGTTGTTCGACTGCGTGCCGTCCAAGACATTCATCGCCTCCACCGGGGTTCGAACCGACATGCGGCGGGCCACCGATCTGGGAATCGCTCTCGATCCGTCGCAGGCCACCATCGCGCTTCCGAAGATCAACGCCCGTGTGAAGAGCCTTGCGCAGGCGCAGTCCTCCGACATCCACACGCGGCTGCAGTCGGTGGGTGTGGAGTTGCTGTCGGGGACGGCGGAGCTCACGGATCCGCGGCTCGGGATGGCCTCGCACCAGGTG
>NZ_JBAQEO010000012.1:0-3027 GCF_049286785.1 Rhodococcus sp. (in: high G+C Gram-positive bacteria) | reverse complement strand
CCCGGTGTGCGAGCGCTCGCACACCGGGCCGACGGAGCAAGATGGAGACTTAGGTGACCTAAGTCGTCGGAGCCCTGTACGGGGCGCTGCGCTGGGCCGGAGAACTCTGAAAGCCACACACCTCTTGCATTCACGGGGAACTGACGCACTATTTTCGCGCGACGAAATTAGGATCGCGGCTATGACGAGTTCGAGATGCCCGCGCTGTGACCGCGAAATCGAGAGCAACACCAGCGCCCTGCACGGGCGGGGCCGGCCGCGGAAGTGGTGCTCGGATGAGTGCCGCAAACTCGCCTCGGAGGAACGCCGGGCGGCTGAGCGCGGTGTCGTCGCGGTGGAGTTGCGCGAGCGGGTGGTCGAAGTCGAGAAGGTGGTGCATCGACCGGCCACAACGGCCGCGTCCATCGACCGCGTACTCAAGGACGATGAGGCGCTGCAGAAGCTGTTGAACACGCTGCGGCACCGCATCAAGGAAGGCAGCTACCGGCCTAACGGTGATCCTGGGATCAGGGCGTGGGTGTTGGGGAGGCTCGCGGCTCCCGTGACCGATCTGCTTGCCCAGATCCACTCGAGCGCCGGCACCACCGCGTACATCGACCCGGCGCAGGCCGTGCAGACGGTGCTCGACTCGCCGCGCTCGTGCCGCGCGGTCCTGGAAGGCCTCGACAGGATGGCCCGGTCCGGCGAGCTCGACGGCGGCCAGCACACCGCCACCCTGCTAGCCCTCGACCGGCTCGCAGCCCACACCCGGCGATAGTCCGGCAGAACAGGCACTGCCGCGGCACCGCTGCGCGCTGCCTTGCCATCGCGGCACCGCTGAACGCTGCCTTGCCATCGAAATGTGTGAACGTTGCTGCGGCCTCCCTCGACATCGTTGCCCCGTCGATCTCCGTCGGCCCACTAGGGGTAGGACAAGCAGTCACAGGGACTAGGGGTAGGACAAGCAGTCACAGGGACATGTCCCAGCTGACCTAACGTCATGTCACGCCCAGGTGATGGACACTGACCTACGTGACCAACCCAGGGCAGACGTTCACGGTGACCACGGCCGCCGAAGCGTGCCAGGTGTCGCGGAAGACAATCACGCGGCGCATTGACCAGCTGCGAGACGGCGGCGCGTACAAAGATGCGGCCGGTGCGTGGGTGATCCCGCTCGGTTCGCTCCTACACGCTGGTCTCAGCCCGGGTAGGCCAGCGTCCCCGGACACCGTCCCAGTCCCTCAGCGGGACACCCAGGGACAGGGGGACAGGGTCTGGTACACCCCCGAGGAAGTCGCGGACCTGCGCAAGCGCGCCGAGGAAGCCGAGGCATTGCGCCGGCGGGCCGAGGTCGCTGAGGCCCTGGCGGCCGAGCGGGAACGGGTGATCGAGGTACAGGCCCGCGCCCTCCGGATGCTTGAGGCAGGTCAGCGGCCGCTCTCTGCCGATGAGACGACGTCAGATGCGGCTCCTGTCCTGCAAGAAGTCCCACGCCGGCAGCGGGGTCCACTCGAACGTCTCGTCGGCAGGTTCGGCCTCTGAGCTGCTGTTTCGTGGAGCAAGTGACTCTTAATCACTGGGTCTACGGCCAAAGTGTTGTGTCGCCGCGCGAATCGACTACGCACTGAGTTGCTGGTTTTTTTCCGCCGACATCCGCGCATCGTGGAGAAGCTTCCCCACAGCACCTGTCGAAATTCCCATTTCCTCGGCGATCTCCCGGTACTTCAACCCCTGCTCTCGCAGTTCTACGGCCCGTCGACGCCGTGCCTCTGCTCGAGCCTCGAACTCCGCGCGAGGCTCGGCAACGACGTTGCGGATAGTGCGTTCAGACACCCCGAGACGTGCCGCCATTTCCTTTGCGGTCTTCGCCCGTCGAACTGGATTTTCAGCAGGCATCACGCCTCCAATTCAGCAAGGATCGCGGCCCGATCTACAGCTCGCCGTTTGTTCGTGGCCACGATCGATTGCCGCCGCTTCTCCGTCATGATTCGGCCGCGGTGAGCTTGTCGTTCACGGTATTTCTGCTCGGTGAAGTTGCGCCAGATCCAGCGGGCAATGGACTGGGCGGTGGCGCGGACCTCATTGAAGGGGAGCGGTTCGGGAAACTCTGTGTTGATTGCGTGGCAGCGTTGAAGCACCAGCTGCTCCCAATCGCGGCTGGTGCCGTTGCGGTGGTGCCACCACTGCGGATAGGCCCAATTGCGGGCGGTGTCGAACATGGTGACATTGCGGCCAAGGCCGGCCGCGCGGTCGGGCCGGCGCGGCATCTGCCGTGGGGTATGGATCGTGGTTAGGTCACGAAGTTCGTAGGGTTGCGCTGGCCCGTAGATCGTTTCCCAGTCAGGGTGAATGGGGTTCTTGGTGAGCTGTCCGCCATATGAGAAGTCGCCGCCTACAGAGACTCTCAGTCCTGCCTCGATGCGTTGAGCGAACCGGAGCGGCTGCAACCGCGCCGAGTCTGTGCGGCAGACAGGAGCGGCGAGCCACCAGCCGAGATGCGCGTACCCCGCATGCGGGCCCTTGATGGTCTGGGCGACCCAGGAGGGCGCCGGGTGGTCGCTGGGCTGTTCGAAGGCACGCATAGCAGCGTCTGGGTTGTCGACGTCGATCACGATGGATCCCAGGAGCGCATGCGGTGAGTGCTCGACGTAGCGCATCGCCAACGCTTCCTCGCGGCTCATGCGGTACTGCCCGCTCTTGACGTTGTTTGTTGCGTACGGCCGATGTGGCAGCAGTACTTCGAGTGCCCATTGATCGTCACTGAGAAGTACCGCCCCCGAGGAATCCATGCGCATACCTTGCATGGGTTAGAGAAATTATTACGGTAGGCACGCCGAGCCATATCAGGTATCCCGCGCCTGGGCCCCCCATCCCGAGCAAACCTCCGACACTGAAATACGGGTACGGCTCGGATTTCGGTAGCAGTGCTGATGCGTTTGGGAGCAGAGCGAGCCATATCAGGTATCCCGCGCCTGGGTCCCCCATCCCGAGCAAACCTCCGACACTGAAATACAGACCGCGGTTGGAGCGACTCACTCAATTTCGTCG
>NZ_JBAQEO010000011.1:0-1508 GCF_049286785.1 Rhodococcus sp. (in: high G+C Gram-positive bacteria) | reverse complement strand
TCGCGAGCCAGTATCTACCGGGAACTGCGCGCGAGTACGAACTCCGCCGCAGTCCAGTGGGCGTGTACACCTATCCAACGGCTGAAGGTGACGACGGGGATTACCGCGAAGAGCTCCTCGTTGTGGATCTAACGTGCGCGGGATGAGCCGCCGCCCGATACCCCGTGGCGGGATCCGCCAGCGGACAACAACAGAGAGTCCGTGAGGTGTCGGAACAAGCGGCCGAGACGGTGAACGCGATTACGCTCGGTCAGATCACGGCGTGAGCTCGGGGAGGCGGACAGATGGCCAGACAGGCGGGTTGGTCATGGCGCGCAGTGATGGTCGCGGTGATCGCAGCTGCCGCGGTTACGTGGCTGGCGGCCGTCGTTGTCGCCGACATTCGCCGAGCGCCTGACGCGGATTGTCTTGCCGTCGACTCCACCGTGATGGATCTGATCGCAAGTAGGCCGGCTACTGACCCGATCGAGCCGATCGACGCGGTTGCTGTCCACGACCCCTGGACCCGCAGTACGGGGTCCGTGCCGTTCGACAACTACTACGCGATCGCCATGGAGTTCAGAAGAAGCGACGGCTCGATCTCCCGCGGAGTGTGGGGATTAGGCGCAGGCCCGTCGCCAGCGGAGGGCCAAGCGCTGACGGCGAACGCAGACAGTGTCCTCGGGGCACTCGTCAGTGTGGATCAATCAGCGCGGCAGAGCACTGTGTGGCCGGACACGGCGATGTTCTTCCCCGAGGATGCCAACGCCGTCGAAGAAGCCGGCCAATGTCTGACTACTTCCTGATCATGGCGACGACCAGCCGCGGAGCGGATAAACCGGTCATCGATTGACAATCGAAAAGTTTGGGCAGGGATATGGTTCGGTGTGCCCGAAATTGCCAGTCGGCGCCGGACCCAACCACCGCCGCCTCGCATCGTCTACGAAGCCCTTACGAACCCTCACCGTGACCCGGTTCGTCCGTGCTGATCCTGCACAACGACGAACAGCGTCCGACGATTGCCGAAGCTGTCGACCCGAATCTCGTCGTATGGACATCGATCTGGCGGTGGCGACCGGATGCACGGATCCGCTTCGACATCGTTGGCCCACCACACGGCAGCACCACTCTGTCCTGGACATTGATCGTCGACTAACCGGTCCCAGGCGGGGAGGCGACCGTCCGCATGCGCAAGTGAGTGAACGAACTCATCAACGCGAACCTGCGCTTCACGTTCGGTCAATAGTGCCCCCTGATCAAGGATCGCCGACCGAACACCGATCCTCGGCAACTCCGAGCGCTACCCACCGATTCGTTCGACGCGCCAAGGTGGGATCTCCCGCCGCGGCCTGACCTTGATCGCACGGAATTTGTATCCGTCCTGATCGATGACCGACTCCCATTCGAAGTCGACCTGCTCGCCGACGTCGAGACCACGGATTCCTCCGCCGATGCTGAAACTCTCGCCCGGCTGGGCATTGATGACTTCATCGGGGTGTAGGGCGCTGTAGAAGGTCCAACAACCGCCC
>NZ_JBAQEO010000010.1:0-7910 GCF_049286785.1 Rhodococcus sp. (in: high G+C Gram-positive bacteria) | reverse complement strand
CATCAGCACCCCCGACGTTGCCACGACGCACCGTGACCAAGCCCTCGGTCTCCAGAATGCGGAGCGCCTCACGGATCGAGGGATAGCTGACACCGAAGTCCCTCACCAGTTGCTCCTGAGTTGGCAGCCGGTAGTCGTCGTCGGCGAGAATGTGGTCGCGTATTTCGGCGGCTACCGTCTCGGCGATGCGACGCTGCGGAACCCGTCCCCGTCCGGTGGCAGTCACCCGCCCGTTGCTGGCTGTGGTCACTCGGGCCGCCTTTTGATCATGTTCGAAAGTTTAACCTCCCCGACCCGACCATTCAAGTATTGCTATCCTTATTATGATTGAAGTAATGTCCGGGGCATGGACTTCACGATGAGTGAGGCTGCGACGGCGTTGCGAGGTGAGCTGCGCTGGCTGGTGAAGGAGCGCGTCCCTGCAGACTTCCGCGGGGCGTTCACCGATGACCCAGCCGATCTCGACACCGCTCAACAGTTCTGCCGTCTTCTCGCCGACAAGGGCCTCCTGTGCCTTGCCTGGCCCGAGGAATTCGGCGGCCGCGGTGCCTCGATCTGGGAACAGGCCGTGGTCCGTGAGGAGATGTGGGCGCACCACGAACCACGAGGCGCGCAGTACATGGGGGTCAACTGGGTGGGCCCGACGATCATGCGGCACGGCACCCCTGAGCAACAGAGCAAGCATCTTCCGCCGATCGCACACGGCGACATGATCTGGTGCCAGGGATTCAGCGAGCCCAACTCCGGTTCCGACCTGGCCTCGTTGCGCACGGCTGCCCGGCGCGACGGAGACGGCTGGCTCATATCAGGGCAGAAGATCTGGACCTCCTACGCCACGATGGCGCAGTGGTGCTTCCTGTTGGCAAGGACTTCAACGGGTCCGAAGAAGCAGCAAGGCCTGACAGTTTTTCTGGTGCCGATGTCCGACCCGGCCATCGAGGTCCGGCCCATCCGGGCCATGTTGGGACCGCACCACCTCAACGAAGTCTTCTTCAACAATGTCAGGGTCACCGAAGCGGACGTACTGGGCACTGTCGACGAGGGATGGTCGGTGGTACAGGAAGTCCTGGCATACGAACGTGTAGGCATCGCTCGTTACGCGCGCTGCGAGCGTCTGTTGCAGGCTGCACCGTCGGTGCTCGGCGACCGGTGGGACGAACTTCCGGCAGAACTTCGAGGACGGTGGACACGGATGCTCACGCACTGCCGGCGCGCCCGGCTGCTTGCCTACAAGGTGGTGTCGCTACAGAGTGAAGGCAGGGTAGAACCGGCAGACGCAGCGGCGTACCGGATTGCGGTCACCACACTCGATCAGGACAGCGCCGAGGTACTTGTCGAGATCGCCGCATACGCTCCGCCGACCGAGGTGAGTCCGGGCGGCGAAGTGAACAACGAAGAGGCCGAACGGTTCCGCTATGCGGTGGAGGATCACTGGCGCTACTCACAGGCCGCGACCGTCGCATCCGGGAGCATCGAGATGCAGCGGATACTGCTGGCACGATCTCTGCTGGCCGCCTCATGATCATCGATTTGTGCGACGAAGCGAGCGAGTACGGGAGACAGGCGGTTCGAGCGTTCGAGGCGGCGGGCGGAGACAAACTGGTTCAACTGGTCGAACAGAAACCGAGTCTCCGGGAGAGCATCCTGGCACCCGTCCTCGGCGAGCTCGGCGCGTGGGATCTCAACCCCCGCGGCGATACCGACGAGCTCGAAGCAGCCGCTGCCTTGTGCCGTGGCGCGGGCTATTGGGCCGTACCCTATCCGGTCGCCGAACGCCTGGCAGCACCGACGGACCTGGACGTCGACGGCCTGGTGGTGGTCGCCGATTTCAGGCCCTCCGGACCCGTGGCCTGCCTTGATCTCCGTTGGGCAGCAGTGACATTGGACGGTTCTCGCAGCATCGCAGTGGCCCGCGAGCCGAGTGTGTCCCAGCGCGTGTCGGCGTTTGTTGCCCAACTCGACCTGCAGCCGATCGACGACAACGGCGTCAAGGATGTGGCGCTCGGCCTGGTCCTGCCGTGCTGGACACTCCTCGGGTTACTCGACCGGGCGATCGACCTCACACGGGCGCACGTGCTCATGCGCGAACAATTCGGTAGCCCTCTCGCACGGCTGCAGAGCGTGCAGTTCCAGCTCACCGATGCGGAGGTGGAGCGCAGCGGCGTCGAAGTGCTTGCCAAGTACGCCTTGTGGAGTATTCAGACCGGAAACGGCGATGCGCTCGACGACGCACTCGCGCTGCGGCTGGCGGCCCTCGAGGCGGCCGAGATCGTGTTCCGCGTCGCGCATCAGTTGCACGGCGCCACCGGCTTCTGCGACGAGACCACCCTGTCGTGGCTCTCGCGATACAGTCTGCCGATTCGGCGGCTGCCGCTGGGCCCGTCCACAACCCGTGACACCTTGACGCAGCGCGTGGGCCGTCGGGGCCTGACCGGTCTGTTCAGCGACGCCCCCGAACGAGTAATGCCATGAAATACGATCTACCCGACGAGCTGCTCGTCGAATGCGATGGACCCATCCGTACGGTTGTCATCAATCGGCCTGCCGAGCTGAATGCCGTCAACAAAGACCTGCACTGGGCGTTTGCCAACGTCTGGCGGCAGCTGGCCGCCGACCCCGGGGCTGCGGTGGTAATCCTCACCGGGGCAGGTAGAGCGTTCAGTGCCGGCGGGGATCTCGACTGGATCACCTCGTTCCTCGACGATCCGATCGCTCGGGACGAGAGCATCCGCGAGGGCGCCCAGATCATCGACGAGATGCTGCGGTTCCCATTGCCGGTGATCGCCGCAGTCAACGGTCCGGCAGTCGGTCTGGGCTGCAGCGTGGCGGTGCTGTGCGACATTGTTCTCATGTCCGAGAAAGCGCACCTGGCAGATCCGCACGTCGCCGTCGGCCTGGCGGCCGGTGACGGAGGTGCCGCATTCTGGCCGCTGCTCACCCCGATCCTGAGATCTCGGGAGTACCTGTACACCGGCGACCGCATCTCCGCATCCACCGCGGTCGAACTGGGACTCGCCAGTCGTATCACCGCGCCGGACGACCTCGCGGGTGAGGCCCGGCGCCTCGCCGACCGCTTGGCCGCACAGCCGGGGGAGGCGCTGCGAAGCACCAAGCGCGTCGTCAACATGTATCTGTCCCAGGCACTCGGTGGTCCGATGCAGGCCGGCTTCGCTGCCGAAGTCGTGACCATGCAGTCCGCCGAACATCGGGAACGGTTGCTCGCGCTCAGGGAGCGCAGCCGGTGACAACTCAGACCCCAGCCCTGCACGAGTTCCGGGCCGATGTGCGGGATTGGTGCCGCGGGCACATCCCCGCAGAATGGCGGCACGCGCAGACGGGCGTCTCGAACGAGGCCTTCGTCCACTTCCAGAAGGACTGGTTCCAGGAGCTTCGCACCGCCGGTTTCGCCGTACCGCACTGGCCGAAGGAGTGGGGCGGCGGCATGTCCGTCGCCGAACAGATCGTGCTGTATCAGGAGCTCGCCGGCCACGACGCTCCCCGGCTGGTCCTGCCGTTCGTGTCGATCCACCACGCAGCGTCCACCCTGCTCGCCGCAGGCACTGCCGAACAGCAGAAGCGGCATCTCCCGGCGATCCTGGACGGCGAGATCTGGTGCCAGGGCTTTTCGGAGCCGGGCGCAGGATCGGACATGGCCGCACTGAAGACGACCGCCCGCAAGGAACGCGACGTCTACATCGTCAACGGACAGAAGTTGTGGGCCAGCGGCGCGATGCACGCCGACTGGTGTCTGCTACTGGCCCGCACCGACCCCGACGCACCCAAGCGGCGCGGAATCTCCTATTTCCTGATGGACATGCGGTCACCCGGCATCGACGTCCGCCCGATACGCCAGGCGACCGGCGAATCACACTTCTGCGAGATTTTCCTCAGCGACGTCGCGATCCCGGTCACCGCTCTCGTCGGACCAGAAAACGAAGGCTGGCGGGTGGCGCAGGAGACGCTCGGCGCCGAACGCGGCATGACCATGCTGGAACTGGCCGAGCGGCTGGGGAACGGTGGGTTTCGCCGGCTCGTCGAGCTGTGTGCGCGGCCAGGACCCTGTGGGCCGCCGCCGCTCGACGATCCACGAGTGGCCGACCAGCTCGCGGTGCTGGAGATCGAGCTCACCGGCCTGCGCGCCCTCTGCGCGGAGTTCGCGGCCGGTGACCACCCCGGCCCGGCCGACGCGTCGATCGTGAAGTTGTATTACAGCGAACTGCTGCAACGGATGACGGACTTCGGCGCCGAGGTGGCGGGGCTCGCCGCCCACACCGATTTGCGCAAGCCGCTGTCGAGCGGATGGGAATCGGGGAGCTGGGTTCTCGACTTCATCGGCTCGTGGGAGTGGACCATTCCGGGTGGAACGAGCGAAATCCAGCGAACCATCATCGGGGAGCGGGGACTGGGCCTTCCCCGCGAACCCGTCTTTCCCCACGAAGCACGGGCGAACTGATGTCCCACGTCGGTGACCTCACCGAGTTCCACGACGAATTACGCGTCGTAGCACGCGATCTACTCGCGAGGAACGCAGCGCACACCGCCGTCGACTGGACGCTGATCGCCAGGTCCGGGTGGCTGGGCCTCGAGGCGCCGGCAAGGTTCGACGGTGCGGACGCGACCTTCGCCGAGGTTGCCGTGATACTCCGAGAAATCGGACGTGCGGCCGCGCCGGGCCCGTACCCGGCGGTCGGCGTCCTCGGGCTCGGCGCGCTGAACCTGCTGGAGCCGTGCCAGGGGAGGGATCAACTGCTCGGCCATACCGTGTCGGGCGCGGCCGTTCCGGTCGTTGCGCTGGCGGGCGAGACCCCGTCGGAGAGGCCCTTCCGCATCACGCGAACTCCGGTCGGGCTCACTGTGCAGGGCGCAGCGACCTTCGTGCTCGACGCACCTGCCGCCGACCGACTCCTCCTGCCGGCCCTCGATCCGGAGGGAACACCCGTCGTCGTGGCCGTCGATCCTCGAACGGTCGGACTGACCGTAACGGAACAACCGGTCCTCGATGCCACCCGCTGCTTCGGTCGTGTCATCGCCGACGGTGTCGAGGTGCGCCCGGAGTCGTTGTGGCAGTTCCACGGTGATCCGCAGCATGCCTTCCAGCGCCTGCGCGATCGAGCCGCTGTCGCTGTCGCCTGCGACAGCTTGGGGCTGAGCGAGGCCATGCTCGACGCCACCGTGACCTACGCCGGTGTACGCGAACAGTTCGGACGCAAGATCGGTTCCTTCCAAGCTGTGAAGCACGCGTGCGCGGACATGCTCGTCCAGGTGACGGTGTCCCGGAAATTGGTCGCAGCGGCCGTGCGAAGCCAGGCCGAGGACGATCCGAATGCTGCCGTCGCCGCGTCGATGGCGAAGTCCTACGCCTGCGCCGCGGCCGTCGATGTTGCTGGTAAGGCGATGCAACTCCACGGGGGAATGGGCTACACGTGGGAAAGTGGCATCCACGTCTATCTCAAGCGCGCCACGCTCAACCGTTCACTTTTCGGCTCGCCCGCGCAGCACCGGAGGCTCTTGGCCGAGCGGTACGTGGTTGCAGTGCAGTAGAAGCGAGACTGACGACAGGAATGCAGATCAGGCCCGCCGGGTCCGGCGGGCCTGATCTGGGATGCGGTCTCGGACGTGCGGCTATGCCTGTAACCGTTTGATGGCCAGTTCGCGAATCTCACCGGTCTTGATCTTTGCAGTGCCCGTGAGCACGATCTCGTCGTCGTGGAAGAACAGCACTTGGCGCGGAACCTTGTAGCTGGCCAGTCTTTCCCGGAGGTACGCGCGGATCTGCTCTGCGTCGAGGCCATCCCGTTTGTGCGGCACGATGCAGGCGACAACGACTTCGCCGAGTGTGTCGTGTGGGATGCCGACGGTGCGGGTGACCTTGACGCCGGGATGGGCGACCAGGGCCTCGTCGACCTCCAGCGGTGAGACGTTCGCACCACCGGTCTTGATGATGTCGGTGAGGCGGCCTTCCCAGAAGAGTCGGCCGCTGTCGTCGACGTAGCCGCCGTCGCCGGTGTGAAAGAACCCCTCTTCGTCGAGCGTCTCGGTGAGCGGTGTGCCGATATAACCGAGCATGAGGGTGGGGCCCTTGACACAGATCTCCCCGCGCTCGCCGACCGGAACGACGATGCCGGTGTGGGGATCGACGATCTTGAGCGTCACGCCCGGCAGTGCTTCACCGCTGCTTCCGCCGGCCACCTCGTCGGGAGTGTTGGCGGGGAAACACGTGGTTATCGTGAATGTTTCAGTGTTTCCATAGGCATGGGTGGGTTCGAACCATGTGGCCGTCACCGTGGGGTGGCGGGCCACCGGGGTGTTGAAATCGACGAACCGCAAGCTGCTCAAATCCGCATTGCTCCAGTTGGGCGCGGATTCGAGCTGCGCCCACTGGTGCGGCCAGGCGAAGGGAAAGTTCACCCGCTCCGTCTCGATGAGGTCGAGCGCTCCCGCGGCGTCGAAAGTGGGTTGCAGTACGAGGGAGCCACCGCTGGCCAAGGTGTTGCCCAGTGCCATGGCGAAGTTCCCGGACCAGAAGAAACCGTTCGCCGTCCAGCAGCGGATGTTGTCATCCGGGCCGAAGTGGTACATCCGCCGGAAGCGCCACATCTGTATGGCGACGCCGCGATGTGCGCTGAGGATGCCCTTCGGCTTGCTCGTCGAGCCGGATGAAAAGAACAGCACAGCAGCATCACTGGGGAGCACCGCCGCAGCGGACGCCTCGATCAACTCACGCGGTTGGGTATGACCCCGCGCAAGGAAGTCGTCCCAGGTCTCGATCGCCCCGACACCCGGGCCGTCCCCGACCATGGCGAGTCGGCGCAGAAAGGGGTACTGCGTCGATTGCAGCGCACCCGGTGCTGCCGTGCCGATTCGTGGCTCCAGCTCGGTCAGGGCCGCTGCAAGGTCTTTGTTCAGCACCTTGTGCTCGAACAGCAGCACCGAGACGCCGGAGACCTCGAGCATGAAGTCCAGCTCCGCCGGGGTAGAGAACGTACTGAGGGTGACGGCCACACCCCCCGCGAGAGTTGTGCCGAATACCGCCGACAGCCACTCGGCGCGGTTCGTCATCAGCACGCCCACGCGGCCGTCCTTACCCAGCCCGGCTCCGCGCAGCGCTCGCGCCACCTCGATCGAGCGCTCCCACAGATCCGTGTAGGTCCAGCGGGTGACGCCTTCGGGGGTGTGCATGACGAGCGCTTCGCGGTCGCCGTACATCTCGGTGACCTCACGCAGGAAGCCGGGCAGCGTAAGGGATCCGAGGCCTGGTTCGGCGCTGAGCGGCGGTCCCGACACGATCGAGACGGACCGCTCGGCCTCGGCGTTCGTCTTGGTCTCGGTACTCATAGCTGACTCCCTGTCGTTTTTCGGCGCCGTCAGTACGGCAGCTCGACCTCGGCGGTGCAGGACACCAGCACGGAACCGTCCTGGCTGGTGAGGCGCAGCTTGATCTGCACGAGCGGTACGCCCCAGATCGAGTCGGTTTCCTTGCCGATGATTTCGGCGTCGAAGTACGTCGCATCACCTTCGAAGGCGGGCGCACGGAAGTCGGCCTTGGTATGCCGGACCATGCCCTCATGGCCGGCCCAATAGGCGAGGTAGTCGGTGCACCAGGCACCCATCGTGGCGCCGTAGCCGTAGGCGCGTGCCATGCCGACCTCGCTTGCCTTGTCGTTGTCGATATGTCCGCGTGAGGGGCCCACGTACAGACCGTCGCGTTTGCGGGGATCGATCCTGGCGCCTTCCTCGTCGTAACCGAAGCCGTCGACCCAACCCGGATCCTGGTTGATCCAGGGATCCTCGACACCCTCCACGCCGACCCAATGGAACGTGCCCCAGATATTGAAGAGGAAGGCGCGATATTCGGTGGTGAAGCTGGCGATGCTGTGCGGGCCGATCACTCGACGCGGCAGGGTGTCGCC
>NZ_JBAQEO010000009.1:0-11126 GCF_049286785.1 Rhodococcus sp. (in: high G+C Gram-positive bacteria) | reverse complement strand
GGTTCCTGGGGCGCAATCATTTTGACGCTTCTGCGTGTATGTCAGGGCATCGCTATCGGCGGCGAGTGGGGTGGAGCCGCGTTGATGGCCCTCGAGCACTCGGAGAAGGATAAGCGTGGCTTCTCGGCTGCCTTCGCGAATGCGGGCGCCCCGACGGGAACGGTCCTCGGCACGATCGCGATGACGGTGATGGCCACGCTGCCGGAACACCAGTTCCTGACATGGGGGTGGCGTGTTCCCTTCTTCGTCTCCGGCATCCTTCTGATCTTCGGACTGTACATCCGAGCGCAAATAGCAGAGAGTCCGCTGTTCGTCGCCGAAGCGGAAAGACGCGAGCGCAATCAGGAAGGAAGGGCCCCGATCTTCGCGATCCTCGCGAACCCGAAGCCGGTCATTTACGTGGCGCTGGCGGGAATTGCCGCAATGTCGGTGACGGCAATGCTCTCGACCTTCGGCATCACCCTGGCGGTGTTGTCCGGCGTCACTCGCTCGGAAGCATTGACAGCATTCGGGATCAGCCAATTCCTGGCGATCTTCACGGTGCTGTTCTATGCACGACTTTCTGATCGCGTCGGGCGGCGACCGGTGATGCTCGCCGGGGTGTTGGGTCTCGGCGTCGTCGCCTACCCGACGATGTTAATGGTGAGTTCAGGGCATTTCGGCACGGCTGTCGCCGGATTCGTACTCGCTCTGTCAGTCTGCCAGGCTGCCTGCTTCGGACCGATGGTTGCGTTCATTTCCGAGCAGTTCGGAACCTCCAGTCGGTACACAGGAGCCTCGCTGGGATACCAACTGTCCGGACTCGTCGGCGCCGGGTTCGCCCCCGTGATCGCTGCTTCACTCTATGCCGCCTCGAACTCGAGTATCAGCGTCGTTGCGGCCTATCTCGTGGTCGTGTCCTTGATCAGTGCAGTCTTCATCGTCCTGGTGCGCGAAAGCAAGGACAACGATCTGGTCCCCGGCTGATCTCCACTCTCGCAGCCGACACGCCCAAGCCCTCGCCGCGATCAACACCGTCCGAGCAGCAGCCCGCAACGTGGTTTGACGCTGGTGAGCATGCGCCCGATCACGACATCGACGCGCAGAACCGCTTGATCATCGACTTCGACGCCACCTTGGTCACCGCACATTCAACTGGCATGGGCAGCCCCGACCTACCAGCGCGGTTTTGGGTTTCACCCGCTGCTCGGGTTCGTCGACCACGGCCCCGACGCCACCGGTGAACCCCTCGCGTTCACGCTGCGCCCCGGCAACGCCAGGCTCCAACACCGCCGTCGACCACATCGAACTGACCCGAGAATTCTTGCGGCAGTTTCCCTTCACCGCCAAGGGCGGCCGGGTCGGACGGATGGTCGCCCGTCTCGGTGATATTCCCGCCGATGCGTGGACACCCGCCTACAACGCCGACGGCAACCCACGCTACGGAGCGTGGGTGGTCGAGGCCACCGGGGTCCTCGGACCGGATCCGAGCCTCGAAGGACACCGGTCTGGAGAACCTACCTCTGCACGACTTCGCGCAGAACCAACCGGAAAGGAGGTTGAAGCAGCGACCGGGGCGAAAGTCGGTCCGGCAGTTCGAGATCGCGAAAGATCGAGGTTAGCCACTTGTCGGCTGTTTCGGGGGCGAGCTCATTCCTCGGCTTCGGCAGCCTGGAGAATTGCGGCGTGGAGCAGTGAGTAGAGATCGGCCATGAGGATGCGAAGGCGTTCGAGGTCGTGGCCGGCTTCGATCAGTGCTCCGCGGGTGAAGACCACGGAGGAGGTGACGAGACGTTGAGCGAGCTGCTCCGGGTTGGTGATCCCCAGGTGCCGCGCGTACGGGAAGATGACCGCTTCCATCCGCTCGTGGATGATTTCCCGGACACGAGCCGCGGTGCGCGCGATGTCTTCGTCCTGATTCTTGGAGCGCATCATGTCGGCCTCGAGGGTGAAATAGTTGAAGTTGGCGTAGATGGCGTCTGCGGCACTGAGCCAGTAGTCGCGCATACGCTGCTCTTCTGAGATCGACCGGTCGGCGTCGGCCTGCGGCATCGTCGCGAAGAAACGTAGGCTGCCGCGCTCCATGATGGCGGACAGCAACCCGGCCTTGCTGCCGAAGTGGTGGTACACCGATCCGACAGGAAGCCCGGATTCTCGGCAGATCTGGGCGATCGATGCCCTTTCGTAGCCGACGTTTGCCATCAATTCCTCTGCGGCATCCAAAATGGCTTCTTTGGAGTTGGTCGGGATAGTTGTCGACGTGCCGTTCACAGTTTCAAAGTACTACGGTCGTAGGTGTTGGACGACGTCCCCGCCAGGGCGCGACTCACCGCGGCGCTTGTTTCTCGGAGCGGGTTGACAAACAGTTCTCCGCTTCCGGCGCTTGCACTGAAGCCGACGGAAATCGCAGCCACGGCCTTCGACCCGATGATGATCGGAGTTGCCACGCACGCGAGTCCTCGGGCAGCTTCTTCGCGGTCTCCTGCAATGCCGCTTCGGCGAACGTTCTGGAGATAGTCCTGAAGCGGTTGTGTCCGCCCGAGGGTCGAAGCCATCTTCTTGTCCCATGCCGATCCCAAATCGGGAGTGCGGTCACCGAACGCGAGGAGAGCCTTACCGACGCCGGTCGATTCGGCACGCAACCGGCCACCAATCACCGCCGGCGTCGCTGGGGATGCATAGCTGGGAAGCTTCTCCAGGTACACGACATCGGCGCCTTCGAGGACGGCGAGATGCACGGTTTGCCGTGTCACTCGTCGCAAGCGTTCGAGGTGAGGTAGTGCGACGTCTCTGAGCTGAACCTCGGTCGAGCACGTCCCCATGACGAACATCCGAAGGCCGATTCGATAATCCTGACCCCTTCGTTCGACGGCCTTGACCTCCAGGAGCATGGTCAGTATCCGGTGAGCGGTGGACTTCGGTAGCCCACTCCTGCGCGCGATCTCGCTCAGTGACAGCACACGTTGGCTCTGGTTGAAGGTTTTGAGTACGTCGAAGGCTTTCCAGAGGACGGATGGGGCATTGGCGGTGGACAGTGCGGCCATTTGTTCTGCCATGGTGATTCCCGTCACTAGAGCGTGCGTTCTAGTAGAACGTACGCTCTAGTACTCAGGCCTGTCAACGCTTCGCGTCGACTCTTCAGAAATTCCCGCGCAACGGCGTGTCGGAGGTCCCGTGTGAGGGAAAACCCGTGTGACAAACGGAGAATGGCACCCTGGCCTGGGATAATTCGCGACCTGCGAAGGCTGCAATAGCCCGAGATCGAGGAGCATCTTATGAGTCGTGGGGCCTCAGTCCGAGGTTCTATGCGGTGTCAGCTGACAGATGTCGACGGCGGTTGCAAACCAGCCAGAAACGACGGTTGAAAGGTAGGCCACCCAACCACGATCGGTTGTGTAAGGCCTGCGGACATCCCCAGCACGTCAGAACCGAATGAACTGTTCCGGTAGAACTCAGTCAGACAGTTACGGCGGGCTTACTTGCAAGGTTTCGTGTCAGTTCGCGCAGGTTGGTCGATGGATCGGCGAGCACTGCCGGGGAGATCGCCGCACGCGCCTCCACGAGCTTCTTGGCGGCGCGCACCGACTTCGTTTCGGCGAGGCCGGCGACCGCGGCGAGGTATCCGTTGCGGAGCCAGAATGCGACGAAGCGGTCCGGTGTCGCGCCTTCGCGGAGGACGATCCGGTCGCCGGGCCGTCCCCTGCCGTACGCCTGCAGCGTTAACCCGTACTGGTCAGACCAGAAGTAGGGGAGTTCGCTGTTCTCCGTTACATGTCCGACCATGGATGCGCCCACCGCAGTTCCGTGGCGTAGGGCGACATCCCAGTGCTCGATTCGTTCCCGGCGAGCGACGTGGGGGTGCGGCTGGTTGGCGACATCACCTGCAGCCCAGATCCAAGGATTGCTGGTGCGGCCGGAGACGTCGACAACGACTCCGCCATCGCAGTACACACCTGCGGCCGAAGCGAGTTCGTCGTTGGGTACCACACCGCAGCCGACGATGACCGAGGCCGCAGGCAAGGTTTCTCCGCCGGTCAGCTGGACCTGTTCCACCGCAGTTGTGCCGAGGAACGCCGCCACCGTGTGGTTGGTCAGCACCCGAACTCCATGCTGCCGGTGCAGTTCCATCATCAACTCCGCGGCCGAGCGCCCGAGTGGTCGCAGCAAGGGCAGTTCCTCGGTCTCGACCACGGTCACGTCGATTCCCATGGTCCGGGCCACGGCGGCGGCCTCGAGCCCGATGAATCCGCCCCCGACAATGACCAGAGGACCGCCGGAAGAGAACCCGGAGAAGATTCTCGATGCATCGTCGGCGTTGCGCAGGGTCAAGACGTGGTCGAGGTCTTCACCCGGAACGCCAAGGCGTCGCGCTGAGACTCCTGTGGCGAGCAGGACCAGATCCGCACGTAGTTCGTCGCCGTCACCCAGGACTACACGCCGACGGTCGACGTCGAGACGCTCCACCGTCGTACCCAAGCGGAGGTCGATCTGCTTTGCGGAGTAAGAATCTGGGGGCAGCAGGGGGCGCAGGGCGCTCTCGGGATCCGCCGTCTTCGACAGTGGGGGGCGCTCGTAGGGTTGGCGATTCTCAGCTTCGATAATCGTGATCGATCCGTCAAATCCCTTCTCACGCATCGAGACTGCGGCAGAGACGCCGGCGATGCTAGCTCCCACGATGACGTGGTGCGTTGTGGACACAGCGTGTCCTCCGTTCAGGTCGAGACCGAGTGGGGTCGTTGCGGGCATCGCGACGAGCGCTTCTCCGATGTGCTCGACGGTATGAGTGATCGGGGGTACAGCCCAGGTTCATCGGGATGGCGTCCTCGGAGTGGAACTCCATGCCATCGAAGAGCACACCGACGTCGGGCTGGTCGATGACATGGAGTTCCTGTACGGCCGGTGAGACCGAGAAGTCATCCCTAGTTGCTGACGAACCCGGTCACGAGTCGATTGAACTCGGCCGCGTGCTCGATCTGCGCCCAGTGACCGCAACGATTCAAAAGGACCATCCGGCTGTCCGGAATCTGGGTCACCAGGTGCAGGCTGTGCTCGAAGTTCACGACGCGGTCGTCGCGGCCGTGAATCGCCATCGTCGGGGCGGTGATCCTGCCGACCTGTCCGGTCAGTGAGAAGTACGCAGGCAGCTTCCATCCCCCCGAGAACTGGCTGTTCCAGCTGTCGAGGTGGTCGGGCCGTGCGTTCGCTGCCTGCGAGCGTGCCTGCGCGAGTTCGTCCGTCGCCGTCGACTGGTCGAAGCACATAACTTGCACCAGCCGCTTCATGTTCTCCATGGTCGGTTCGCGGTAGGCGTGCAGGAGCACGCTGATGCCTTCGGACGGACCGTTGCCCGCCGAGAACAGCGGCTGTACCGGCGCGGGCGCGCCCATCGTGATCAGGTGTGACACGCGATCGGGATGCTGAATCGCAGTGGTCACCGCGGTGATGCCGCCCATCGAGTTACCGACGAGGGCTGCCTTCTCGATCCCGAGCTCGTCGAGAAGGGCGATGAGCACAGCCACGTGGTCACGGCCGGTGTCGTCGTTCTGGGTGTCGCTCTCGCCCCACCCGGGCATATCCGGAGCGATCACATGGAAATGCTCCGCGAGGGCTTCGATGTTCGGGCTGAAGTTGGTTGCACCCGTCGCGCCCGGCCCACTGCCGTGCAGCAACACCACCGGGTGCCCGCTACCAGCCTCGATGTAGTGGACCCGAAAGTTCGGAAGGTCTACGAACCGGTCGGCGATTACCGC
Organism: Rhodococcus sp. (in: high G+C Gram-positive bacteria); assembly: GCF_049286785.1. GTDB lineage: Bacteria > Actinomycetota > Actinomycetes > Mycobacteriales > Mycobacteriaceae > Rhodococcus_F. The sequence goes on along the minus strand of NZ_JBAQEO010000009.1, from coordinate 5,397 downwards.
GGTGTCGGTTCCAGTCATCTGTGTCTCCTTGCTCGGTGGGTGCAGAAATGAGGTCGGGATCTGCGAGCACGTTCGACAACATGCGCGGGCAGTGAGCCGACCCTTCGACTCTGTCCTGCGGTGAGACCTCCGGCACAAAAGTGTTCCGGCCGTCGGGACACTTTGGCGGAGTCCGTGGGTCGGCGACGCAAGCTCGCAATCACGAAAACCAATGGAGGTTGCAAGCATGAGCAATATCGCAGCGCTGGGCTATCTGGTCGTTCGCGGTCCCCTCGATGAATGGAAACAGTTCGGCACCGAAGTCCTCGGCGCCCAGCTCATCGACGGTCCTGACGCATCGACCGCGATGTTCCGCACCGACGACCGCGCGTTCCGGCTGGTTGTCGAGGACGGCCCGCCCGGTCCCGACACGCTGATCGCTCTGGGCTTCGAGGTCGCCTGCGACGCAGATCTCGACCATCTCGTTGCCGACCTCGGTGCAGCGTCGGTCGCGGTGAAGGAAGACCCGGATCTGGCAGCGACACGTCGCGTGCAGCGGCTGGTCACGTTCGCCGACGTCGACGGGAACCGGATCGAGGCGCACGTCGGACAGGAATCGAACAATGCGCCGTTCGTCTCTCCACGGGGTATCCGGTTCGTCTGTGGTGACCTCGGACTCGGACACGTGTTTCTCTTCACGACCGATGGCCACCGTAGCTCGGAGTTCTACCAGTCGGTGCTCGGCTTCAAGATCAGCGACACCATCGCGCTCGGCCCGGAAAACGGCATCTTCATGCGCTGTAACCCGCGCCATCACACGATAGCGTTCGCCGCGATTCCCGGACCGCTCCCCGGTCTCGGTCACCTGATGGTCGAGGTCGACTCGCTCGAGGCCGTCGGGCGCGCACTCGACATCGTCGAGAACGGGCCTTACAAGGTTCTGATGACGATCGGTGAGCACACCAACGACCGGATGACCTCCTTCTATGTCGTCACGCCGTCGGGTTTCGCCGTCGAATACGGCTGGAACGGACGATTGGTCGACGACGCGGTGTGGAAGGTCGGCCACTACGACGCCCCCAGTATCTGGGGCCACCACTTCCTGGAGCCTCCGGCTCACGACCCTGAGCTCTCGACCACTGCAGGAGAACAGTCATGATCGACCTGAACGAACTCGTCGACCCCGAGCGCGGTTACAACAACCCACGCATCTACACCGACCCCGACCTCTACGAACTCGAACTCGAGAAGGTCTTCGGTCGCAGTTGGCTCTTTCTCGCCCATGATTCGCAGCTGCCGAAGAAGGGAAGCTTCGTCCAGACGTACATGGGCGAGGACCCTGTCCTGGTCGTGCGGCAAAAGGACGGGTCGGTCAGGGCCTTCCTGAACCAGTGCCGGCACCGCGGGATGCGGATCTGCCGAGCGGACGAGGGCACCAGCAAGACCTTCACGTGCAGCTATCACGGGTGGGCGTACGACCTCGAGGGCAACCTCATCAACGTCCCACAGGAAGATCGCGCCTACCGCAACGAGATCGACAAGAGTCAATGGGGTGCGCTGAAGGTTCCGCGGATCGCCAACTACAAGGGCTTCTACTTCGGAACCTGGTCGGACGAGACTCCGGAGTTCGACGAGTACCTCGGTGACATGGCGTACTACTTCGACGCCGTCGTGGACCGGTGGGACAACGGCCTCGAGTTCGTCGGTGGTACCTCGAAGTGGACCATCGACTGCAACTGGAAGTTCGCGTCCGAGCAGTTCGCGAGCGACATGTACCACACAGCGGTCTCGCATGCCTCTGCGTTCATGGCTCTGACCGATGACCCTGCGGCGGGAGCGGTATTGAATCCACCGGCCGAGGCTCCCGGTCGCCAGTTCGCCGGCAACGGGCACGGGTCGGGAAGCTTCTGGCTACCCCAGTTCGTGATGCCCGACCCCACGTTCGGACCCGAGTACGCGGCGTGGCTCGAGCAGAACCACGACGAGGTCTACCGCCGCATCGGGCAAGAACGCGCACTCAAGGTGTTCGGGCACAATACCATCTTCCCGAACTTCTCATTTCTCGGTCCGGTCGCGACGATGCGGGTGTGGCACCCCCGGGGTCCCGGTCAGATCGAAGTCTGGGCGTGGACCTATGTCCCCAAGGATGCGCCCGCCGACGTCAAAGCAGCGCTCCGGCGCGGTGTGCAGCGCACATTCAGCCCCGCCGGTTCGTTCGAGACCGACGACGGCGAGAACTGGACCGAGATCCAGCAAGTGCTGCGCGGCTTCAAGGCCCGCAACAACACGTTCAACGTGCAGATGGGCCTCGGGCACGAAGAACGCGATGCGGACGGCCTTCCCGGCCTGTCCAACGATGTGTACAGCGAGACGGCAGCACGCGGCTTCTACCGGCGGTGGAGCGAATTGGTGAACGGCATGTCGTGGGCTGATATCGCGGAACTCGACAAACTGCGGATCGCCAACGAGGACTCTACGAGGAAGGTTCAGGACGCATGATTTCAACAGAACCAATCGACACGACGAAGTCGGTGTTCCGCAGGATCGATGCCCAGACCCAGCACGATGTCGAGCAGTTCCTGTATGCGGAAGCTGATCTGCTCGACCAGCACCGCTTCGAGGAATGGATCGAGTTGTTCACCGAGGACACCCATTACTGGGTGCCCACCCGCATGACGCGGACCGTCCGCGAGCGTGGCCGCGAAATCGCGTCGGAAGACGAGAGCGCCTTCATCGACGACGACAAGTACTTTCTCCGTGGCCGCGTACGCCGATACTCGTCGGGCGTTTCGTGGTCGGAGGAGCCTCCCTCACGCACGCGACGTCTGATCACCAATGTGCGTGTCAGGGCTAAGGATTCAGGAGAACTTGACGTCACATCGAACTTCTATGTCTACCGGAGCCGCTTGGAGCGACACCAGGACTGGTTCGTCGGTGAGCGATTCGACGTGCTCCGACCGGCAAACCTCGAGGCCACGGGATATCCGTTCGCTATCGCGTCGCGTAAGGCCGTCCTCGAGCAGACCACGCTACTGGCCCCCAGCATCAGCATCTTCCTATGAGCGCCATGACCGATTACGTTGTGAACGAGGATCTTCCGGATATCGAAGAGAAGAAGTGGATCCGCGCGTGTGTCGTGGACGACCTTCCGGAGGACGAGGGGTTGCGGCTGACCACCATTCCGCCCGTTTCGGTCTTCGCCTCCGAAGACGAGTATTTCTGCATCGATGACACGTGTACACACGAGACCTTTTCGCTCGCCGAGGGCTGGGTCGAGGACGGTGTCGTCGAATGCAGTCTGCATCTGGCCAAGTTCAGCCTCCGCACCGGGGAGGTCATGTGTCCGCCGGCTTCGGTGCCCGTGGCTGTGCACCCGGTCACCGTCATCGGCGACGAAGTGTATGTCGCGTTGCCGTCAAACTATCTAGTGAAGGAGGGCTCGTAAAATGGGTTGGCTTGAAGGGGTATCCGTCGTCGTCACCGGCGCCGGCTCGGGTCTTGGCAGGGCGATCGTGAAGCGTTTCGTCACCGAGGGCGCAAGCGTGGTGGCGTTCGACAAGTCCGAAGAGAAGCTCGAGAAGCTCAGCGCCGATCTCGGCGACGCCATCGCGACTGTCGCCGGTGACGTCACCAGCTACGACGACAACCACCGCGCCTGCGAGACCGCGGTCGAACGGTTCGGCAAGCTGGATACGTTCGTCGGGAACGCCGGTCTGTGGGACTTCATGGGATCACTGCCCGACACTCCCGCAGATCGACTCGAGGCAGGATTCGACGAACTCTTCTCGGTCAACGTCAAGGGATACCTGCTCGGTGCGAAGGCTGCCTTCCCGGCGCTGAAGGAGTCGGGCGGATCTATCATCCTCACACTGTCGAACGCGGCGTTCTTTCCCGCCGGGGGCGGCCCGCTCTACGTCGCGTCGAAACACGCCGGCGTCGGTCTGGTGAAACAACTGGCATACGAACTCGCGCCGGAGGTCCGGGTGAATGCCGTCGCACCGGGCGGTATGTCGACGGACCTGCGGGGTCCAGGATCCATGGGGCTGGCGGATTCTCCTATCGGCGAGGCATTTCCGATCAAGGAGGTCGTGAAAGAATTCACGGCGTTGCACCTCGACGTTCAGCCCGAGGACTACGTGGGCTCTTACGTCCTCCTCGCTGCAAAGAAGGAATCGGCCACGGTGACCGGCACCGTGATCGATGTGAGCAGCTTCGGGATCCCGCCGCGGCCGCCCACCGCCTAGCGCGAACGCACGGATGGCGCGCCGCGGCATGCGCGTGAGATCGGCGGGGGTTCCATGTGAACTCCCGCCGATCGAGATCCCTCGGTTTGTGACGGTGACCGATGTCAGGGCGTCGGATCGAGCAGAACCAGAGGGATCTCGCGGTCCGTCCGCTTCTGGTACCCGGCGTATCCCTTGTAGGCGGCGGTCACTTTCGGCCACAAACGGGCCCGCTCTTCGGGACTTGCCACGCGGGCCCGCATGGACTGCGCGGGCTTTCCTTGCAGCGAGAGTTGGACCACCGGGTTGTCCCGCAGGTTCAGGAACCACGCGGGGTTGCGGTCGTCGCCGCCGCGTGAGGCCACCACAACGAGGGTGTCGCCTTCCCGTACCGGCACGGTCAGCATGACGGTGTGCAACCGCCCGGTCTTGCGGCCGACCGTCGTCAGCTCCACCGTCGGCATCGGGCCGATACTCCACCCGACCCGCCCGCCGGTGACGCGCAGGAGGGCTCGGTGTGCTGCGTTCATGAACTCGAGTGCGCGGTCCGACGGCATGTTTTCAGCCTAACCGGTTGAGGCGTCCGCACGGCGAGGTCTCGAATCAGGGAAGGCGCAACAGTTCCGCGTCGCCGGGTTCGACGGTGATGGTGGCGCCCTCGTGTTGGGCGTAGTAGCGGATGCGTAACCGCCACCGCGTGAGGTGCGACAGTTCGGAGCGCCATCCGGCGAGGTAATACTTGCGTCCGAAGCGGGCGAGCAACGAGGGTGAGGGCGTGCCGGTGTGCACGGTCGCGTGGCCGTGCAGTCGGAGGACGTTGTCGTGGCGGCCGCGTCCTTCGCTGTCGAGAAGTACCACGACGTCGGGGTGTGCGGCGACATTGCGCGCGGCCACCGTGTCCTTGCCGGTGGCGAAGTGGAGGCGGGTGCCGTCGTAGACGAACCACAGTGGCGTCATCGAGGGTCTGCCTTGGGGTGTCAGGGTGGCCAGCCGCGCGACACGCGAATGTTGGAGAATTGCACGGACTTCGGGGTGGTCGGGCGTCATGTCGGCGACTCCTCGTGCAGGGTGCCGTAGTCCCAGGCGGTGGCGCGCTGGGGTTCGAATCGGAACCAGGCCAGATCCTCGAATCCGTCGGGGCGTGCCACTTCGGGCACTGTGAGGCGGCCACGCCAGTTCACGGCTCGCAGCTCGA
>NZ_JBAQEO010000008.1:0-2206 GCF_049286785.1 Rhodococcus sp. (in: high G+C Gram-positive bacteria) | reverse complement strand
CGATACCTGAGCAGCACGGGGCGCTCTGGGTACTGCCAACGGTTGTCATGCCCCGCCGGCACGCGCGGCTGTTCCAATGGAGCAGGCCCCCGAGTCGGCCGGTCCGGATGCCTCGCAAACGTGTTCGCGGGCATCGGAAATTGCGGTGCTCAGTTTGACTGTGCACACCGCAGGCCGCTGGAGGCAGTCAGATCAAGGCTTCCGCGAGCAGATTTCGCAGTGCGCTTCATGATGATTCCGATGCGTAGGCCACCCGGTTGATTCGACGACCGGGGGGTGAGTGCGGAAGCGTACCGGCGACTGCGTCGCACCGGGCGGGCGTCACGGCTTCATCTTCCACATGCGCCGTTCCGGGTTGCCGTCTCGACACCGGTTATGTCCCACGTACAACCGCGGCGTCAGGCGCGAAGAAGTTCGATCGCTCGATCGACATCGAGGGAGGGTTCGAGCATCGCGGCTCCACGCAAGGCAGCGATCGTTTGCTCGAAGAGGACGTCGGTCAGCAATCTCACGTCGAAGGGTTGGCCGTGTTCGTGCCAGTACGCGGCCGCTTGATCGGTGGCAGCCGTTGCCGTGCGCAGCATCATCCGCAGCGCAGGTACCTTCGGATCAAGCCCGAGGGTGGTGCAGGCCCACTCAATCGCGCGCCACCGACTCTCCTCGAAAAATTTCCACGCTTCGGGGTCGGCCCCTCGCCCGCCAAGCACCAACCGCATTGCCAGGCCTCTGTGTTCGGCCAGGTATCGGAGTTGGTTGTAATACATCTGCCGCATCCGCGCGCCGGGCGGCAAGGTGGAATCCCCCTCGAGCGCAGCCTCCCACTCCCGGGCGGCTTCTTCCATCGCCGCAAGATAGATGCCGCGCTTGTTCTTGAAGTAGTGAAACAGCAGCCCGTGCGCGACGCCCGCAGCTGCGGCGATGTCACTGACTGCGACATCGTCGTACTGCTCGATGCTGAACGCATCGATTGCCACTTCGAGGATGTGACGGCGAGTCTCCTCCGCCTGAGCCTTTCGCGGCGTCACCTGTGTTTTTGCCCCCATCTATCGGCCCTTCCTCGCACGATTCGCTCCGTCTGGCGAGAACGAAATTCTCGTCGGAACCAGTATGGACAAATCCTCGATTCGCGACACGGTGTCATACGCCAGCCTCAAAACCATTGACTTCCAATCACCCAAATCGTTGACTTCCAATCAACGGAAGCATACCTTGTGAGGAAGCACACGTCCGATCACTACGGGCGCCCCATCTCGGACACGCCCAACCCCAAGTTTCGCACCGCCGCCCTGAGCGGCTTTTTCGCGACGGGTGTTTACAGTCGACCACTATCTTTTGGAGAAGACGATGACGGCCAACCCGCGTCTTGCGCACATCGTGCTGCAGACCAATCAACTGCCCGAAATGCGCGAGTGGTACCTGAAGGTACTCGGCGCACGGATTGCTTTCGAGAACCCCGTGATGTGTTTTCTCACGACCGACGAAGAGCACCACCGGTTGGCGCTGTTCGGACCGCCCGGAGGCGGGTTGCCCGAACGTACCCCGGTGACAGTCGGACTCGCACACTCGGCCTTTACCTTCCCAACGCTGGGAGATCTGGTCGACAAGTATCTCGAACTCAGCGCGGACGGAATCGAGCCGCGGGTGCCGGTTCAACACGGCGTCACGACGTCGATGTACTACCGAGATCCGGACGGCAACATGGTCGAACTGCAGATCGACAATTTTGCAACGGCGGACGAAGCCACCGAATACATGCGCGGACAGGAATACGCGACCGATTCCATCGGCCCGAGCTTCGACGCCGCCGCGCTGGCCAAGGCCTACAAGTCCGGCGTACCGGAGTCGGAACTGACCACCCGCGCGTGGGCGCAGCAGTCCCCACAGGTCAACGTGTTCGAGATGCTGACCACCTGACCATAACGAAGGCGGCGCCCGAGGGGGCTCCAGAACGAATGAGGACGAAATGCGACTACTCAATGTCGACGGCCGACTCGCCATCGAGCGGGACGGACGGGCTGTCGATGTCGAACGCGCCAGTGACGGACGATTCACCGCGGACATGCAAGATGCGCTCGACCGGTGGAGCGAGTTTCGAGATTGGGCCCAGGCCGTAGATCTCGGAGACGTCGAAGGCGAAGGTTTCGACCCCACACAGCTCGGTGCCCCGGTCGGAACTCCGCGGCAGATCTTCGCGATCGGCCTGAAC
>NZ_JBAQEO010000007.1:0-10733 GCF_049286785.1 Rhodococcus sp. (in: high G+C Gram-positive bacteria) | reverse complement strand
ACCCGAGGGTCGAGACAGAGCCTGACTGTCGCGATCGCAGCCGCCTCGAGCAGCGCGCTCCACCGCGGCGGCTCGGCCTTGGGAATGTGCAGCACCAGGGGCATCGCAAGCACCAGCGCGGCGTCCTCCGGGTCGGGACGGCCACCGTACCCGGCAGCGAGTACGGCGTGGCGCGGCTCCCACGTCGAGTCGACGCCCACCTCGTCGGAGGTGGAGTCCCTGTCGTCGCAGGGGGTGTTCCCGCCCTTTTCCGTCACGTCAGGGGAACTCGTCTCACCATGCCGTCCACGGCGTCGGCGGCCTCGATTTCGTCCCGGGTGACACCGAGAATGAACAGCACGGCGTCGAGGAAGGGATGCGAGAGAGCGGTATCGGCGACCTCGCGCAGTGCCGGCTTGGCGTTGAAGGCGATGCCCAGCCCGGCAGCGTTGAGCATGTCGATGTCGTTGGCGCCGTCTCCGACAGCAACCGTCTGTTCCATCGGCACGCCCGCCTGGTCAGCGAACTTACGCAGGGCAGTCGCCTTCGCCGCACGGTCGACGATGTCACCGATCACCCGCCCGGTCAGCTTGCCGTCCACGATCTCGAGCGTGTTGGCCTGGACGAAATCCAATTCCAGTTCATGGGCCAATCCCTCGATGACCTGGCGGAACCCGCCGGAGACCACACCGCAGTGGAAGCCCAACCGACGGAGTGTGCGAATCGTCGTCCGGGCCCCCGGCGTCAGCTCGAGACTCTCCGCCACGTCGTCGATCACGGACGCATCGAGACCGGCGAGAGTCGCGACCCTCTGGTGCAGCGACTCCGCGAAGTCGATCTCGCCGCGCATCGCGGACTCCGTGACGGCGCGCACCTCGTCCTCGACTCCGGCCCGGGCCGCGAGCATTTCGATGACCTCGCCCTGCACGAGCGTGGAGTCGACGTCGAACACGATGAGCCGCTTTGCACGCCGAGCGAGTCCACCGCGTTCCACCGCGATGTCGACGTTCTCACGAACGGCCACCTCGGCAAGTACGGTCCGGAGCTGCTTGTCCCTCTCCGCGTTGCCTGGCGCACTGACGAGCAACTCGAGTCCGGTGACCGGATAGTCGGCGATGCCGCGGATCGAGTCGATGTTGACACCCAGGGTGGCCATCGCGCGGGCCACCGACCGCAGCGAGCGTGCGGACACCGGACTGCCGAGAATCACCACCGCGTGCGTGGGCAGGGTCTGACGGCCCGGATCCGCGCCAATCTCCACGTCGACCGACATCCCGACGGTCGCCATCGCGTCTTCGATTTCTTCGTGCAGCGCCTCGCCGTCGCCGGGGCATGCCACGAGCACGCCCAGGGTCAGTCGTCCGCGGATCACTACCTGCTCCACGTCGAGGAGGCTCACGTCGTGGCGGGAAAGCACCGCGAACAGCGCGGAAGTGACGCCTGGCCGGTCGGGCCCCGTCACGGTCACCAGAACAGTGGTGTCAGCTGCACCCACAACGAACTCCGTTCGTCTCACGCACGCTGTAGAACTCCGTTCATCTCATGCACGCTCCAGAACTCCGTTCGTCTCGCAGGATGCGGAACTCGGTTCGTCTTGCTCGCGCGGTGTGTCCGGCATCTATTGTGCCAAGTGAAAGGCCCCGCCCGATGCTGGGGCGGGGCCTTTCCGGATCATCTTTGTGTCAGCGACCGGAATCTGTTCCGGGATCGCCTTCGTTGCCGACAGTCAGCGGCGCGTGACGCTCGTCCTCGAGGACCATGCTGGCCTGCTTGCCACCGTGACCGGGCCCGACGTGGGCTTCGGCGCGCATCGTCTCGACCATGTGCGGGTAGTGCAGCTCGAATGCCGGGCGCTCGGACCGAATGCGCGGCAGCTCGGTGAAATTGTGCCGGGGCGGCGGGCAGGACGTGGCCCACTCGAGCGAGTTGCCGTAACCCCACGGATCGTCCACCGTGACGATCTCGCCGTAGCGGTTGCTCTTGAACACGTTCCAGACGAACGGAAGCGTGGAGGCACCGAGCACGAACGCGAAGATCGTGGAGAACATGTTCAGCGACGTGAACCCATCGGACGGCAGGTAGTCGGCGTAGCGACGGGGCATGCCCTCGTTACCGAGCCAGTGCTGGACAAGGAACGTGCCATGGAAGCCGACGAACGTGGTCCAGAAGTGCCACTTCGCGAGGCCCTCGTCCATCATCCGGCCGGTCATCTTCGGGAACCAGAAGTAGATACCGGCGTAGGTGGCGAACACGACGGTGCCGAAGACCACGTAGTGGAAGTGGGCGACCACGAAGTAGGTGTCCGTGATGTGGAAGTCGAGCGGAGGGCTGGCCAGGATGACACCGGACAGGCCACCGAAGAGGAAGGTGACCAGGAAGCCGATCGAGAACAGCATCGGCGACTCGAACGTCAACTGCCCCTTCCACATGGTGCCGATCCAGTTGAAGATCTTCACACCCGTCGGGACGGCGATGAGGAAGGTCATGAACGAGAAGTACGGCAGCAGTACGGCGCCGGTGGCATACATGTGGTGCGCCCACACGGCGATCGACAGCGCCGCGATGGCGAGGGTGGCGTACACCAGGCCGCTGTAACCGAAGATCGGCTTACGGCTGAACACCGGGAAGATCTCCGAGACGATGCCGAAGAACGGCAGCGCGATGATGTACACCTCGGGGTGCCCGAAGAACCAGAACAGGTGCTGCCACAGCAGAACACCGCCGGTTGCGGGGTCGAAGATGTGTGCACCGAGGTGCCGGTCGACGAAGAGGCCCAAGAGTGCAGCGGTCAGCAGCGGGAAGGCCAGCAGAATCAGGACGCTGGTGATGAAGATGTTCCAGGTGAAGATCGGCATCCGGAACATCGTCATGCCGGGGGCGCGCATGCTGATCACGGTGGTGATCATGTTCACGCCACCGAGGATGGTGCCCAGACCACCGACGGCGAGTCCCATGATCCACAGGTCCGCACCCACACCCGGCGAGTGAAGGGCGCTGGAGAGCGGGGTGTATGCGGTCCAACCGAAGTCGGCGGCACCACCGGGGGTGATGAAGCCCGCCGTCGCGATGATCGCGCCGAAGAGGTACAGCCAGTAGCTGAAGGCGTTCAGACGCGGAAAGGCCACGTCCGGTGCGCCGATCTGCAGCGGCAGGATGTAGTTGGCGAACCCGAACACGATCGGAGTCGCATACAGCAGCAGCATGACCGTGCCGTGCATGGTGAACAGCTGGTTGAACTGTTCGTTCGACAGGAATTGCATGCCGGGTACTGCAAGTTCGGCACGCATCAACAGGGCCATCAGGCCACCGATGAGGAAAAAGATGATCGAGGTCGTCAGGTACATGATCCCGAGCACCTTGGGGTCGGTGGTCGTGATCATTTTGAAGATGAACGAACCCTTGGGTCCCTGCCGCGGCGGGTAAGGCCTGGCTGCAGCTATCGCGGGGACTGGCTGGGGCGCTACGGCAGTCACTAATCCTCCTGAATGCGCGTCCGACCCCGGCCTGCGAGGTGAACGTTCTCTGGCTTGCGCTCAACGAATCGTAGACCGTGCCCTGAGCGGCCACCGACTCGGTCCTACCCACTGTCGTACTTGCCCCGTTCTCGAGCAAATCGGAGTGCTCGTCACCAGCGATTTGCCCGGCGCGCGTGGCCGTCCTCACCCCCTCGCAGCGTGTCGCCCGGCTTCTTCGCCGTGCTGCCCACGCGGCCGTCCGACCCCCGAGACGCGCCGCCATCGCACCTGTTCGTCATCGGATTGTGCTCGACCCGCCGGACACGTTCGGGGTGGACAGGCACAGCAGCTAACCTGAACGCGCCCGCACACACAGGAAGCCGCCGACTTGTCCCTTCCCCTGATCTCGAACAGCGCGATCTCGACCACTCGCCGCGCGTCCACCGGTCTCGTCGCCGCGCTGGCCGTGCTTACTCTCGGTGGCTGCTCCCAGCCCGCCGACGACGATCCCGCCGATGCCATTGTCCGGACGACGACGATCATCGCGGGTGCCGGAGTGGTCGGAATCGAGAGGGACACCACCGCCGCCTGCGCCGAGCCCGCACCCGCCGATGCTGCCCCGGGCGCCGGAGCGACGCATCCCGTCGTCCACACCGAAGGGGTGAGCGATGTGCCGGTGGATCCACAGCGCATCGTCGTTCTCGACAGCGCGGCGCTGGATGCGGTGTGCGCACTCGGGTTGTGGGAGCGCGTCGTCGGCGCGGTCACCAACGATGGTGCAAGGCCGCAACCGGGGTATCTCGGAACCGGGATCTCCGCGATCCCGAGCGTCGGCTCCCCGGACTCCCCCGATGTGAACCTCATCGCCCAGGCGTCGCCGGATCTCATTCTCGGATCGAGTCCGGTATCGGAGGATCTCTACGACACGCTCGCACCCGTCGCTCCCACCGTGTTCGTCGGCTCCGACCAGGTGTATTGGAAGGCCCAATTCGTTCTGGCAGGGAACGCGCTCGGACGCGCAGACGCCGCGAGAGCCGCCCTCGAGCAGTACCAGCGGGAGGCACAGCAACTCGGCGTCGACATCGATGCCGCGCAAACACAGGCCTCCATCGTGCGATTCGGCGCCGACACCCTCGACGTCGAGGGGCCGGCCACATTCGCGGGACAGGTCCTCACCGACGCCGGTGTTCGCCGGCCCCCCTATCAGAAGTTGGAGGGCACGGTCACCCAGCCGTTATCCGGCGACGACATCGACCTGGCGGAGGGCGACATCATCTACGCCGTACTCGGCGGCGAGGACGGCAAAGCCCATGCCGAGGACGTCATGTCGGGCGAACCGTGGGAAGACCTCGAAGCCGCCGTCGACAGACGAGTGTTCGCCGTCGAGGGCGACGTCTGGGGCGGAAACGGTCTGGTGGCCGCACGCGCGGTTCTCACCGACCTGAGAAATACGTTGAACACCTACGTCGGGTAGAAATACGTCCGTGCCGATCCCCGACTTCATCACAGGCCTGCGCGCTCACGTCGGACACGCCCCGCTGTGGCTGTCCGGGGTCAGCGTCGTGGTCCGCGACGGCAACGACCGAATTCTCTTGACCCGCCGAGCCGACAACGGCTTGTGGGCCGTGGTGTCGGGAGTTCTCGAGCCCGGTGAGGAGCCGGGTCCGGCGGCGCGACGCGAGGTACGCGAAGAGACCGGTGTGGACGTGGAACTGGTCCGGATCACCAGCGTCGACGTCAGCGCACCCGTGACCTATCCCAACGGCGATGTCTCGCAGTACCTCGACGTGTGTTTCCTCGCTCGGTACGTCGACGGCGATGCCCGGGTGGCCGACGACGAAAACCTCGAAGTGTCCTGGTTCGCGCCGGATGCCCTGCCGCAGAACCTCACCGACACCTCACGTCTCCGTCTCGAGAAGGCGGTCGCCGACCGTCCCGAGGCGTGGTTTCGCGCCTGAAGCACCCTCATCACCCACCCCTCGGCGGGTGATGAGGGCAAGCGGGTGATGAGGGCAAGCTAGAAGTCCCAGTCCTCGTCTTCGGTGTTGACGGCCTTGCCGATGACGTAGGAACTGCCCGAGCCGGAGAAGAAGTCGTGGTTCTCGTCGGCGTTGGGCGAGAGCGCGGACAGGATGGCCGGGTTGACGTCGGTCTCGTCCTTGGGGAACAGACCCTCGTAGCCGAGGTTCATCAACGCCTTGTTGGCGTTGTACCGCAGGAACTTCTTGACATCCTCGGTGAGCCCGACCTCGTCGTAGAGGTCCTGGGTGTAGTCGACCTCGTTGTCGTACAGCTCGAAAAGCAGCTCGAACGTGTAGTTCTTGAGCTCTTCCCGTTCGGCCTCGGTGAGCTGCTCGAGACCCTTCTGGTACTTGTATCCGATGTAGTACCCGTGGACGGCCTCGTCACGGATGATGAGCCGGATGAGGTCGGCCGTGTTGGTCAGCTTCGCCCGCGAGGACCAGTACATCGGCAGGTAGAAGCCCGAGTAGAACAGGAAGCTTTCGAGCAGGGTGGACGCCACCTTGCGCTTGAGCGGCTCGTCGCCCTGGTAGTAGTCCATGACGATCCGGGCTTTGCGCTGCAGGTTCGGGTTCTCTTCGGACCAGCGGAACGCGTCGTCGATCTCACGAGTGGAGCACAGCGTCGAAAAGATGGAGCTGTAACTCTTGGCGTGCACCGACTCCATGAAGGCGATGTTGGTGTACACCGCTTCTTCGTGCGGGGTGAGGGCGTCGGGAATGAGGCTGACCGCGCCCACGGTGCCCTGGATGGTGTCGAGGAGCGTGAGCCCCGTGAACACCCGCATCGTCAGCTGCTTCTCCTGCGCAGTGAGCGTGCCCCACGACGGGATGTCGTTGGAGACCGGCACCTTCTCGGGCAGCCAGAAATTGCCGACGAGACGATCCCACACCTCGGCGTCCTTCTCGTCCTGGACGCGGTTCCAGTTGATCGCGGATACGCGACTCACCAGCTTGACCATTGAATCCTCACTTCGTTCGGGTAGTGGAACCGCCTAGAGCATGCAGGAGACGCAACCTTCTACCTCGGTACCTTCGAGCGCCATCTGCCGCAAACGGATGTAGTAGAGCGTCTTGATGCCCTTGCGCCATGCGTAGATCTGCGCCCTGTTGATGTCGCGGGTGGTGGCGGTGTCCTTGAAGAACAGTGTCAGGGACAGGCCCTGGTCCACGTGCTGCGTAGCCGCAGCGTAGGTGTCGATGATCTTCTCGTACCCGATCTCGTAGGCATCCTGGTAGTACTCCAGGTTGTCGTTGGTCAGGTAGGGCGCCGGGTAGTAGACACGGCCGATCTTGCCTTCCTTGCGGATCTCGATCTTCGACGCCACCGGGTGGATGGAACTGGTGGAGTAGTTGATGTACGAGATCGACCCGGTGGGCGGGACGGCCTGCAGGTTCTGGTTGTAGATTCCGTGCTTCTGGACGGACGCCTTCAGATCGCGCCAGTCGTCCTGCGTCGGGATGTGCACGCCGGATTCGGCGAACAACTGACGCACTCGCTCGGTCTTCGGTTCCCACACCTGATCGGTGTACTTGTCGAAGTATTCACCGGAGGCATACTTCGACTCCGGGAATCCCTTGAAATACGTGCCCCGCTCGATGGCGATCCGGTTCGATGCCTGCAGCGCATGGAACACGACCGTGTAGAAGTAGATGTTCGTGAAGTCGATGCCCTCATCGGAGCCGTAGTAGATCCGCTCGCGAGCGAGGTACCCGTGCAGGTTCATCTGCCCGAGTCCGATGGCATGAGAATCGTTGTTGCCCTGCTCGATCGACGGCACCGAGTAGATGTGCGTCTGATCGGACACTGCGGTGAGTCCGCGGATCGCCACCTCGATCGTCCGCGCGAAGTCCGGCGAATCCATGGTCTTCGCGATGTTCAGCGAGCCGAGGTTGCAGGAGATGTCCTTGCCGACCTTGCTGTACGAGAGGTCGTCGTTGAACAGGGACGGGGTGGAGACCTGCAGGATCTCGGAGCACAGGTTCGAGTGGGTGATCTTGCCCGCGACGGGGTTCGCCCGGTTCACCGTGTCCTCGTACATGATGTACGGGTAACCCGATTCGAACTGCAACTCGGCGATGGTCTGGAAGAACTCGCGCGCCTTGATCTTCGACTTGCGGATCCGCTTGTCGTCGACCATCTCGTAGTACTTCTCGGTGACGTTGACATCCGCGAACGGCATACCGTAGATGCGCTCGACGTCGTACGGCGAGAAGAGGTACATGTCCTCGTTCTTCTTCGCCAGCTCGAACGTGATGTCGGGGATGACGACGCCCAGCGACAGCGTCTTGATCCGGATCTTCTCGTCGGCGTTCTCCCGCTTGGTGTCGAGGAACCGGTAGATGTCCGGGTGGTGCGCGTGCAGGTACACCGCGCCGGCACCCTGACGTGCGCCGAGCTGATTGGCGTAGGAGAACGAGTCCTCGAGCAACTTCATGATCGGGATGACACCCGAGCTCTGGTTCTCGATCTTCTTGATCGGGGCACCGTGCTCACGAACGTTGCTGAGCAGCAACGCAACTCCGCCGCCGCGCTTGGACAGCTGCAGGGCCGAGTTGATGGAACGTCCGATGGACTCCATGTTGTCCTCGATGCGCAGCAGGAAGCAGGACACGGGCTCGCCGCGCTGCTTCTTGCCGGAGTTGAGGAATGTGGGGGTGGCCGGCTGGAACCGGCCCGCGATGATCTCGTCGACGAGCTTGAGGGCCAGGTCCTCGTCGCCCGCGGCGAGAGTGAGCGCCACCATGCACACACGGTCCTCGAACCGCTCGAGGTACCGCTTGCCGTCGAATGTCTTGAGCGTGTACGAGGTGTAGTACTTGAACGCGCCGAGGAACGTCGGGAACCGGAACTTCTTGGAATACGCGTGGTCGATCAGTGACTTCACGAATTCACGTGAATACTGGTCGAGAACCTCGGGCTCGTAGTAGTTCTCCTCCACGAGGTAGTCGAGCTTCTCGTCGAGGTTGTGGAAGAAGACCGTGTTCTGGTTGACGTGCTGCAGGAAGTACTGACGGGCCGCGGCGACATCCTTGTCGAACTGGATCTCACCGTTCGGGCCGTACAGGTTGAGCATGGCGTTGAGTGCGTGGTAGTCGAGACCGTTCGTCGAGTCTCCACCGCGCGCGTCTCGCTCTACGCTCCCCGCGTCGATGGTGTCTGTGATGGTAGGTGCCACTGTGCTTGCTCCCGCTCTGCCTGTTGTTCCCAGAATTCGCCCAGCCCCTCTCGAACCCGCTCGACGTCCTCACGGGTGCCCATGAGTTCGAAGCGGTACAGAAAAGGAACCTGACACTTCTGAGAAATGACGTTTCCGGCGAAGCAGTAGGACTCGCCGAAGTTGGTGTTGCCGGCCGCGATGACCGCCCGAATCAAAGATCGGTTGTGTGCGTTGTTCAGAAATCGGATGACCGGCTTGGGCACATAGCTGGTGTCCCGGCCCATCGAGGTCGTTCCACCGCCGTACGTGGGGACGATCAGCACATAGGGCTCGGAAACCTCGAAGCTGCCCTCGGGGTCATGGATGGGGATGCGCGTCGCAGGCAGCCCGAGCCGCTGGACGAATCGGTGCGTGTTCTCCGAAGCGCTGGAGAAGTACACCAGCGATGTCATCGGTTCTCACCATCTCGACTGATACTGCCAATGTTCCTGTTTGTGTACTGCATCTACCTTGCGCACCTTGCGGCCGATCGTTACCGTCCGGGCACTGGTTCCTCTCTGCGTCCCGACGGCTCCGTCGCTTCGCTTCAAGCAGCGTTTGCCGAGAGGGTCTTGATGCGGTCGGGACGGAAGCCCGACCAGTGCTCGTCACCGGCCACGACCACGGGCGCCTGCAGGTATCCCAGTGCCATGACGAAGTCCCGAGCCTCGGCGTCTTCGGTGATGTCGACGACGGAGTATTCGACGCCCTCCTTGTCGAGAGCCCGGTAGGTGGCATTGCACTGAACGCAAGCGGGCTTGGTGTAAACCGTGATGCTCATGAAGTCCCTCTTTCCACTGCCGAATGAAGCTGACGAAGTGTGTGTTCAGCGCACTGAGATCTCCCCTGGCCGAGCCGCTCGCCGAGCGGATCCCGTAGTGGTCTCTCAGTGCTCAAGACACTACACCTAGTGGCCGACAGAAACACCAAACCCGAGATGTTGTGAGTCACACGGATGAAATTCGCAGGTCGCCCATCGCGGACCGGAAATATTGGTGAACCCTTCGGCGTGTCACACATCACCCTTTCGGCGTGACACAGGCCACTTCGCGTCGCGGGCCGAGCACGTCGGCCCGAGGAGCCTACGTCACCCTCGCGGACACGCCCGAATCCGGAACCAGGCGGTCCGGAAACGGTGGTCCACTCGTTCTCCCGGCGCGCGCGATCCTCCTGCCGAAGGGTTTTCTGCACACCCCTCCGCGAGCGCACCCAATGCCCACCGGACAGGTCCGCGGCCCCGCCCGTTCAGCGCGGGCATCCGCTTGCCGATCGGTAACTGCGGGTCCCCGGTCCGCAGACCGGTACCTTGAGCGAATGTCCGCAGACTCCCCCGGCGAGGAAGCGCCCCGATACTCTGCGCGGGTGGTGCGCACCCACCGGGTCACCCCGTACATGCAGAGGATCACCCTCGGCGGCGATGGCCTCGGCGGCTTCACCTCCACCGGCATTCCCGACGAGCGAGTCCTGCTGGCGTTCCCGCCGGACGGCGCCGAGAAACGGAGCTACACCGTTCGCCGCTGGGACCCGATCACCCGTGAGATGGACATCGACTTCGCGGTCCATGCCGGTGGGACCGCAGCGCGCTGGGCCGTGCAGGCCACTCCCGGAGAGGTCCTCGGCGTCTCCCGCGCGTCCGGCTGGTATGCACCTCCCGCCGACACCCGGTGGCAGCTTCTCCTCGCCGACATGACGGCACTTCCGGCCGTCGGACGAATCCTCGAGGGCCGGCCGGCCGGGAGCCGCGTACACCTGATCGCCGAGATCGTGACAGACGACGACCGGCAGGACTTCACCACCGACGCGGACTACACCGTCACCTGGCTGACCGGAAGCGGCAACGGCGTCGGCGCCGGCAACCTTGCCGAGGCCGCCCGGACGTGGGAACAGCCGGACGGGCCCGGATACGTGTGGTTCGCCGGGGAGGCGACGGTCTCGCGGGCGGTGCGGCGCAGGCTCCGGCACGAACTCGGTTGGACCGCAGACCGATACGACGTCATCGGCTACTGGCGCGACCGTAAGGAGGAGTGGCTCGCGCACTACGAGACGGTTCGAGAACAGATAGAGGCCGCCAGGGACAC
>NZ_JBAQEO010000006.1:0-21364 GCF_049286785.1 Rhodococcus sp. (in: high G+C Gram-positive bacteria) | reverse complement strand
ACGACTACGTGACACGATCGGGCTACGTCATCACGCCGTTCGTCGTCTGGTCGGACGAACCGATCACCGCGTTGGTGCCCAATCGCGACGAGGTTGCGGAAGTCTTCGCGGTGAAAGTCTCCGAGATCGACACCGAACCGCGGTTCGTCGAGATCCCCGAGTCGCCCAGACCGGTGATCCAGTGGCCGTTTCGCAGACATCTGGTGCATGCCCCGACAGGTGCGGTGGTCTATCAGTTCCGGGAGCTCGCGGTCCATGGGCGACACACCCGGATCGACGGTTTCGACCAGCCCGTTTTCGCGTGGCGTTAGCACTCCCACATCCAGCGGAGTGATGCGACTAATCTCACCGTTGTGAGCATTCTCGCCTCCATCGCCCGGAAGCTCGACCGCACCGGGGTGGACCCCGTCGTCTGGCATGCGCCCACACCACCGCCGCTCACGGGTGTGCTCGCGCCGAACGGATTCCTCGACGATGCCGATCGCTGGAAACTCCCGTCCGGGAAAGGTCCGGAGGACGTCGCCGTCGACCACGACGGGAGGGTGATCACCGGAGGCAACGACGGACGGATCTGGCGTTTCGATGCCCACGGCCGTCCCACCGGGCTGGCGAATACCCAGGGCAGGCCACTGGGGATCGAAATCCTGGACGACGGTCGCTTCCTGATCTGCGACGCGGAGCGCGGTGTGCTCAGGGTGGACGAACGGGGACGCATCGAGGTGCTCGCGGACGCCGCGGTCGGACGTGCCCTGGTGGCGTGCAACAACTCGGCCGTCGGCCGCGACGGAACCGTCTATTTCACGGACTCGTCCTCCCGGTTTCCGATGGCCCGGCATCGGTACGACCTGCTCGAGCACAGAGGCACCGGGCGGCTGATCAGACTCGACCCGCGAACCGGGGAGACGGACCTGCTCGCCGACGGACTTCAGTTCGCGAACGGCGTGGGCCTGGCGGCGGACGAGTCGTTCGTGCTGGTGGCCGAGACCGGCGCCTACCGGATTTCCCGGATCGACCTGACCGGGCCGACCGCGGGCAAGACCACGGTATGGGCCGACAATCTGCCCGGGATTCCCGACAACATGACCTCGGAAACTGTCGGCGGACTCTTCTGGGTGGCGCTCTACAGCCCTCGGATGAAGCTGCTGGACATGATCGCGCCCTACCCCACGCTGCGGATTCTGGCGGCGAACCTACCGGAGGTCGTGCAGCCCGAGCCCGAACACGCGGCGTGGGTGCTGGCACTGAATGCGGAGGGGGCCATCGCGTGCAGCCTGCGCGGCGGAAAGGGAAGCTATTCGCCGATCACGGGTGTGCGCGAGCACGACGGGTGGTTGTACCTGGGAAGCCTGTCGGCAGATTCCGTCGCGCGGGTACCTGCTCCCGAGTGACCCCGCGACACCGCGTGACCGCGCGTGGCCGACGGACGGGCCGGTTGTGAAAGAGTGGCTACAGTGGTGAGCGGAGTGATCCGCCTGCACATCGGCAATCAGAAGGCTGGAGCGACGTTGGTGGATTCGGTGGACCGCGATATGGATCGGTCGGACCGGATCGTGACGGTGCCGAACGTGTTGAGCGTCGTTCGCCTGGTCGGCGTCCCTCTGTTCATGTATCTCATGCTGGTCACGCAGGCTGACGGGTGGGCGCTGGCGATCCTCATGCTCAGCGGTTTCACCGACTGGCTCGACGGCAAACTCGCCCGACTGCTGGGCCAGGCGTCGAAGCTGGGCGCACTTCTCGACCCGGCTGTCGACCGCCTCTACGTGGTCACGACGCTGATCGCCTTCGTTATCCGCGACTTCATTCCCTGGTGGGTGGCCGCGATTCTGATCGGACGCGATGTCGTTCTCGCGCTGACGCTCGTCATATACCGGCGCCGCGGGCTGCCGCCTCCCGAGGTGATGTATATCGGCAAGGCCGCGACCTTTCTCCTCATGTTCGCGTTGCCGCTGATCCTCGCCGCGCAGGGCGACTGGAGTATCGCGACCATCGCGCACCCCGCCGGTTTCGCATTCCTGATCTGGGGCACGGTGCTGTATGTGTGGACCGGTCTGCTGTACACCGCCAGCGCGTTCACGGTGGCGCGGACCGTGCCGGTGCGACGCGGCGGCCGCGAGGCGCAGCGATGAAACGTACCGACATCGGCATTCGCAGAAACCCCGTGCCCTCGCTGCTCCGCTCTCTCATGACAGACCACCTGGATCCCGGATACGGCGCGGCCGCAGAGGATCGCGAGCAGGGGCACAGCCGGCGAACCCGGGTCTCGAGCCGGGTGTGGATCGCGATCGGCGCGCTGCTCGTCGGCCTCGTGTTCTCGGTGGCCTATCGTCAGGCCGTCGAACGGGTGCCCGGCACCGAGCAGGTTCGGACGGAACTACTCTCCAAGGTTCACGATGCGGAAGCACGTGCCGAGACCCTCGCCGGTAGCCGTGACTCGCTGGCCGCGCAGGCCGACGAAGCACGGGCGACCGCGCTGGCCGGAGATGTCAGGGGAGCGGCGGTGCTCGGCGAACTCCAATCCCTCGAAGGCGACGCGGCCGGTGTGCCCGTTCACGGCGCAGGGCTGGCCGTGACGCTCACCGACCCGGCAGCCCGGCCCAATCTGTCGGATTCGTCCCAGCGCTCCGTGGGCGGCAAGGCGGTCGTGCTCGATCGCGACCTGCAGTCCGTGGTCAATTCGCTGTGGGCGAGCGGCGCGGAGGCCGTGGCGGTGGACGGGGTGCGAATCGGCCCCGCGGTGACGATCAGGCAGGCAGGCGGCGCGATGCTCGTGGACAATCAACCGGTGTTCTCCCCGTACGTGGTCTCGGCGATCGGACCTCAGGGCCGGATGCAGACCGGCTTCGTGGTGAGCGATGCGTATCTCCGCTTGTCGAGCGTGGCGCAGCTGTACGGAATCGGATTCTCTGTCGCCGAATCCGACGACCTCGAACTACCGGCAGCGCATGTGCGGGAGCTGCGGACGGCACAGGAAGCGGGCACACGATGAAGGGGGAAGTGGATGATGGTGGCACTCGGATGAAGGGTGTGTCTGCCCTGTACGGCGTCCTTGCGCTGCTGGTC
Organism: Rhodococcus sp. (in: high G+C Gram-positive bacteria); assembly: GCF_049286785.1. Lineage (GTDB taxonomy): Bacteria > Actinomycetota > Actinomycetes > Mycobacteriales > Mycobacteriaceae > Rhodococcus_F. Next base: position 18,304 of record NZ_JBAQEO010000006.1, on the reverse strand, counting down.
GGGATCGTGCTCGGGGTGGTGTTCAGCCCACAGGTTCCCGACGCCGTCCAGCCCTACCTTCCCATCGCGGTCGTGGCCGCCCTCGATGCCGTCTTCGGTGGTTTGCGCGCCTACCTGGACGAGATCTTCGACGCGAAGGTGTTTGTCGTCTCGTTCGTGTTCAACGTTCTCGTGGCTGCCCTGATCGTCTGGCTCGGTGATCAGCTGGGCGTGGGAACCCAGTTGTCCACCGCGATTGTGGTGGTGCTGGGTATTCGAATCTTCGGCAACGCGGCCGCCCTCCGTCGTCGCCTGTTCGGAGCGTGATCGGCCGGTGAACAACCACGAGGGCAAGCACGAATGGCATGAGCGTGAACCGGCCGCGCGACGGCGCTCGCACGTGGTTTTCGCGATCCTCGCCGCGCTTCTGCTGGGCGGGCTGGGTATCGCGATCGTGACGCAGGTGAAGAACACGGGGTCGGGTGACACCCTCGACTCTGCGAGTCCCGCCGATCTCCTCGTCGTGCTGGACACGTTGAATCAGCGAGAAGCCGCGCTCCGTCAGGAGATCTCGTCGTTGGAGCAGACCCTCGCCACGTTGCAGCAGGGTGGCAGTTCCGGCGCCGCGCTCGACGAGGCACAGGCCCGGCTGACCGAGCTGTCGATCCAGGTCGGCACCGTGCCCGCCGTCGGTGCGGGTCTGATCGTGACCGTGACGGATCCGGGGAAGGGGGTGGGCTCCGATGTGCTCCTCGACCTTGTTCAGGAGCTGCGCGCGGCAGGCGCCGAGGCGATTCAAATCCGCGGCGCGGACGGCACGACCATACGCATCGGTGTCGATTCCTGGCTGTCGGGATCGCCGGGCGACATCCAGCTCGACGGCCGGAAGCTTACTGCGCCCTACGAGGTGAGCGCCATCGGCGATCCGCCGACACTGGCCGCCGCGCTCAACATCCCCGGCGGGGTGGTGGACACCGTCGCACGAAAGGGTGGACAGCTGAATATCGAGCAATCGCAGCAGGTCACGATCTCCGCCTTGCGGGAGGCGAAACCTCGCCAATACGCTCAGCCCGGAAATTGATCTTCGCAACCGCGCCCCTATGACCTCGGTGCACGGATTGCCAGCGAAAGGAAGCCACAGTGAGTGAGCTCGAAATCCCCGCCGACCGTCGGTACACCACCGAACACGAGTGGGTCGTGCGGACCGGGCCCACGGCCGCGCGAATCGGTATCACCGACTACGCGCAGTCCCAGCTCGGCGATGTCGTGTTCGTGCAGCTTCCGGCGGTCGACGAGCAGGTCACAGCGGGGGAGTCGCTCGGCGAAGTGGAATCCACCAAGAGCGTCTCCGACATCTTCGCCCCATTGACGGCGAAAGTCGTTGCGGCCAACGCTGATCTGGACGGGAATCCGGAACTGGTGAACTCGGCGCCGTACGGCGACGGCTGGCTCGTGGATCTCCGCGTCGACGACGCGGCGACTCTCGACGCGGCATGGGCCGAGATGCTCGATGCGGACGCCTACGCGGAGATCACAGCCGGATAACGGGAGTCACCGCCGCGGTCGCGACGGACACACGGACGGGACGACGGCGCCGAAGCCTGGCGCGGGGCGGGGATCTGCCTCGGAAACAAGGTTCGCGTCCTCGTAACGGCCTGTCTCACTACACGCACCGGCGTGCGCAGGGTACGGTCGAAAGTGAACGCATGTGCCGTGTCGGGGCGCAGGTCCGTAGTTTGAATGTGTCCGTAGTTTGAATGTGGTCGTGGCGGTTTGCACGAAGGTTGATGTGCACAGACATCGAATTATGTAGCACCGAGTGGCATTGCGTAGTCCAGCGAATCTTGCTGGATGATCGAACTAGGAGGAGAAACGGTGAGCGAGAACGGTAACGACGCGGTCTATGGGGAGACGCCGGCGGAAACGACGTCGGTCTTCCGCGCGGACTTTCTCAACGAACTCGACTCCTCGGGAACCCAGACTTCGGAGGCCCCGGTTTCGGGTGTCGAGGGACTACCCGCAGGGTCTGCTCTGCTCGTCGTGAAGCGTGGCCCGAACGCAGGCTCGCGTTTCCTGCTCGACCAGCCGACCACCTCGGCGGGCCGGCACCCCGACAGCGACATCTTCCTCGACGACGTAACGGTCAGTCGCCGGCACGCCGAGTTCCGCCAGGAGGAGGACGAGTTTCAGGTGGTGGACGTCGGCAGCCTCAACGGCACCTACGTCAACAGGGAACCCGTGGACTCGGCGGTACTCGCGAACGGTGACGAAGTTCAGATCGGAAAGTTCCGACTGGTCTTCCTTACCGGACCCCGGACCAGTGCGGGTGGATCGCAAATCGGTGAGACGTCAGCTGGTGCGGGTAGCCAATGACCGCGGTGCGGCAGCAGCAGGCGCACTCGGGGATGTCGATCGGTTCTGTACTGGATCGGCTTCGACCCGATTTTCCTGATGTGACGATCTCGAAGATTCGATTTCTCGAAGCCGAGGGTCTCATCAGTCCCCAACGGACTCCGTCGGGATATCGGCGTTTCTCGATCGCCGACTGTGAGCGTCTGCGCTATGTCCTGACGGCGCAGCGCGATCAGTATCTGCCGCTGAAAGTCATCAAAGAGCAGCTCGAGGCGATCGACAGGGGCGTGGCCAAGGTCGGCGCCGGTGATGCGTCGCCGCGCCGGCCGCGGGCGTTGACCGTCGCACCGGGAGAGGTGTCGCCGGAGGAGTTCCTCACCGACCGTGAGGTCCGGATCAGCCGCGAAGACCTCATCGCCCGTGCCGGCATCGACGAGAAGTTTCTCGGTGAGCTCACGCGTGGGAGCCTGGTCGTTCCGGGGCCGGCCGGTTTCTTCGACGAGGATTCGGTCACACTGGCACGAACCGCAAGGGCGATGTCCGAATTCGGGCTGGAAGTTCGGCATCTGAGGGCATTCAAACTGGCCGCGGATCGCGAAGCGGGGCTGGTCGCTCAGATCGCTGGCCCCGTGGCCAAGGGGCGCGACGCCGGAGCGCGGGATCGTGCGGAAGAAATGGTTCGTGAGTTGGCCGCGCTGTCGCTGACGCTCCACACGTGTCTCGTGAAATCGGCGGTCCGTGGGGCTCTCGATCGGTGATCGTACCGGTGTCGTGGCACCGGCCGCCGCTTCGCAGAATCGAGTTGAAGCGAGTCCGAGCCCGTGCGGCTGTAACCTCGAAGAGCTGACACGAATCGAATAGAATCCTGGTACGGCATTGCCGTGCCGCTCATGGACCCTGGCAGGTTGGAGGCAGACGCGATGAGCGAAATGCACGTGATCGGAGTTCGTGTCGAGCAGCCACAGAACCAGCCCGTCCTTCTGCTGCGTGAGGTGGACGGCGAACGCTATCTCCCGATCTGGATCGGTCAGACCGAGGCAACCGCGATCGCGCTCGAGCAACAGGGAGTCGAGCCCGCGCGGCCGCTCACACACGATCTGATCAAGAAATTGATCGAGGCGTTCGGACGCACCCTGAAGGAGGTTCGCATCGTCGATCTGCGCGAAGGCACCTTCTACGCAGATCTCGTATTCGACGAAAACACCCGGGTCTCGGCCAGGCCTTCCGATTCCGTCGCCATCGCGCTCCGGGTCGGGGTGCCGATCTTCGCCGACGAGTCCGTTCTGAGCGAGGCCGGGCTGGTGATGCCCGACGAGCGCGAGGACGAGGTCGAGAAGTTCAAGGAATTCCTCGAATCGGTGTCGCCGGACGATTTCAAGGCGACCGACGGATAGTCGCTCGAGTGCGGCGTTGCGACCGGACCAGCGGGGTCTCTTGTAACGGTTGCGGTCCCTACGGCGCGTTGCGTTGACCCTGCCCCTCCGGCGTCATAGCGTTCGTCCCAGTGATTTTCTGCCTGGCAGATTACATCGAGGCGTACGCTGATTGGGTTCAGGGTACGAACATGCTCGATGTCACTGGTGGTTCGCCCGCCGCGACGTGCTGTGACCCTCATGCCACAGCACCCGGCGTCCCGTGCCACAGGCGCACTGATCGTCGGGTTCAGTGCAACATGCGAGAGGGAGTAGTCAGTGGGAGATCGGCCTCAGGAGAATCCGCTGAATCTTGCGCCCGGCAACGACGTTGCCGAGCCCGAATTCAGCTCCGAAGAGATCCAGCCAGGTCTCTTCCCGGACGACTCCGTGCCTGACGACCTTGTCGGATATCGGGTTCCGAGCGCTTGTCAGATTGCCGGAATCACGTACCGCCAGCTCGACTACTGGGCACGGACATCCCTGGTGGTTCCCTCCATCCGCGGAGCGGCGGGCTCGGGAAGCCAGCGGCTGTACTCGTTCAAGGACATTCTTGTTCTGAAGATCGTGAAGCGCTTGCTCGACACCGGCATCTCGCTGCAGAACATTCGGGTTGCCGTCGACCACCTGCGTAAGCGCGGAGTGCGGGATCTGGCGAAGATCACACTGTTCTCCGACGGCACCACCGTGTACGAGTGCACCTCGGCGGAAGAGGTCGTCGACCTCCTCCAGGGTGGGCAGGGTGTCTTCGGTATCGCCGTGAGCGGTGCGATGCGCGAACTGACCGGCGCCATCGCCGACTTCCCCGCGGAGCGGGCAGACGGCGGCCAGAGTGAGCAGACCCCCGAGGACGAGCTGGCGTCGCGGCGCAAGAACCGCGCCAGCCGCAAGACGGGCTAGGGGCACGCCTCCGCGCGGGTGGCATAGACTGACGGTGCGTCGACGCCGTGCGGGAGAGTTCCGGGCACTGCATGCACGAAACGTGTATGCGGGAGTCCGGGCGCCGAAGGAGCAGCACCTCCCCGTCAATCTCTCAGGCAGACAGGACCGTGCGGGCTCCGACGTCTCTGGAAAGCGGTGGGAGCACCCACCCGCCCACGGGGAAAGGGCCGCGTCCGTGAGGACGCCGGTACCGAATCTCTCAGGCGCTCGGTAACGAGCAGGCGACAGAGGGGGAGGAACGCAGCGCGACGCGGTGCGTGTCCTGGTCCTCCGAACTGCTTGGGAGATGTCGTGATCGACGCTGGAAGCCGTACATTTGCCGACCGTCATATCGGCCCGAACGCTGCGGAACTCGCGCACATCCTCGAACTGGTCGGCGCCGATTCGCTCGACGACCTGGCCTCGAAGGCTGTACCCGCCGTCATCTTGGATGCTGTTTCGGGAGGCGTCGCGGACGGGCTCGACGCACTGCCGGCGCCTGTCTCCGAACACGAGGCGCTCGCCGAACTATCGGCGCTCGCGGCGCAGAACACGGTGGCGACATCGATGATCGGCCTCGGCTACTACGACACCCTCACTCCGCCGGTTCTGATCCGCAACATCATCGAGAGCCCTGCCTGGTACACCGCCTACACGCCGTACCAGCCCGAGATCAGCCAGGGACGGCTCGAAGCCCTCCTCAACTTCCAGACGATGGTCTCCGACCTCACCGGCATGGAGGTGGCCAACTCCTCCATGCTCGACGAGGGGACCGCGGCCGCGGAGGCTATGACGCTTCTGCGCCGAGCCGGTAAGAACAAGTCGGCACGTTTCGTTGTGGATGCGGATGTGTTCCCCCAGACCCTGGCTGTGATCGAGACCCGGGCCGAGCCGCTCGGTATCGAGGTCCTGGTGGCGGATCTGTCCGTCGGTCTCCCGGACGGCGAGTTCTTCGGTGTCCTCGCGCAGCTTCCGGGTGCCTCCGGACGGATTGTCGACTACACCGACGTGATCGCCGCAGCACATGAGCGGGGAGCACTCGTCGCCATCGGCGCGGACCTGCTGGCACTCACCCTCGTCACCCCTCCCGGTGAGATCGGCGCGGACGCCTGCTTCGGCACCACCCAGCGATTCGGTGTGCCGATGGGCTTCGGTGGCCCGCACGCCGGGTACCTCGCCGTGCATGCCAAGCACACCCGGCAGTTGCCCGGCCGGCTGGTCGGGGTGTCCGTCGATGCGGACGGTGACAACGCGTACCGGCTGGCTCTGCAGACACGGGAACAGCACATACGCCGTGAGAAGGCCACCTCGAACATCTGCACCGCCCAGGTGCTACTGGCGATCCTCGCTGCCATGTACGCCAGCTACCACGGCGCCGAGGGGCTGAAGGCGATCGCCGAACGGGTCGCGAACACCGCGCACTCTCTGGCCGCCACACTGCGCAAGGCAGGGGTGACCGTGGTGCACGAACATTTCTTCGACACCGTGCTGGTCCGCGTGGACGGCCGCGCCGCGGATGTCGTGGAGAACGCCAAGGCATGGGGCATCAATCTCCGACTCGTGGACGCCGACCACGTCGGTGTCGCGTGCGACGAGGCGACCACCGCGCGCCACGTCGAGAGCGTGCTCGCCGCATTCGGTTGTGCCGGTGCGCTCGGTTCGGAGCCCGGCAGTGCCATTCCCGATGCCCAACTCCGTCGTTCCGACTTCCTCCAGCACGAGGCGTTCACCCGGTACCGCACCGAAACGGCCATGCTGCGTTACCTGCGCACGTTGTCGGACAAGGACATCGCACTCGACCGCAGCATGATCCCGCTCGGTTCGTGCACGATGAAGCTCAACGCGACCGCCGAGATGGAACCGATCACCTGGCCCGCGTTCGCGGGCCTGCATCCGTTCGCGCCCGAGTCCGACGCCCCCGGCATCCTCCGGATCATCAAGGATCTCGAGGACTGGCTCGTGGCCGTCACCGGCTACGAGGCGGTGAGCCTGCAGCCCAACGCGGGCAGCCAGGGTGAGTACGCCGGTTTGCTCGCCATCCGCAACTACCACCGCAGCCGCGGCGACTCTCATCGCGACACGTGCCTCATCCCGTCCAGCGCACACGGCACCAACGCGGCGTCCGCGGTGATGGCCGGGATGCGGGTGGAAGTGGTGGCCTGCCGGCCCAACGGTGATGTCGATGTCGACGACCTGCGGGCGAAGATCGCCGACCACGCGGAGCGGCTGGCCGCGATCATGATCACCTACCCCTCCACCCATGGCGTGTACGAGCACGAGATCGCCGACATCTGCGCGGCGGTACACGACGCGGGCGGTCAGGTGTACGTGGACGGTGCGAACCTCAACGCGCTGGTCGGCCTGGCCCGCCCCGGCCGTTTCGGCGGCGATGTGAGTCACCTCAACCTGCACAAGACGTTCTGCATCCCCCACGGCGGCGGTGGTCCCGGCGTGGGCCCGATCGGTGTCCGTTCGCACCTGGCTGCGTTCCTGCCCGGACATCCGCTGGCGCCCGGACTCGGCGCCGCGGGACCGGTCTCCGCCGCCCCGTACGGCAGTGCGTCGATCCTGCCGATCACCTGGGCCTACATCCGGATGATGGGCGCGGTGGGACTGCGCCGCGCCAGCCTCACCGCCATCGCGTCGGCCAACTACATCGCGCGACGGCTCGACGAGTACTTCCCCGTGCTCTACACCGGGGACGGCGGCATGGTGGCGCACGAGTGCATCCTCGATCTCCGCCAGATCACCAAGGACACGGGTGTGACCGTGGACGACGTCGCGAAGCGCCTGGCGGACTACGGATTCCACGCACCGACCATGAGCTTCCCGGTGTCGGGCACCCTGATGGTGGAACCCACCGAGAGCGAGAACCTCGAGGAACTCGACGCGTTCTGTTCGGCCATGATCTCGATCCGCGGCGAGATCGATCGCGTGGGCGCAGGGGAGTGGCCGGTCGACGACAACCCGTTGCGCGGCGCCCCGCACACCGCCGGGTGCCTCACGGCGGAATGGAATCACCCCTACTCCCGGGAGATCGCCGTATTCCCCGTAGGCAAGGCGCGGCCGAAGGTGTGGCCGGCGGTGCGGCGCATCGACGGAGCACACGGCGACCGTAACCTGGTCTGCTCCTGCCCGCCGATCTCCGCCTTCCAGGGCGTCTGACTCCGCCGGGAGATCCCGCGCCCTGCCGGGACTACGTGTCGCGGACGAGTTCCAGGATGGTGATCTCCGGTGGGGCGCCCACCCGTACCGGCGGGCCCCAGGCGCCGACGCCGAATGTGGTGTACAGCACGGTGTTCCGGAATCGGTCCAGGCCCGTCACCGAGGGCTGCTGCAAGCCGACGAGGTAGCCCAGCGGCCACATCTGGCCGCCGTGCGTGTGCCCCGACAGCTGGAGATCGACTCCCAGATCCGAGGCTTCGAGGACCTGCCGCGGTTGGTGGGCGAGGAGCACTACCAGCTTCGAGGGATCGCGGCCCGCGAGAGCGGCGGGCAGGTCGGGTTCGTACGGCTTCGGTGACGAGTAGTCGTGGACTCCCGCAAGGTCGATACTCGACCCGCCGCGGGTGAGGGTCACCCGTTCGTTGCGCAGGGTGCGGATCCCGAGCCGCTCCCAGACGTCCAGCCACCGCCCAGCGTCGTCGGAGTAGAACTCGTGGTTGCCGCTGACGCCGTAGACGCCCAGGGGAGCATCGAGTCGGGCCAGCGGATCCAGATCGGATGACACCCTGGCTACGGTTCCGTCGACGAGATCACCCACGAGCGTGATGAGGTCGGGTTCTTCCGCGGTCACCGCGTTGACGACGTTGCGCGTGAAGCCCGCACCACGCGCAGGTCCGACGTGCAAGTCGGTCACCAGTGCCACCCGGACCCCGTCGAACTCGGCCGGCAGACGTCGCAGCGGCACCCGCACCCGGACGATCCGTGGACTCGCTGCCTCCGCAACCCCGTACCCCGCCGTCCCGACCGCGGCGAGCACGACGACCGCGCTCGCGATTCGCAAGGTCCGGCGCCGGGACTCGTCCACCGGTTTCTCGCCGCGGCGCAGGCGTGCGACGAGTCGTCCGCACAGCGACCACAGCGAGAGGACGAGAAGCCCGAGGATCAGATACAGCAGCGCTCCGAGCCAGACCCAGCCCAGAAAACCGGCCGGGCGAGCCCACCCGGTGTCGAAGACCTCACCGGTCCCCGTGCCGACCACAGCCGCTGCCCACAACGCGACGAGTGACGCATCGGCGACGAGCGACCACGGTCGTCCCAGGCCGGTCGCGCGGACCAGCCTGCGATGCAACCACCAGGTGACGAAAGCAAGAAGAACCGCGAAGACGAGAATCCTCGTCACGACAGAAGCTTGCTGATCGCCGTCGGCAGATCGGAGCCCTCGGAAGACGCGACCTTGTCCAGTGAGCCTCCGGTGCGATCCGCCAACGCCTGCAGGGTGCCGAGATCCGGGTTCTCGCCGATCGTCACGACGTCGATGCGCACCGGCTTGGACGGATCGGCCGAGTCTGCAATCGACGCGAGCAGGTCGGCGCGGGTGATCGACGTGTCGTCGTTGGCGCCGTCGGTGACGAGAAGTACCGAATTGGGCCGGCCCGGGGTGTAGGCGGTCACGGCGCTCTTGTATGCGGCTGCAATCGCCGCGTATGTCGGTGAACCGGTAGCCGGTACTGCTCGGGTGAGCCCCGCGTCCAGGGCCTGTCTACGGGTACCTTCGGGAAATGCGGTGTCCGAGAGCGGGCCGAGGGGGACGACGGACTTGTAGGGGCGGGACCCGTCGAGGTTGGTGCTGTACTCCCACAGGCCGAGGCTCGACACGTCGGGAGACCGGTCGATGAGGGCGGCCAGTGCCGCGGCCGTGTTCTCCAACCGGGTGCGCGTCCCTTCCGTGGCACCCATCGAACTCGACAGGTCGAGCAGGATGGTGGACGTTCGTTCGGCGATCGGATGTCGGATGACGCGCATCATTTCGGCGGCCGCTGGGGCGTCGGCAGGGAGGAGTACGGACTCGAAGCCGGGAAAGGCGAGGGCGGTGTCGTCGGGATGCGTCTGTCCCTCGACCCGGAATCCGGCGTCGGCGAGAACCGTTGCCTGTTCGGGTTGCCGGACGAAGTCGGCGAACCGTGCGGCGGCACGACTCTGTGTCTCGTCCACGGCAGAGCCTGCGAGGATCGCCGCGGGGTGATCCGCCACCGGTGTGGCCCCCGCAGGCATGAAGGCCGTCAGGTCGGCCCCGGGAGATTCGCGCAACGCCCGGTAGACCTGTTGTTCGGTGGCGGCGACCGTGTGCAGGGGTGTTCCCGCACCGTCGTCCTGGTCGACGAGGGTCGCGAGCGCCTCCTGCGTCGTTGTGGGAGTCGTTCCCGCCGCCGCTTCGAAACCCAGGGACAACCCGGCAAGGGCCGAGGTGACGGGTGTGGAACGAGCCACCTCCGCGGTCACCGGCCCGGATCCGCTGCCGCCGACCGCCGCTGCGACGGCCTCGACCGCCATTTCGGTGGGCTCGGAGTCGGTACCCACAGGCAGCGCCAGCCCCAGGCTGCCCCACCGGGAAAAGTCGAGAGCGGCCGGCGAATTGCGGCCGGTCTGCAGCGAAGGAAGCTCCCTCCAGCCCACGGAGGCCGTGCCGAGAGCATCCGCGACATCTCTTCGCGCGGCGAGGACGACGGGAGTGGTGGCCAGGGGCCGGGCCTCGCCGATGATCACTCCGGAGGCCGCGACCTGACGCACCGAATGGGAACTGACAGGAATCCACAGCGCCGGGCGCGGTCCGAGCGTAACCGTGTCCCAGGGGCCGTCGGGGCCGCCGGCGAGGGCGTCGCGGACTGCAGCGGAGGGGACCTCGGTCACCGTGACGGACACGCAGTGGTCGCGGATCACCGGTGCGGTGCCGGAGAACTTCTGTGCGAGAGTCTCGATCTGCGGGGCGATATCCGGGTCGGCCGCGACCGCCAGAACGCTGCCACCCTCCACGCATGCGCCGGCCGCGGCAGTTCCCTGCTCATGGATGCGCTCCCGCAGCTGGAACCAGCCGAATACGGAGGCCACGAGCACGATCGTGAGACCCAGGGCGATCAGAGGACCCTTGCTGATCCCGCGGGCACCCTTCCCGCCACGATGATGGCCCACGTGTTTCCTGCCCTCTTCGATTAGTCGATCGAACGTGCCCCTCGCAGTGTAATGATGCGAAGCTCCGCCTCCGGCAATGATGCGAGCTCGGCCCCGCCACCGGGAGGTGACGGGGCCGAGGGCCGTGAAACGGGTGCGGTCAGGCGTTGGCGGCCTTGTACTCCAGGCGGCGGCGATGCAGGATCGGCTCGGTGTAGCCGCTGGGCTGCTCGGCGCCCTCGAGGATGAGTTCCTTCGCGGCCTGGAACGCGATGCAGGTGTCGAAGTCGGGGGCCATCGGGCGGTAGGCGGGATCGTCTGCGTTCTGACGGTCGACGACCGGGGCCATCCGTTCGAGGCCGGCGACGACGTCGGCTTCGCTGACGATGCCGTGGCGGAGCCAGTTGGCAAGGAGCTGACTGGAGATACGGAGGGTGGCCCGGTCCTCCATCAGTGCGACATCGTGAATGTCGGGGACTTTCGAACAGCCGACTCCGGCGTCGATCCAGCGCACCACGTATCCGAGGATGGACTGGCAGTTGTTGTCCAGTTCCTCCTTCTTCTCGGCATCGGACCAGTCGGTGCTCGGTGCGAGCGGGATGGTGAGGATGTCGTCGAGGGAGGCGCGCGGCTTGCCCTTCAGGCTGTCCTGGACCGCGAAGACGTCGACCTGGTGGTAATGCGTGGCGTGCAGGGTGGCCCCGGTGGGAGACGGCACCCACGCGGTGTTCGCACCGGCCTCGGGGTGCCCGATCTTCTGCTCGAGCATCTCGGCCATCAGCTCGGTCATCGCCCACATGCCCTTACCGATCTGGGCCTTACCCTGCAGGCCGGTGGCGAGACCGGTGTCGACGTTCCAGTCCTCGTAGGCCGAGATCCACTTCTGCTTCTTCATCTCGGCCTTGCGGACCATCGGACCCGCTTCCATCGAGGTGTGGATCTCGTCGCCCGTGCGGTCCAGGAAGCCGGTGTTGATGAACACCACGCGCTCACTGGCTTCCTTGATGCACGCGGCAAGGTTCACCGTGGTGCGCCGCTCCTCGTCCATGATGCCGACCTTCAACGTGTTGGCCGGGAGCCCGAGCACCTCTTCGACGCGGCCGAACAGTTCGGTGGTGAACGCCACCTCCTCCGGCCCGTGCTGCTTGGGCTTGACGATGTAGATCGACCCGGTGCGGCTGTTGTTCAACGGTCCGGTCGCTTCGCTGACAGTCAGGCCGTGGATGGCGCAGGCGCTGGTGACCAGCGCATCGAGGATGCCCTCGGGAACGTCGTTGCCGTCGGAGTCGAGGATGGCCGAGTTGGTCATCAGGTGGCCCACGTTGCGGACGAACAGCAGCGAGCGGCCGTGCAGGGTGAGCTCACCGCCGTCGAGCGCGGTGTAGACGCGGTCGGCGTCGAGGCTGCGGGTGAAGGACTTGCCGCCCTTGCTGATCTCCTCGGCGAGATCGCCGCGGTTGAGTCCCAGCCAGTTGCGGTAGCCCACGACCTTGTCGTCGGCGTCGACGGCCGCGACGGAGTCCTCGAAGTCCATGATCGTGGTGATCGCCGACTCGAGCACGACGTCCTTGACGCCCGCGGCGTCGGTCTTGCCGATGGGGGATTCCGCGTCGATCCGGATCTCGGCATGCAGCCCGTTGTTCCGTAGCAGGATGCTGGTGGGAGCGCCCTTGTCGCCGAGGTAACCGACGAACTTCTCCGGCTGTGCGAGCGTGGTTGTGGTCCCGCCCGCGAGTTCGACTTTCAGCTCTGTGCCGTCGATGAAGTATCGGGTGGACTCGGCGTGCGAACCGGAGGCGAGGGGCGCCGCGGTGTCGAGGAACCGACGTGCCCAGGCAATGACCTTGTCGCCGCGAACCTTGTTGTAGCCCTGGCCCTTCTCCGCACCGCCTTCCTCGGAGATGGCGTTGGTACCGTACAGGGCGTCGTACAGCGATCCCCACCGTGCGTTGGATGCGTTGAGTGCGAACCGGGCGTTGAGGATCGGCACCACCAGCTGTGGGCCGGCGGTGGAGGTGATCTCCGTGTCGACGCCCGCCGTGGCGACCTGGAACTCGGCGGGGGCAGGCACGAGGTAGCCGATCTCCTCGAGGAATGCCTTGTACTCGGCGAGGTCGATGGGCTGACCGAAACGGTCGCGGTGCCATGCGTCGATGAGTGTCTGCAGCGCGTCACGCTTCGCGAGCAGTTCGCGGTTCCTGGGCGCGAGGTCGTGGACGATCTTGTCGGCGCCTGCCCAGAACGAGTCGGCATCTACACCGGTACCGGGAAGTGCTTCATCCCCGACGAAGTCGTAGAGAACCTTGGCGATCTGAAGACCGCCGACCTGAACACGCTCAGTCATGAATAGCCTCATTCTTCCGCTAGCGGAGCACCGCTGGGTGCCATGAAATCGACACCAATGTTACCTGGGAGTAAAGGTCGATGGCCCAGGACGTCGGGTCGAAGACGAGGGAGCAGGAAGGGCCCTCGGATTCAGACCTTCCCGGATGCGGGTGCCAGGTCGATCTCCTGTAGATCGCCTGCGGCTTCGGCGGCGCCGAGCCGCGAACGTCGCCAGGCGACCACGAGGAGGCTCATCCAGGCGATGACGAGAACGACATACCCGAGAACGGAGACCGCGCCGGTCACCTCGTAGGTCTTGAACAGCTTCTGGGCGTTGGTGATCACGATGATCCCGCCGACCGCCGTACCGAGGATGGTTGCCGGCACGCGGCTCACGAGCCAGGCGGCGGCGGGGGCGGCGAGCATGCCGCCCAGGGCGAGACCCGCGATGATCGGCAGGTTGTCGATGAAGTCGCTGCCCAGCCCGAAGACGAATCCGAGACTCGCCGCGGCGGACACCAGGAACTCCGACGCGCTGACCGAACCGATGACGGTGCGCGGCGCGGTCTTTCCGCGGGAAAGCAGGGTGCTGGTGGTGATCGGCCCCCACCCGCCGCCACCGCTTGCGTCGATGAACCCGCCGAACAGGCCGAGCGGCGACAGGAACTTCGCGGTGTGCGGGGAGGATCGGGAGTGGTGGACTGCGGGCGGCCGGATGGAGAACCGGAGGAGCACGTAGACGCCGATCGCGAGCAGGATCGTGGACGTCACCGGCACCGCCGCGGCGGTCGACAGACGTGACAGAACGGTCGCCCCCAGGAATGCTCCGACAGCGCCGGGGACACCGAGTCGAAGAACCAGAGCCCAGTCGATGTTGCGGAACCGCCAGTGTGAGGCGCCCGACGCCAAGGTGGTACCGACTTCCGCGAAATGCACCGCGGCGCTCGCATGCGCCGGCCCGACTCCGCTGAACACGAGCAGAGTGGTTGCGGTGACACCGAACGCCATGCCCAGGGCGCCGTCGACCAGTTGGGCGCCGACGCCGACCAGCGTGAAGATCAGAAGCATGAACATCGGGACTCCGAGCAGGGAAGCGAAGATCAGGGCTGCGTAGGAACCGGCCTGGGGCCGGTCAGCAACATCCCTGGTCGAACGCATGACCCCGGCGGGAGGGCCAAAAAGGCATGAGGGCGAGCGAGGCCGCGGGGCCTACCTGCGCACTCGAGCCGCTCACCGAAACTCCCGTATCCCTGGTGTGGTGCGCGGTTACCGCGCAGATTGTTCGAGACTAGCCGGAGGGGTGGGGCGGTGTCATGCCGACCCGCCCCCGTACCCCTCAGAGCTTGCGTGCGGAGATCTCGAACCCGGCATCGCGCAGTCGGTCAACCAGCACGCCACCGAGTGCGGTGGCAGGGGTGAGGACACCCGCGGCGTCGGGCAGTGTGTCGCCGCCGAGGACCAGGCTCAGCGCGGATTCCCCGAGCATGACGGCAGTCGCGCGGTAGCCGGGGTCGCCCTGCGCCTTGACCCGCGACGCGTAGTGGGCGCCGGTGGTTGTCGTCGTGTAGACGTCGATCGTGAAGTGCCCCTTGCGTTGTGTGTTCTCGCTGGGACCCTCTCCCGGCGCGGGCAGGACGCGATCGAGGACGTAGCGGGTCGGCGGGAAGACGAGGCCCGCGAGCATCCCACCGAGGGCGACGGTGACACCACCCGCGAGGAGCGGGGACACCGGTGAGTCCCCGACGTTCATCACCTCGCGGTACTTGAACTTGCGACCGTACGCCCAGTCGCGCAGCGCATTGCTCCGTCGCACGATGCGCGTGTTGTAGGAGGCCATGACGAACGGGGCCTTCCAGCCGCGCAACCCTGGTGCGATGTCACTCCCCTTGATCACGCCGACGTCGGACTGCCTGCCGAGATCCGGCTCCTTCGTTCGGTCGGGGCTCAGCGAGTAGGGGGAGGCGGCGAGTCTGCGGAGCGCCGGATCCTTCTTGGACGCGTCGATCTGCGTGCGCAGCGAATCGATCGTGCCGCCGCTCACTCCGCCCCGCATCGACGTGACCACCAGCGTGGTATCGGTGAGTTCTCCGGCGCCGTCCCGCTGCACGGCCTCGAACAGCACGTGCACCCCGAGATCGGACGGCACGGAGTCGAAACCACACGAGTGGACGATCCTGGCGCCGGTCTCGCACGCGCGCTGGTGGTTGGCGTCGATGCTCTGGCGGACGAACAAGACCTCGCCGGTGAGGTCGACGTAGTCGGTGCCTGCGTCGGCGCATGCAGCGACGAGTCCGTGCCCGTACTTGGCGTAGGGGCCCACCGTCGTCGCGACCACGCGCGTGCGGGTCGCCAACTCGGCGAGCGAGGCGGGATCGTCCGAGTTCGCGATGATGATCGGCCACTTCGCGGCGCGGGATCCCAGCGCCGACCGTACTGCCTCGAGTTTGGCGGTCGATCGTCCGGCGAGTCCGATCCGCACCTCGTCCGGTGCTTTACGCGCAAGGTAATCGGCGAGGAGTTTGCCGACGAAGCCCGTGGCGCCGTAGACGATGAGATCAAGTTCACGTGTGTGCTCGGTCATGGCCCCGACCCTACTGGCTTGCACCGCCCCAGCGAGTGTGTGAGAGCGGGGCCCGGGCACGTACCCGCAGAACCGCGTATCCGGCCCACGACGCGAAAACGGCGAGCGCGACGAGAATCTGTACGACGCCCGCGGCGGATTCCGGGTAAAGGACACCGGTCAGATAGTGATCGATGAAACCGGACGAGGGGAGCGGGGCCTGCCCGGCCCGGACCCGAGCCCAGCTCTCCAGACGGGTCAACGGACAGTCGATGCCGACGAGAAGTCCGGTGAACCCCCATCCCACAGCCGCCAGGTGCAACGCGATGGTTCGCGGGTAGCGCCATGTGAGAAATCCCCCGCACACCACGTAGACGAGGAAGGCCAGATGGGCGATGGCGGCGGCATCGGCGAACGCTCGGTACCACAACGCACTGTCCATCGGCGCACCCCTGCACGTCGCACTGTCCCGGTAACGTCATCGTAGGCGTCGTCGCTGGCAGGGCGCGGCACAACGGGCTCGGGCGACGCGACGGCTCGGACCGGACGCTGCCGGCTCAGACGCTGGGGCGGGTCTTCAGACGCCGGGGCGGGTCTTCAGACGCCGGGGCGGAGGGCTTCCTTGACCACCAGGATCGGAAGATCGATCTCGAGCAGCAGACGCTGCAACCACCGTTCGAGCAGAAACTTACCGATCGGGGACATGCGCCGAGTTCCCACGACGAGCAGATCGGCGCCGCTGCTGTCGACCAGGGACCGGAGAGCAGCTACCTCGTCACCGTCGTTCTCGTTGGTGCGCAACTCCCACGACGCCTCGCCGATGCCGCCGCTGTCGAGCGTGGCCTGGATTTCGGCGCGCAAAGCCGAGCGATCGGATTCGACGTCCTGGCTCGGGGCGTCGTCGAGGACATGGAGTACCAGCAGCTGTTCCCGTCGCAACACAGCCTCACGGGCCGCATGGACGATTGCCGCCCGGCCTTCGGGACTGTCTCTGTGGACAACGGCAATAGCCATGAAGTGCCTCCATCTCGGGGATCGATACGTGCACCATTATCCCTGGTTTGCGCAGTGGTTTCGGTGTGTCGATCCTCTCCGGCGGCGCTCGCGCCGCTCGAGATCACCAGGGGGAGGGTTGGAAATCTTTCAGGAAGCATCCGTGCAGATCGACGCCCTGCTCGCCCTGGACGATCGGGTCGTATACCCGGGCGGCGCCGTCGACGAGGTCGAGAGGAGCATGGAAACCCTCCTCGGCCAGCCGCATCTTGGTGAAGTGAGGTCGCTCGTCCGTGATCCAGCCCGTGTCCACCGCGGTCATGAGAATGCCGTCGTCGAGCATTTCCTTCGCGCTGGTGCGGGTGAGCATGTTGAGGGCCGCTTTCGCCATATTGGTGTGCGGATGTCCCGGTCCTTTGTATGCGCGGCCGAACTGGCCCTCCATCGCGGAGACGTTCACCACGTATTTGCGCCGGGCGGGTGCCGCCGCCATGACCGGTCGTAACCGGGAGACGAGAATGAACGGCGCCACCGAGTTGCAGAGCTGAACCTCGAGCAACTCGATCGGATCGACTTCGTCAACGGTCTGCACCCAGCTGTTGGTGTGCGCCAGGTCGGGGAGCAGCCCGCCGGCGTCGATGGCGAGGCCCTGCTCGATGCGATCCGGTGCCGCCGACTTGGCGACGAGCGCGAGTGAGCTGATCGCCTCCGGTGTCATGGCGACGCCGGCTGACGAAGTGACGTCGGACAGCGACCCGGCGAGGGCGGCCGGATGGGCATCGCTGGTCTTGCCGAAGGTCAGGACATCAGGAAGGTCCCCCGCGGGGAGAGCGCCGGACTCGGCTTCGGCGAGGGCACTGTAGGCGCCGGGCGAGCGCCGGACCGTCTGCGCGGCGTTGTTGATGAGGATATCCAGCGGGCCCTGGGCGGCAACCGAATCCGCGAGTGCCACAACCTGCGCGGGATCACGGAGGTCGATGCCTACGATGCGGAGGCGGTGGATCCAGTCGGCACTGTCCTCCATCGCTTTGAAGCGACGGATGGCGTCGTTGGGGAAACGGGTGGTGATCGTGGTGTGCGCGCCGTCCCGCAGCAATCGCAGTGCGAGGTACATGCCGATCTTCGCGCGGCCACCGGTCAGCAGTGCCCTGCGGCCGGTCAGGTCTGCTCGGGCATCCCTCTTGCTGCGGCTCATGGCGGCGCACTCGGGGCACAGCTGGTGGTAGAAGGCGTCGACGCGGGTGTAGCGCTGTTTGCAGATGTAGCAGGGACGCGGCCGGATCAACGAGCCCGCGGTGGCACCTTCGGCATTCGAGGTGATCGGGATGCCCGCTGTTTCGTCGTCGATGCGATCGGGTGATCCCGTGGCGGTGGCCGCGACGACCTGCCGGTCGGCTTCCGCGACCGCGTCCCGGGCTGCGAGGCGACGCCGTTTCTTCAACTTCTTGAACAGGTGGCCGACGGCCCGCTGCACGGCGACGGTATCGGGATGGGACTCATCGAGTCCCGCCGCCTGATCGAGGACTTTCAAACAGATTTCGAGATCCGCCGGATCGATACCGGTCGCTGAATCACCCATCGAACTTCGCCTCTCACGAAGAAGGCCCCGGTTCGATGAACCGGGGCCTTTTCGTCTGTCTCAACTCAGAGC
>NZ_JBAQEO010000005.1:0-4790 GCF_049286785.1 Rhodococcus sp. (in: high G+C Gram-positive bacteria) | reverse complement strand
CAACGGCCAGATGTCGGCGAGATCCGGGTAGGTGCTCTCGAGCCGGTCGATGTCTGCCTGCCCGACGGATACCAGATCGAGATCGGACGGCGTCAGCCCGCCGGCGCCCGGATGGCTCGCGTGCTCGGCCAGGGCGGTGAGTCCTTGAACCCACAGTGCGGACAGCTCTTCCACGTCCTCGGCGGCCAGCACACCGGTGGGGTACGACCACGTCGCCGTCAGCACCGGTGCGCCGTCCCGGACGGTGGTGGCGGCGTTGACGTCCACGAGCCAGGCGGCGGGCATGTCGTAGTTCTGGGTTCCGCCGAGGTCCCCGCTGCCCGCGACGGGCAGCCAGGGCACGTCGCCCGCGCTCGTCGCCACGCGGCCGAGGTAGTTGAAACTCACCTGCGGTGGCCGGAATCGGCGCAGTGCCGCCGAGCTGACCGGATCCAGGTACCGCAGCATCCCGTACCCGATGCCGTGGTCGGGGATCGCGAGGAGTTGTTCCTTGATCGCCTTGATCGCGGACCCGGCCGCGGCGTCGCCGGCGAGGGCGGCGTCGACGTCGACGCCCGTGAGGTCGAGTCGCGCCGGGAACAGCGTGGTGAACCACCCGACGGTGCGGGACAGGTCGGCGCCGGGCACGACGTGGTCTTCGCGGCCGTGACCCTCGAGGTTGATCAGCACGTCGGCCGTCTCCACACCGTGTTGCCGCCGCCACCGAATCATCGCCAGCGTGAGCGCGGTGAGGAGGCCGTCGCCGACGGCGCCGTGGAAGGCGGCGGGAAGGGTGGTGAGGAGTGCCTCGGTGACCGGTGCGGGCACGTCCACGCTGACGCGGCCCGTCATGGCATCGACGTCGACTGCCGGATCCAGCGGACGGGAGCCGAGGATCGGATCGGGCCCGTCCAGGATCGACTGCCACAGTGCACCTTCGGTGTGTCGTGCCCGCACGGCATCGGTGAGTCCGTGCGACCACCGCCGCATCGACGTCCCCACGGAAGGCAGCGCGGCGGGCAGACCCTCGGCGACACGGGCGTGGGCCGCCGCCAGATCCGAGATCAGGATCCGCCACGACACGCCGTCGACCACGAGATGATGCGCGACCAGCAGCAACCGCCCCTGCCCGCCGGGACCGTCGAACCGGAGCACCTGCACCATGCTGGCCGAGGCCGGGTCCAGTCGGTCCGCCGCCGCGTTCAGTTCCGCTCTCGCCACCGCATCGAAGTCGCCGGCGTCGAACGACGTCACGGGCACGTGATGGATCAGAGCGTCGGCCGGCACCGATCCGGTGGGCAGCACCGTCATCCGCCACTGCCCCGCCTCGTCGACCGCGAGGCGCGCGCGGAGCATGTCGTGGCGGTCCAGCACCGCGTCGACGGCGGCGGCGAGATCGTCACGGGTGAGCCCTTGCGGTGCGGTGACCAGCACGGCCTGGGAGAACCGGTCCAGCCGTCCACCGCTGCGCCCCAGCATCCACGCGACGACGGGTGTCAGCGGGACCGGGCCGACGCCGCCGCCGGGCAGTTCCTCCAGCACCACGGCATCCGCGCGCTCGTAGTGGGCCACCTCGGCGAGACCGGCGACGGTCCTGCGCTCGAACACGTCCCGCGGGGAGAGGATCAGGCCCGCGGCCTTCGCCCGGGCGACCAGTTGGATCGACATGATGCTGTCGCCGCCCAGCGCGAAGAACGAATCGTCCACACCCACCGACGCGAGTCCCAGCACGTCCTGGAACAGGCCGGCGAGCAGCGCCTCGGTCTCGGTGCTCGGCGGACGGCTGTCGGTAGCGGCGACACCGAAGTCCGGTTCCGGCAACGCCTTCCGGTCGAGCTTGCCGTGGACCGTCACCGGGAGCGCCGCGATCACCACGACGGCGGCGGGCACCATGTACGGCGCGAGCCGCGTGCCTGCGAACTGCAGGACCTCCCCCGGATCGATGTCGGCTCCGGGTTCGGGGACCACGTACCCGATCAGCCGGTGACCGGAGCGTCCGTCCCTGCGCACGTCGGCGACCGCCGCCGCCACGTCGCCGTGTGCGAGCAGCGCCGACTCGACCTCGCCCAGCTCGATCCGGAATCCGCGGATCTTCACCTGGAAGTCGGTGCGCCCTAGATAGTCGAGTTGCCCGTCCACCGTCCAGCGCACGAGGTCGCCGGTCCGGTACATCCGGCTGCCCGGCGGCCCGAAGGGGTTGGCCACGAAACGTTCCGCGGTGAGCGAGTATCGCCCGTGATAGCCGCGCGCGAGTGCGGGGCCTGCGAGGTACAGCTCCCCCGCGACCCCTGTCGGTACGGGATGCAGCCGCCCGTCGAGGACGGCCTCGGTGAATCCGAGTGTCGGCGCACCGATCGTGACCGCCTCGCCCGGCGCCAGCGGGGTGCTGATGCTCGACACGACGGTCGACTCGGTCGGACCGTACGCGTCGAACATGGCCCGGCCCGGCGCCCAGCGGGCCACCAGTTCCTGCGGGCACGCCTCGCCGCCGGTCACCACGCATTGCACGCTCTCGAGGCCGGCGGGATCGACCGAGGCGAGCGCCGCCGGGGTGACGAAGCAGTGCGTGACCCGCTCGCGCCGCAGCAGGTCCGCGAGCTCGTCGCCGCCGTAGACGGACGGGGACGCGATGACCATCGTCGCCCCCGGCCCGACCGCCAGCATCAGCTCGAGCACCGAGGCGTCGAAGCTCGGCGATGCGAAGTGCAGGGTCCGGGACGCCGCCGTCGTACCGAACGTGCCCTGCTCCGTCGCCGCGAAATTCGCCAGTCCGCGGTGCGTGGTCACCACGCCCTTCGGCCTGCCCGTCGATCCCGACGTGTAGATCACGTACGCCGGGTGGTCGACACGCAATGCCGACGTGCGGTCGGTGTCGGTCACTGCCGCCGCCGGGAGCGACTCCAACTCGGCCTCGGTCCCGGGGTCACCCGGCACCAGCCACGGGATCGATGCGGGGAGGGCAGACCGCAGCGCGGCCGTGGTGAGACCGGCGACGGCGCCCGAGTCGCCGAGCATGTACTCGATGCGCTCGGCCGGATGGTTCGGGTCGATCGGCAGGAACGCGGCCCCGGTCTTGGCCACCGACCAGACGGTCAGCACGGATTCGATCGACCGCGGCAATGCCAGCGCCACTACCTGTTCCGGGCCGACGCCGCGCTCGATCAGGAGTCGGGCGAGCCGGTTCGACGACTCGTCGAGGTGCCGGTAGGACACCTGACGCCCTTCGAAGGACAGCGCCGCGGCGTCCGGGTCCACGGCGGTGGCCGCGGTCAGCAACTGCGGCAGCGTCCGTGCCGCCACGCCGGGGCCCCCGCTCACGGACGTCAGTGCGGCCCGCTCGCCGGCGCCGAGGACGTCGACGTCGCCGACCGGGGCGTCCGGCGACTCGGTGACGGCGCCCAGGATCCGAACCAGGCGCTCGGCGAATGCGGCCACCGTGTCCTCGTCGAAGATGTCGGTGGCGTACCCCAGCGCCGCGCTGATCCCTGCGGGATGTCCTTCGGCGTCGACGTTCTCCTGCAGGGTCAGCTGGAGGTCGAAATTGATCGTGTCGAAGGCGAGGTCGAGGGGTTCGACGTGGAGGCCCGGCAGCTCCAGCTCGGGGCGCTCGGTGTTCTGGAATTCGAGCATCACCTGGAACAGCGGTGAGTACGCCGTCGAACGGGAGGGACGCAGGCTGTCCACGACGCGTTCGAACGGGACGTCCGCGTGCGTGAACGCCCCGAGATCGGCCTCGCGAACCTGCGCGAGAAGCTCGGCGAACGTGCGGGCGCCGTCGACGGGAGTGCGGAGCACGAGGGTGTTCACGAACATCCCGACCAGGTCGTCCAACTCGGCCTCGCCGCGTCCCGCGATGGGTGTGCCCACGGCGATGTCGTCCGACGCGCTCAGCCGCGACAGCAGGACCGCCAGCGCGGCGTGCAGGGCCATGAACACGGTCGATCCGTGCCTGCGCGCGACCTGCACGACACCCTGGTGGAGATCCGGGCCGATCTCGAACTCGACGCGGCCTGCGCCCAGGGTGCGGGCGGCCGGGCGAGGTCGGTCCGTCGGCAGTTCCAGTACGTCGGGGAGGTCGGCCAGCGTCGTGGTCCAGTAGTCGAGTTGGCGGGCGAGCGGCGAACCTTCGTCGTCTTCGTCGCCGAGCCGGTCTCGTTGCCAGAGTGTGTAGTCGGCGTACTGCACGGGAAGAGGGGTCCAGTCGGGCGCGGCGCCGCGGCGCCGGGCGGTGTACGCCGACAGGACGTCGCGGGCGAGTGGAACCATCGAGAAGCCGTCCGCCGCGATGTGATGCACGACCACGGCCAGCACGTGCTCATGCTCGTCCAACCGGAACAGCCGGGCCCGCACCGGCGCCTCCGTCGTCACGTCGAACCCTGCGGAGAGCAGGCGGCGGAGGTCCGCGTCGAGGTCCGCCGACGCGACGGCGTGCGGTGTGAGAACCGGCGCCACCTTCTCTGCCGGGAGGATCACCTGCCGCGGACCCCTGGCCGTGAGTGGAAAGCCGGTGAGGGGGAAGACGGTGCGGAGGGACTCGTGGCGCTCGACGACGTCGGTGACGGCCGCCTCCAGCGCCGGCACGTCGAGCGTGCCTGCGAGGCGGAGCGCGATCGCGACGTTGTACGCCGAACTGGCCGTGTCGAACTGGTTGATGAACCACATCCGCTGCTGTGCGAGCGAGACGGGGACCTCCCGTGACGGATCCCGCGGTGTGGGCGCCGGCCGGGATTCCACCCTGGATTCCCCGGCCTCGGCGCGGGCGGCCAACCCGGCGACGGTCGGGGCGTCGAACACGTCCCGCACGCCCAGGC
>NZ_JBAQEO010000004.1:0-8302 GCF_049286785.1 Rhodococcus sp. (in: high G+C Gram-positive bacteria) | reverse complement strand
GGACGACACCGATCGGTTCGTCCTGCTCAGCGTTCGAAGAACACCCGGTGAGCAGCAGAAATGCGAATCCGATACAAGAGGCGACAACGCGCGCTCCCGGTCCTACCATGTGCTGCTCCTCGCGGTTCCGTCGTCGATCCATACTGCACGACTGCTCTCTAGCATCCCTGATCGGCGAAACGCTGACGAAATCGGTCGTCGCCCACCACCTCGGAGGCGTTACGGTGGGTGGTAACGACCCCCGTGCCCAGGTGTTCGCCGAGAGCCGGATGGGTCATCGAGGAGAAGATCGTGGAATCACCCGACTCGCCAACGTTCACCGTCGAAGACATTTCGGTCGGAGCGCACGCGCACGGCTTCGGTATGACCGCAGCCGGCAACTCGTACGCGTTCCGGGTGCGCAAGAGCACCCTGTACGTCGAGGTCTACCGTGCCGATGTGACGTCCGACGTTCCCTCGCCGGAGGATGTCGTCGCCTCTGCGCGGCGCTCCGTCCGGGACATCGACCTGACCGACGAACGCAGCATTATCGCCCTCGTCCGTGACGCTGTGGCCGATCCTGATTCCGTTGTTCCCCAGGCGGAGGACGGAACCACGGTGCGTGCGGTACTCACCCGGCTCGGTTCCGTCATCGAAGGGATCTGAACCGACCGAAGCACGATGTCGCGGCACTCTAGCTGTTGCGGACGTCGCGGCGGGGGAGAACCAGGGCCGCGCCGGTGCGGGGGTGTGCGAGAACCTCGACGGGATGCCGGTACACCCGGGTCAGCAACTCTTCGGACAGTACGTCGCCGGGCGGTCCGTCGGCAGCCACCCGCCCCTTCTCGAGCACGATGACCCGATCCGCGTAGGCGGAGGCGAGCGCGAGATCGTGCAGAACGACCACCACTGCCGTGCCGTGTTCCGCCCGCGAACGGGTCAGCCGCATCACCGTCTCCTGATGACCCAGGTCGAGGGCGGCGGTCGGCTCGTCCAGGAGGATCGTCTCGGTGCGCTGCGCGAGGATCCTGGCCAAGGCGACGCGTGCACGTTCACCGCCGGACAATGCCGTGAAAGGCCGGTCCGCGAACGCTTCGACGTCGCACAGGCGCATCGCCTCCGTGATCGCGGCTTCGTCCTCGCTCGAGCGCTGCGTGCGCGCCCACGGAGTTCGCCCCATGGCGATCACCTGCCTGGCGGTGAATGAGAAGCCGACCGTGTTCTGCTGGGGAAGTACCGCTCGGCGCTGCGCCATGCCTGCCATGGTCCACTCGGTGAGATTCCTGTCGTCGAGGTGCACCTCGCCGGACTGCACCGGCTGATCCCCGGACAGGGCGGCGAGGAGCGTCGACTTCCCGGCCCCGTTGGGGCCCACGAGCACCAGGACTTCGCCGACCCGGACGTCCACGGATACCTGCTCGAGTACCGGCCGGTGTCCGCGGACGACATCGATGTCGATGGCCCGCAACGTGATCGCGCCGGCCGGACGCCGCGGCGGGGTGGGATCGGTGCGGCGAAAGAAACTCTGCCCGACGGCATCGGTCAATCGGACGCGGGCCGTGCGGAACGGGCTGATCATCAGGCCCAGCCTCCTTGGCTCGAGCGGGTGCGTCGAAGCAACCAGAAGAAGAACGGGCCGCCCACGAGGGCGGTCAGCATGCCGAGCGGGAGGTCGGCGTTCTCGACCAGCGACCGGGCTCCGAGGTCTGCGAGTAGGAGTACGAGCGCGCCGCACAGCGCGCTCGCCGGAACGAGTGCGCGGTGGCCCGGACCGACGGCGATGCGCATCAGGTGAGGCACCACCAGGCCCACGAACAGGATGATGCCGGTGAAGGCCACGCTCGCCGACACCAGCAGCGCAACGATGAGCACGGCCACCTGACGGAGTCGCTCGACATCGAGACCGAGGTGCCGCGCAGCACTTTCCCCGAGAGCGAGAAGGTCGAGCTTTCCGGCGATGAACGCGGTGGCGGCGATACCGGTGATCGTCATCGGTGCCACCACAGCCACGGCATTCCAGGTGGCACCGTTGAGGCTGCCCAACTGCCAGAAGACGATCTGATCGCGTGCCGCAGGCGAGGCGATGAACGTGAAGTAGGCGATCAGCCCGCCGGCGAAGGCGTTGACCGCGACACCGGTGAGCACCAGGGTGACCACCTCGGTACGGCCTTCGTGCCGGGCGAGGAGGTAGACGGCCACCGTGGTGATCACACCGGCACAGAACGCGGCAGCGGCCACGGACCAGCCGGCCGCGAAGACACCGCCGACGACGATTGCGGCGCTGGCACCGACGGCCGCCCCGGACGAGACGCCGATGACGCCCGGTTCGGCCAGCGGATTCGCGAACACTCCCTGCAGGAGGGTGCCCGCGCAGCCGAGCGACGCACCGACGAGGACGGCGAGGACCACCCGCGGGAACCGGACCTGCCAGAGGGTGACGTCGCCACTGGGGTGTGCCGGCAGCGGACCGATGTCGAGTCCGATGTGATGCAGGAGGCTGCCGAGAACTTCATCCGGACCTGTGGGCACCTGACCGATACAGGCCGAGAACACCGCCGCCACGAGCAACGCGATCAGAAGACCGACCATGACGGTGGCGGTGCGTGTACGAGACTTCTTCACCGGCCTCTCGACTTCGGCGAGGCTCATGGTGCGTCGGGGTAGACGGCGTCGGAGAGTGCGGCCAGGACCCGGCCGGTGTTGGGGCCGAAGCTGAGGAGCACCCCGTCCTGCATGTCGACGACGCGCTGGTCCTTGCCTGCCGGGGTCTGGACGACACCGGGAATCTTCGCGAGACCGTCGATGCCGCCGATCGACTCGAGCCCATCCGTCATCATGAGGATGACATCCGGGGCTGCGGCGATCAACGCTTCGCTGGTGACGGGTGCGAATGGCTGGGTGATGCCCGACGCCGTGCCGGCGTCGACCGCGCCGAGCGCCTCGATCAAGGAGTCGGCACCGGATCCGGGACCACCGATCATGGTGATCGCCGTGCCGCGCAGGTAGAGAAACGCGATCTTCAGCGGGTCGCCGTCCTGCGGGGCACGGCTTCGGGCAACCGCGATCTGGTTCTCGGTGCGCGCCCTGAGTTCCCGACCGCGTTCGGGAACACCGAGTGCGTTCGCCACATTCACTATCTGCTCGGGTACTCCCTCGAGCGTGCGTGCGGGATCGAAAAAGACGACGGGAACTCCGGCGGCGCGCAGTTGTTCCTGCACGGCGAGCGGCCCGATGCTTGTGTCGGTGAGGACAACAGTCGGCGCGAGGTCGAGAATCGCCTCGGCATTCAGGGACATCCCGCCCGGCGTCACGACGGGAATGTCTGCTGCCGCCGGAAACTCGGCGGCGATGTCGCGCCCCACGACGTTGTCACCGAGACCGAGCGCGAATACGGTTTCGGTGAGCGTGCCGTACCGATCGGCAGTCACGATCCGGGTCGCGTCGTCGATCGTCATCTCCACCCCGTCGAAGCTGCGCACAGTGACCGGTAGTGCGGGCGGCTCCGAAGAAGTGATGATCTCGGGGTCCGGATTGTCGAGAATCGCCGTTCGCGCCCCAGTCGCCGCGCCGGAATCCGAGGCACCGGAACTGCATGCGGAGAGCCCGAGCGCAGCGACGAGAAGGAACGACAGAAAGGCGATGAGCCACTTCGTCACACGAGGCCGGAGCACAGGCATCACTTCACGCGGTAACTGTCGATGTCGGCCTCGAGATCGGCGAACAGGGCACCGTTGAGGCGGTATGCAAGGTTGACTTCGTCGATCACCCGCTGTTGATCGTCGGCGGACAGCGGTGCCGCGTCGAGTTTCGCGCGATAGGAATCCTTGAACACCTTCGGCTTCGGGATGGCAGCGAAGATGTAGAACTGCAGGCCGTCGGTGGTGTACCCGTAGGCGCGTTCGAGCATGCGGCGGATGATCTGACCGCCCGAGAGATCACCCATGTAGCGGATGTAGTGGTGGGCAACGAAACCGGCCGGCCATTCGTACGCCACCTCACGCAGACGCGCAACGTATCGGGTGGTGGCAGGCGAGGCCGAGACGGTGTCGCGCCACGACGGGCCGCGAAGGAACTCGAGGTCGGCTTCGAGGGAGGGCACCCGCAGGAGTTCGTCGGCGAGGAACGGCGATGCCACCGGGCTGTCCGCGTGGCTGCGGCCCGCGTCCTCGAGTTCGCGGTAGACGAGATAGGTCTGAGCGAGGAGTTCCGCATAACCGTCGGTGTTCAGTTCCCCGGCCAGCAGAGCACCGATGAACCCGGACTGTTCCGTCTCCCGATGCGCGGCGTCGGTATCGGCCTTGATACGGTCGGCGAAGCCGAGTGTCCGAGGATGGGCCGACCCGGACTCGTTCAGTGTCGTCATGGGCTCTCCTGCGGTTCGGAAACATCGGCGTGTGGCATCAGGTTAGCCTAGCCTCTGTTACGCGGGCATGCGCTCGAGTGCCGACCACCCGACTCCGACATCACAAGCATCGCCTACGCGCTGACATCCACATACGCATCGCCTACGCGCTGACATCATCCAGTGCAGCCGAAATCGCAGCCGGCAACTCCAGTTCCTCGGCAACGAGTACCCCGGTCAGCTGCGCGATATCCCTGGCACCGACAACGGCGCTCGCGACACCGGGCCGGTCACGTGCCCACGCCAGTGCGACCGCGAGCGGTGATGTGCCGAGCCCGTCCGCTGCGGTGAGCACCGCGTCGACGACCCGGACCGAGGATTCGGTCAGGTAGCTCTGGACCTCCTGCGAGTGAGCGTCGTCCGCGCCCCGCGAATCCACGGGAATCCCGCTGCGATACTTGCCGGTGAGCACGCCACCGGCAAGGGGTATCGCTGCGAACACCCCGATACCGTGATGTGTCGCAGCGGGAATGAGTTCCTCCTCGACCCCGCGGGCGAGGAGTGAATACTCCACCTGGGTTGCCACCAGAGTGGTGGTGCGGCAGGCTCCCGCGGCGGTCGCCAACTGCCACCCGAGATAGCCCCGGGCACCGACGTATCGGACCCGGCCGCTCGACACCGCGAAGTCCAGTGTGGCGGCAACCTCGTCGACCGGTGTGAAGGGATCCCACGTCGCCACCTGCCACATGTCGAGATAGTCGGTGCCGAGTTCGCGCAGCGTCGCATCGAGCTGTGCAAGAAGTCCTCGACGAGAGCAGTCGATGCGCAACCGGCTCGCGGGGTTGATGCCCGAACTCGAACTCAGAACGAGTTCCGTGCGCGGAACCACGTCGTCGAGCAGTTCGGCCAGGATCCGCTGCGCCACACCATCACCGTAGGCAGGGGACGTGTCGACGAGGGTGCCTCCCGCGTCCACGAACGCCGCGATCTGTGCGGCCGCCTCGTCACCGTCGGTGTCCCGTCCCCAGGTGAGGGTGCCCAGGCCGAGACGGGACACACGTAACCCACTTGCTCCGACCGATCTCTGTTCCATAACCACCTGCGTCTCGTGCCGTCCGTGATGTGGAGGTAACCGGGCGATTGCCCACCCGAGGCCTCTACCCCCACGAGCAGAGTAGTGGCGGCGGTGCAAGCACGTAGGGCTCCCACGCCGGATTCTGCCGGACGTCGGCCGGACCGGTACCGTAACGCCGGTGAATTACGAACGCGACACGGGAAATTGGCGTCGGAGCGGCGCATTCGACCTCTGCAGGTACGGCATCGAGCTCCCCGGGGACGCTCGGTGACGGGGGAGGCGATGAGCTGGCTCCAGGCGCTCGTCCTCGGGATGGTCCAGGGTTTGACCGAGTTCCTCCCGATCTCGTCGTCCGGTCACCTGCGGATCGTGTCGGAGATCTTCTTCGGCGAAGACGCAGGCGCGTCCTTCACGGCGGTCACCCAGCTCGGTACCGAAGCTGCGGTGCTCATCTACTTCGCCCGCGACATAGGCCGCATCATCGCTGCCTGGTTCCGCGGCCTGCGCAGCCCCGAACACCGGGGTGATCTCGATTACCGCATGGGCTGGTATGTGATCATCGGTACCATTCCCGTCGGAGTGCTGGGTTTTCTCTTCAGGGATCAGATCCGTACCAGCGCTCGCAACCTCTGGCTGATCGCCACCATGCTGATCGTTTTCGCACTGGTCATCGCGGCGGCGGAGTACTACGGCCGCAAGGTGCGCCCCGTCGAGGACCTCCGGCTGAAGGACGGCGTCATCATGGGGTCGGCTCAGGCGCTGGCCTTGATCCCCGGTGTCTCACGGTCAGGCGGAACGATCAGTGCGGGCCTCTTCCTCGGGCTCACCCGTGAGGCGTCCGCCCGGTATTCGTTCCTGCTGGCCATTCCCGCCGTCGTCGCGTCCGGGCTGTTCAGCCTTCCCGACGCGTTCGAACCGGCCGGTGAAGGACTCGACGCCAGCGGTCCGCAGCTTCTCGTCGCCACCCTCATCGCGTTCGCGGTCGGCTACGCGTCGATCGCGTGGCTGCTCCGATTCGTCGTCGATCACTCGATGTACTGGTTCGTGGGTTACCGCATCATCCTGGGCGTGACGGTCATGTCGCTTCTCGCGGCCGGCGTCGTGTCGGCCACGTGAGATCGGGCACTGCACACCTGCGCGACACTAGGCTGGGCCAATGACAGTTGTGTTGCTGCGCCATGGGCGGTCGACCTCCAACACCGCCCGAACTCTCGCCGGACGGTCGCCCGGGGTCGCACTCGACGACCACGGCCGCGAGCAGGCGGAGGGAGTCGTCGTCCGCCTCGCGCAGGTCGAGATCGAGGAGATCGTGCACTCTCCGCTCCTGAGGTGTGAGCAGACCGTGGTGCCGCTCGCTCGGGCGCGGGGGCTGATCCCAGTGGTGGAAGAACGACTCGTCGAGGTCGACTACGGAACTTGGACCGGACGCGATCTGAAGACCCTCCTGGAGGAACCGCTGTGGAAGGTTGTCCAGCAGCACGCATCCGCCGCGGTCTTCCCGGACGGCGAAGGCCTGGCCCAGGTCCAGGCACGGGCGGTGGCTGCGGTGCGTGAGCACGACGCGAGGCTCAGGGAACGTCACGGCCGGGACGTCGTGTGGTTGGCATGCACCCATGGCGACGTCATCAAGTCGATACTCGCCGATGCGCTCGGCACCCATCTCGACGGGTTTCAGCGCATCGTCGCCGAGCCCGCATCGCTCAGCGTGGTCCGGTACACCTCCACACGTCCCTATGTGCTGAAGATGAACGACACCGGCGGGGACCTGTCGGGGGTCAACACCCCGCCGCCGCCGTCGGGGGAAGACGCCCGCGCGGAGCTATCCCAATCGGTCCCCGGCGGAGAGGTACGGCTGTAATCATGAGGCGGACGCCGCCGGTGATCATGAGGCGGACGCCGCCGGTGATCATGTGCGGTACCACGGCTGAGGATTGGCGGATAATGGACGAGCCACGCTGCTAGGAAGAGTCCGCGAGGGAAACAACGAGTGGGCAGCGCCGCGGAAGGGCCCGGCTCCAGCTGAAGGAGGTGCAAATGTCACGCGCAATTCACGTATTCCGCACTCCTGACCGGTTCATTGCGGGGACGGTGGGTGAGCCAGGCGACAGGTCGTTCTATCTGCAGGCGGTACACGAGTCGCGAGTGGTCAGCGTGTTGCTGGAGAAGCAGCAAGTCCAGGTTCTGGCCGATCGGATGGGACTCCTTCTCGACGAAGTTCATCGCAGGTTCGGCACCGAGGTGCCGCCCGAGGGTGCCGAACTCGAAGACGTCAGTCCCCTCGTGACACCGATCGACGCGGAGTTCCGGGTCGGCACGATGGGTCTCGGCTGGGATGCGGACGCCGGTGCCGTGGTCGTCGAACTACTCGCCGTCAGTGAGACCGAGTTCGACGAATCAGTGGTGCTCGACGATTCCGAAGAAGGTCCGGATGCGGTGCGGGTATTCCTGACGCCGTTGCAGGCGCGGGACTTCTCGCTGCGGTCCGAACGGGTGATCGCCGCCGGGCGTGCGCCGTGCCCGTTGTGCGGTGAGCCGCTCGCCCCTGAAGGTCACATCTGCATTCGCACCAACGGGTACCGTCGGGGCCAGAGCTTCGGAATCGCCCCGGAGCCGGACGAGGAGGACTGAGGGTTGCCTTCCGAGGAATCGGATCCTCTGGAGTTCGGCGAGCTGACCCTCATCGGCCAGATCACCCACGCCAGTAACGCCACCTTGGTCTGTGACGCGGTCTCGGGCGAGAACACAGTGCGGTGCGTCTACAAACCGATCCGCGGCGAACGCCCGCTGTGGGACTTTCCGGACGGAACCCTGGCAGGTCGTGAATACGCGTCGTATCTGGTGTCCGAACAACTCGGCTGGGGTGTAATTCCACGCACGCTGCTGCGAGACGGGCCGTTCGGTCCTGG
>NZ_JBAQEO010000003.1:0-3227 GCF_049286785.1 Rhodococcus sp. (in: high G+C Gram-positive bacteria) | reverse complement strand
CTCGGAAAGGAGACTGTCATAGAACTCGGCGTCCGGAAACTTGTCGATGTCGCGTACGGCAAAGAATCCGGAGTTGTCGACCAGCCGGCCCTTCATGGTGTCGAAGCGTTTCGAGCACCCCGAACTTCGCCGAACCAAGTCCGACGAATTGCCAGAAGATCGGCTCCCTGACAGATCCACGAAGTTCCTTTTCGATTTCGTTGTTCCGATACACGCCGCCGTCGGCGAAGAACAGCACGAGCGTCGGCGAAGAGACAGGTGTCGACCGGACGTATTGCCGAACTTGAGCGATGACCTTCTGGTCCTCGTTCTGAATCCCAATGGTGCGCATATCGATCTGGCCAGCCTGCCCCTTGGGCGCCCTCCCCAACAGCCGCGTCTGACCGACCCGTACGTGCAAGGCGGTCCATTCCGGTAGCTCGTCGATCCGCAGATCCGGCAGCCGCGTGCTGTTTGATGCAAATGTGAACGCCTGCATCTCCCCGTCGTCGTCAAGTTGGGCCGCCACCGCGGCCATCCGCTCGACCACCCGGCCAACCACACCCTTCTGGCTGCGCACGCAGCAGCGACGTTCTCCGCCGCCACCGCTGCGTTGTGCAAGGCACCGGCAGGGTGGTCCGCGACCGCCCGGGCACGGAACAGGCTGGCAGGGGTGGCCCTGTCCAGGGACTGGTGTGGACGTTGAGTGTTGTAGGCGTGGATCCACTGGTCTATCGCGGTCTGCGCGTCCGCGAAGGACGCGAATGCTCCTGTCTCGTCGAGGAGTTCGCGTCGCAGTGTGCGGTGGAGGCGTTAGATCTTGCCGGTGGTGGTCGGTGAGCGACGTTTGGTCAACCGTGCGGTGATCCCGTACTCGCGGCAGGTGCGTTCGAAGAGCACTTCGGCGGGCAGTGGCCTGGTGAACTTGCCGGTGAACTGCTTGCCGTTGTCGGTGAGGACCTCGAACGGCACACCCCAACGGGCCATCGCGGCGATGAACGCCTCGCAGACCGCGGCGCCGGAGGGCTTCCCGAGGACCGCGGCTACGACAACGAACAGGGAGTGGTCGTCGATACCGGTGAGCATCTTGCACTCGCGGCCGTCGGCAAGGAAGACACCGCCGACCAGGTCGAGCCGCCACAGATGCATCAGAGCTTCTCGCGCCCACCGCTTGTAGACCCTCTTATGTTGCTGCTCTTGAGGATTGACCAATCCATTGCGCACAAGCACCCGGTGGATCGTCGACCGCGAGGGAGCGCGGTCCTCGATCTCCCTCCGCAACTCGTGCGCGATCCGCCGCGCACCCCAACGTCGATGGTGTCGGCGCATCTCGCAGACCAACGCCTCGACCTCCGGTGCAATCCGTTTCGGGCTCGAATGCGGACGCCGCGACATATCGGCCAAACCCTCCAGGCCCGCAGCCTCGTATCGCTTGCGCCAGGCCGTGACGGTTTTGCCGCGAGACCCCGAAGCGCTCGGCAACCTCGACCACCGGTGAACCGTCACAACCTCGGTGACCGCTCGCAAACGGATCTCAACGGACACCCGCGATGCGATGACGGAATCGGACTCGATCTGCTCTCTTGAATGCACGCATCAAGATCACCCGGCTGGGTTGCCTGTCAACGATGTCACGTCACCGACGGAACTCTAGCCACACCATGCCCGCGAAGGGTGCGTGAACTTGTTCACTAGTTGACGTGTCAGGGGATACGCCAAATGAATTAAGTCCCATGCTGATCTGTGCAGGTTGTCCCGTACCCGTTGTCGCTATCTGTCGCCGAACCGATCCGACCAGAACGGCAGGTTGCGGATGAAGTCGACGTCCTGTTTCCGCCCGTCGAAGACGAATCCGATCAGATCATCCCATAAGGTGTCGGCCCCACGAGCCAACGCCCACACCGTGTCCTGGCTGGTGTAGAGGTAGTACCGCTTCGGTGCCTGCTCCATCGGCTCCCACGACACCTGCACCGAGCAACCGTCACCCGGGTTCTCCATGATGGTTCCCCGCAAATGAAAGTCCATCACCGACACGCGATTATCTCGGCGGTCGAAGGGCACATCCGTGTCGGTGACATTGCGTCGGGTTCTTACCGCGATCCGCTCACCCGGAAGCATGTCCGCTACCTTGGTCTCGTATCGCGGGTCTGGGTCCATCCGCCATTCTCCGCGCTCGACGAAGTCACTGATCTGGTTGCGCCCAGTCGCCCGCGGTCCACAGCCGACGATCCAGTAGCAGTCAACGTCCCCGAGATCCTCGACACCGACGTCGTAGGCCTCGTCCACGGACACGGCAGGTTCGTCGGTGGCGGTGGGTTGGTCATCGAACGCGATCGGCTGCAACCCGCGCGGGGTGTCTGATGCCGCACTGATGGATGACTGCTGCTGCAAGCGTGGGAACTCGGGATAGACCACGGCCACGAGCTGCGGGCAGTGGTACCGCGTGTAGACGCAGAAGTGCTTTCGCATCACGTCCAGGACAAGTTTCGCGGCCGCAGCAGTAACCTGATCGTCGACGAGGATGCGCGCGAGGACCTCGAGACTCGAAGCTCGAAGGGTGATCAGGTCACCGCCGGCGTCGTCATAGATGCGGTGCTCGATCCGGACGTCGGGGTGCCGACGCTTGAACTCACGCTCCGCCTGACGCGTGGGGGCAATGATGCTCTTGCGAACGTTCACAAAACCTCGAATGAATCCGTTCGCGCGCTTGTCCTCATAGACGACGAAGACCTCCATCTTACCGACGTTGACGCAGAATCGGCGCGGGAAGCGGCTGCCACCGAAGGTGCCGGTACTGACCGACCAGTACTGGAACTCCGTTGCTCGAGGAACAGGCACACAGCGGTCGAGGTAAGTTCGCAATAATCCGGTGACCGCCGGCTCCTGCGGCCGTTCACGATAGCGCCGGGCCGCAGTCGAGTAACGGACCTCCTGCGCGGCGATCTCCTTGAGCGGAGTCGCATCGGCATCGTTGTAACCCCGCGGATCCTGCAACCAACGAACTTGCTCGGCATCCGGGAGCAACTCATCGAGTGCATCACGCCCGGCGGTAATGCTCGCGTTGAGCACGTCGCGGATCGGAACATCCCACCGTTCTAGTTCGTGAGTAAGGATGCGCTCGTACCGCTTGAGTTGCTGCTTCGACGCCGACGTCGGAAGCAGTCGCACCGCGATGATTTCCGCACCCCACTTCCCCGCGTGCCCGCCCATCCTCGCTCGCAGGTCCACCGACTCCCCCACGTAGAAGG
>NZ_JBAQEO010000002.1:0-2706 GCF_049286785.1 Rhodococcus sp. (in: high G+C Gram-positive bacteria) | reverse complement strand
TCGTTGGGCCCGTGCAGCCCTTCGCCATCGAGCAACAGCGAATCGCCCGGCCGCAGTGTGTACTCCGCTTCACCGTGCCCGTAGACCATCACTCCCTCGAGCATGTAGAGCAACTCGGTGCCGGCGTGCTGGAACAAGGGAAACGTCTCACTGGCGTCGGTGAGCGTGACCAGAACCGGCTCGAGTCTCTTGTGCTGCCCACGGAGGGCGCCGAGAAGTTCGTAATGGTGACCCACCCGGGTTCCCCGCCCGACGATGACCGCACCATGACCCGATTCGACGTACACGGCATCGCGGGCGGTATCCGCGCCGCGGAACAACGAGGTCACGGGCACATCGAGTCCGGCTGCCAAACGTGCCAGCGTGGACAGACTGCACGAGGTCTGCGAATTCTCGATCTTGGACAGCATGGCCTTCGAGATGCCGACCTTCGTCGCCATATCCCCGACGGAGAGACCACTGGCCTTGCGCAGCGCGCGGACCTGCTTCGCGATCACCTTCTCCAGGTCCGGCCCCGTAGGCGTATCAGAGGGCACCTCGCGCTCGACAGGCGCCGGGTCTCCGGTATCGCGATGGACTTCGGAATCTGATCGAGTCGCCACTTGCGCATCCTAACAGCAGTGTTTACTGACAGGAAACAGCAACTTACGGCGGGGGTCGAAGCGGTTCGGATGGCCACACAATCCAGAGTGAGCCTCGCATCACTCTCGTTCTTGGACAAGGAAATCCCATTAGACGACACATAAGCAGCGAAAAGTACGGGTTGTCTGAATGATACGAGCAGACCCAACTTGGACACGGCTCTTCACGGTTCTCGAACCGCTTGGGTTCCTTTCCATTGATCCCCGCAGCCGCCAACGCATCCGGGCCGGATCCATCACAAGGGGGAAGTCGAAGTCGAGACCATCACGACTGCAGGTGGCCTCAGGAAGGCGCATATGTTCAATGCAGGGTGTGCCGCGCCGGAACGTCTGAATCACCGCATTTCCGATATGACTTTCGCAACCGCGCTCCGCCGCAGGTCGCTGTGCGACTTCGGCTGTAGAGGGCCGCCGCGCATTCGAACATCGGGGCCCTGGCGTGGTGCGGGTCGGTGGTGCTTACGCCCGGGAAGCATCAACCCGCACCTCTTCCGGCCGCGGCGCAGGGAGCGCGAGTAAACGCCGCACGACGCTACCGAGTGGCGGCGTGGTCGGCGAGAAGTGCGGTCAGCTCTTCGGCGTAGGTGACCTGATTCCGCAGTGTGCGGCAGCTTTCCTCGGCGCGGACATGGCATTCGGTCACAAATGCCTGCGCTGCCGCCTTGTCCTCGGCGGGCCGGTCCGAGGCCAGAGTTTGGAGGGAGTGGGTCTGGGCCGCCTCGAAGCCGGATGGCGGTGTCCGGGCGACGATGTGTGCCGGTAGGGTGGCCGAAATCGAGGGCGGGGGTCGATGGCTACGGGCTGGAGCACGGTGGAAACTGACGACTATGAAGGACGAGCGCCCGAGCCGGGCGGGGACCTGGGACCGCGGCCGGGTGGGTGGTCTCGTCCCGGTGAGGCGCTGATGCTGTTCGTGCGCGGTGTCACCGTACGCACGGCAGCACCGACTGCCGCGGTGGTGGGGACCGTTCTGTCGGTGGTCAATCAGGGGTCGGTCATGGTTGCCGGCGACGCGGACGGCGGCACGTGGGTGCGCATTGTCGTGAACTATCTGGTGCCGTTTTGTGTGGCGAGTGTGGGTTATCTTTCTGCCCGCCGGGGCACGTCGGGTGTGACGCGGGGGCACTGACGCCCACCACGGCCGGTCTACCGGGACTACGGCGCCGCGGAGGACCGGCAGATAGCGACGAGCCGTGCGGATCAGGCATGAAGGCAGCACGGTGGATGTCCGCTGCCCGGCACGGCCGCTACATCGACCGAACGGTGTTTCGTTCGGGCCCAGGGTCGGCGGCGGTGGGGACCGATCCGACGCGGACCTGGATGTGGCCGCAGCGGGCGGACGCGGACCGAACGTCGGTCATCGCCGACTCGATCACCGTCCAGGGGTGCGCGTCGATGTCCGATCCCCCCAGCAGGCACGCCAACCGTGCGAGGGGTGTCCACACGGCGGCGCACCCGACCGGTTTCTGCATGTCGACCACCGCCACCCGTCCACCGGGGTGGGTCATCTCGATCATCGTGGACAGCGCGCGCGGCCACTTCGGCATCAGGGACAACGCGTAGGTACTCACGGCGGCATCGAACTGCTGGCGGTCCACCCCGAGGTCCGCTGGGTCCAGGTCGGTGGCGTCGGCTTCGACGAGTCGCACGTTGCTCCATCCGGCCGAACGGGTGCGGCGGCGCGCCTGGTCGAGCATCTGCGGGCTGGCATCGACTGCGGTGATCGACCCGGTCGGGCCGATCCGGCGTTGCAGGTGGGCGAAGTTCAGACCGGTGCCGCAGCCGACGTCGAGGACGTGCCCTCCGGGCTGCAGCACGAGCAGATCGATCGCCGCGACGCGCCCGGCGCGGTAGACCGGCCATTCGGCGGAGATGAGGTCGTAGAAGCGGGCCGAGGTGCGGTAGCGGGCCGGTCGTCTCATTGGCAGTCCATTCGTAGATGTCTTGGCACAACTTGTCCGGTACGGGAACACCGGGAGGTTCTCGGAGGGTTCCCCCAGCGTGCATCAATCCGAGGTAGGCGACCACGACGCGCAGGCACGCGGATTCCGGCAGTATGTCGAGC
>NZ_JBAQEO010000001.1:0-18282 GCF_049286785.1 Rhodococcus sp. (in: high G+C Gram-positive bacteria) | reverse complement strand
AGTTCACTCACCCACGGCGAACGGGACGTCCCCTGGCCAGGGGACGTCCCGTTCGCCGTGGGTGAGTGAACTCACGGCTGCCCGGCGCGCGCACGGGGACGCGCAGCGGAGAGAATGGGCACCCGTGACCACTTCTGTCCCCGTCCGTGGGAAAGACCTCGCCGGTTCCACTGCGGACAGTTCGTCCGTACGACGACTCGCGATGTGGGCACTCGCACTCGGTGGCTTCGGGATCGGGACCACGGAATTCGTGGCGATGGGGTTGCTACCGGAGATGGCATCGAGCCTGGGCATCACCGAGCCGACCGCCGGACACGTCATCTCGGCGTATGCACTCGGGGTGGTCGTCGGCGCACCGCTGATCGCCGCGCTGAGCGCCAAGGTCCCACGCCGAGCGCTGCTGCTCGCCTTGATGGTCGCCTTCACGGTGGGCAACGCCGCGTCTGTTCTCGCCCCCGGCTACGAGGCGCTGATGGTGGCCCGGTTCGTGGCGGGACTCCCGCACGGAGCGTACTTCGGGGTCGCGGCGCTCGTTGCGGCTCACCTCGCCGAACCCGGCCGGCGGGCCAAGGCCGTCGCCCTGGTCATGATGGGGTTGTCGGTCGCGAACGTCGTCGGTGTGCCTGTTGCCTCATGGCTCGGTCAGAACTGGGGGTGGCGCAGTGCATTCGCACTGGTTGCAGCTCTCGGACTGGTTACGGTGGCGGCGATCCGGTCGTGGGTGCCCGCACTCGACGGCATGAAAATCACCAACCCGATGACCGAACTCGGTGCGCTGCACCGGCCGCAGGTGTGGATGACGCTGATCGTTGGCATGGTCGGGTTCGGCGGCATGTTCGCCGTCTACACCTACATCAGTACGACGCTCACCGATGTCGCGGGTTTGTCGCGGGCGCTCGTGCCGGCGGCGCTGATGGTATACGGCATCGGCATGGTTGCCGGCAATCTGCTCGGCGGCCGGCTGGCCGACAGGGCGCTCGTGCCGGGCTTGTTTTTCGCGATGGCCGCGCTCACGGCATTGCTCGCGATCTTCGTGGTCGCCTCGCGCAGTCCGTTCACCGCGCTGATCCTGATCTTCCTGATCGGCGCCGCAGGCGCCGCCATGGTGCCGGGACTGCAGACGCGGTTGATGGACGTTGCAGCAGATGCCCAAACACTCGCAGCGTCCCTCAATCACGCGGCGCTCAACATCGCGAACGCCTTCGGTGCGTGGATCGGTGGTGTCGTCATCGCGGCCGGATACGGCTATACGGCCCCCGCTGTCGTGGGGTCACTCCTGGCGGCGGCCGGACTGCTGGTCCTGGCGATCGCGGTCGCCATCGAACGCCGTTCCACCCGATAGCACCGCGTCGTCCCGGAAACAGCCCGTGTCAGCGCCGTCGGCTACGGTGCTTGCCGTGCCTCACATCATCACCACCGTCAACGTCAACGGCGTTCGCGCTGCCGCCCGCAAAGGATTCACCGAGTGGATCGACCGCACGGAGGCCGACGTGATCTGCCTGCAGGAGACACGCGCGTCGGACGAGCAGCTGGCCGAGACGCTCGCGAAGGCGCTCGATACCGGGTGGCACCTCGCGTCCGCGGAACCGTCCTCGAAGGGCCGGAACGGTGTCGCCGTGCTGTCGCGCAGACCGGCGGATGCCGTCCGCATCGGCCATGGTGACGAAGAGTTCGCGGCCGCGGGCAGATACATCGAGGCGGATTTCGACGACCTGACCGTCGCGAGCCTGTACCTCCCCTCCGGTGAAGCGCAGACGCCCAGACAGGAGGAGAAGGAACGCTTCATGGCCTCTTTCGGCCGGTATCTGACCGAGTGGGCACAGGCGGCGGTCACAGCGGGACGCGACATCGTGGTGTGCGGCGACTGGAACATCGCGCACACCGAATCCGACCTGAAGAACTGGAAGACCAACCGGAAGAACTCGGGGTTCCTGCCGCACGAGCGGGAATGGATGAGCGCGCTGCTGGCCGATGATGCGCACTGGGCCGACGTGGTTCGCCGGCTTCACCCCGACGTTCCCGGACCGTACTCGTGGTGGTCGTACCGCGGAAAGGCGTTCGACAACGACTCCGGCTGGCGCATCGACTACCAGATCGCGACCCGGACGCTGGCGGAGAGGGCGAAGCAGGCTGTGGTCGAGCGGGCCGAGACCTACGACCAGCGCTGGTCGGACCACGCCCCGGTCACCGTCCAATACCGCTGAGCGGCGGTATCGAATTCGTTTCGTCACCGGCCACGTGAAAAGATCAGTACTCATGTCGACCCCTGCAGATCAGAAGCCCAGCGGAGCTGGTACCAGCGCGACGCAGAAGCCCGCGGCCAGACCTCGGGTGCTCTCCGGTATCCAGCCCACCGCGGATTCCTTTCACCTCGGCAACTTCCTGGGCGCTCTGCAGCAGTGGGTGCCCTTGCAGGACGAATACGACGCGTTCTATTTCATCCCCGACCTGCACGCGATCACGGTGCCGCAGGACCCCAAGGAGTTGCGGCGGCGAACGAAGGTCGCGGTGGCCCAGTTGCTGGCGCTGGGGATCGACCCGGACCGCTCCACGCTGTTCGTGCAGAGCCAGGTACCCGAGCACGCGCAGCTCGCATGGGTTCTCAACTGCATCACCGGCTTCGGTGAGGCCAGCCGGATGACACAGTTCAAGGACAAGTCGGCCAAGCAGGGAAGTGAGAACGCGAGCGTCGGGCTCTTCACCTATCCGGTTCTGATGGCCGCCGACATCCTGCTCTACCGTCCGCAGCTCGTACCGGTCGGTGAGGACCAGCGTCAGCACCTCGAACTTGCGCGCGACCTCGCGCAGCGGTTCAACTCCCGCTTCGGTAAGGCGTTCGTGGTGCCTGAAGCCAAGATCATCAAGGGCACCGCAAAGATCTACGACCTCCAGGATCCGAGGTCGAAGATGAGCAAGTCGGGCCCGAGTCCCGCCGGGCTGATCAATCTCCTCGACGACCCGAAGGTGTCGGCGAAGAAGATCAAGTCCGCCGTCACCGACAACGAGCGGGAGATTCGCTACGACCCGGAGGCGAAGCCCGGGGTGAGCAACCTCCTGACCATCCAGTCGGCGCTGTCGGGAACACCGATCGACGCACTCGTCGCCGGGTACGACGGCAAGGGTTACGGCGACCTGAAGTCCGATACCGCCGACGTACTCACCGAATTCGTGACACCGTTGCGAGCGAGGGTCGACGAGTATCTCGCCGACGAGGCAGAACTCGATCGGGTGATCGCGGCCGGTGCCCACCGTGCCCGTGAGGTGTCGTCGCAGACGCTCGCGACCGTGTACGAGAAGGTCGGGTTCCTGACTCCGAAGGGCTGAGCACCGTGGCTGAGGGAACGAGCTTTCTCGACAGACAGCGGGCAGTGCGTCCTTGGTTCGACCATCTGATGCGGGCCGCGCAGCGGTTCCAGCAGCAGAAGGGCGACTACTACGCGGCGGGGATCACCTACTTCAGTGTGCTCGCCCTGGTACCGATCCTCATGGTGGTGTTCGCGATCGCCGGTTTCGTGCTGGCGGGCCACCCGGAATGGTTGGCACAAATTCAGGACAGCATCACCGAGAACGTTCCGGGAAGTCTCGGCGGAACGATCAACGACCTGGTCGATTCCGCGATCGCCTCCCGTGCCGGGGTAGGGGTGCTGGGTTTGCTGGGCGCCGCCTACGCGGGTCTGGGTTGGATGGCGAACCTGCGGGACGCTCTCACTGCGATGTGGGAGAGCACCCGGGATTCGAAGGGGTTCCTGCGCACCAAGCTGGGCGACGCGGGAGCGCTGCTCGGTCTCGGTCTGGCGTTGCTGGTCTCCGTTGGTGCGTCCGCCCTCAGTAGCGGGCCGGTGGCGAGAAAGGTGGTCGAGTTACTCAATCTCGAAAATCTTTTCGGCATCGACGTCGGTCTGCGCGTGCTGTCGATCCTGTTGGCGTTGGCAGCGACGTGGGCGGTGTTCACCTGGATGATCGCGCGGTTGCCGCGGGAGCCGGTCACGCTGCGCAGCGCGGTGAAGGCGGGGCTGCTTGCGGCGGTGGTGTTCGAGATCTTCAAGCAGGTGGGTGCCCTCTACCTGTCGGTCGTCACGAACGGACCGGCAGGTGTGGCCTTCGGCCCCATCATCGGCCTACTCGTGTTCGTGTTCATGGCGTCACGGATGCTGTTGTTCTGTACCGCATGGGCTGCCACGACCACAGAGAACCTCGCACTCGCCTTCGTGTAGCCGCCGACCCCGGCGGTCATCACCCCGCGCATCGAGGTACGCGAGGGCCCGGGGGTGCGAGGTGGGCTCGTTCTCGTGGGTGCAGGCGCACTCGCAGCCCTGGGAGTCTCCG
This sequence comes from Rhodococcus sp. (in: high G+C Gram-positive bacteria), assembly GCF_049286785.1. Classification (GTDB taxonomy): domain Bacteria; phylum Actinomycetota; class Actinomycetes; order Mycobacteriales; family Mycobacteriaceae; genus Rhodococcus_F. Next base: position 13,956 of record NZ_JBAQEO010000001.1, on the reverse strand, counting down.
GACTGTTCAACCGACACCGCCGTTGAGCAGTCAGCGTCGCCGCAGCATCCGCCGGGCCCACAGCAGGAGGACCAGGACGACGCCCGCCCCGCAGACACCCACCGCGGTACGCATCGCGAGGGAGTTATCGGGATGATCGGAGCCCGATGCGATCACCGCACTGCCGGAGACACCCGGCCTCTGCCCCGGCGGGACCGCGAGCACGGCCTCGGAATCGTCCTCGTCGGGGTGAAGGTCCGACAGCGAACCCACCGCCGCCGTCCTGGATGAGGCTGACGCGAAACCGAAGTCGAGAAGCCGGGCGGCTTGTTCCCACGGGCGTATCGGTGTGGCTTCCGCACCCATGAGAACCACCATTAGACGGTGCCCGCCCCGCTCGGCGCCGCCCACATAGGTGTGGCGGGCATCGTCGGTGAAGCCGGTCTTGCCGCCCAGCGCACCCTCGTAGTTGTAGAGCAGTTGGTTGTCGTTGGCGAGTGCGAATCCTGGGCGGTCCTGATCGTCGGGGATGGCCGGATCCTCCGGAAACCCGGGAAACTGCACCGTTTCGGTCGAGATCAGCTCCGCGAACGTCGCATTCTTCATGGCGTTGTGGAAGATGAGCGCGAGGTCGAAGGGAGAACTGCTCATGCCCGGTCCGTCCAGTCCGGACGGGGTCGCGGTCCGGGTGTCGTCGGCGCCGAGAGTGGCCGCCAGCCGATTCATCTTCTCGACGGCGGCGGCGTCACCGCCGAGTTGCCTGGCGAGGAGATGCGCCGCGTCGTTCCCGGAGGCCATGACCAGACCCTGCATGAGCTGGCGGTTGGTGTATCGCCCGTTCTTGCCGACTCCCACCGCACTGCCCTCGATGGCCGCGTCCTCTGCGGTTGCCGTCACTGTGGTGCCGAGATCGAGTTGGTCCAGAGCCACCAGTGCCAGGAGCATCTTGATGGTGCTCGCGGGACGGTACCGCCCGTGCGGGTCCTTCGCGGCCAGTACGTCGCCGCTGTCGATATCCGCGATCACCCAGCCGGATGCCGAGATGTCGGCGGGTAGCGGCGGCGCGTCGTCCGCCAGTACGACACCGCATTCGCCCATCTTCGGGCCCCCCACCGGTCCGTCCGGTACGGGGACCGGATCGGGGACCGGATCGCCCGGCTGCGGAGCCTCGGAAAGATCGATCGCGGGCGCAGGGGCCGAGCGGTAGGGGCAGCTGTCCGTGTTCGGCGTCGTGAAAGGGGCCTCGGCAGGGACGGGCGGAGGCGCGGGAATCGCACCGGCCATCGCCGAGGAGAGTCCGAAGAACAGGGTTCCGGACACGACCGCTGCAGACACTCGTCGCCACATCATCGGAAGGCAGAGTATGCGATGGGGCAGTCGGTAGCGACGTCGGCGCAGCGTCGACACCGGTTCGTGACGGAAACGACCGTGACAGAAACGACTTCGTGACGGAAGCGACCGTGACGGAAACGACAATGCCCGGCACCTCGGAAAGAGGGACCGGGCATCGCGCGTGTGGAAGCGGCTACCGTGCGAACAGCAGGGCGCGCTTCACTTCCTGGATCGCTTTCGTCACCTGGATGCCACGGGGGCACGCGTCGGTGCAGTTGAAGGTGGTCCGGCAACGCCAGACACCGTCCTTGTCGTTGAGGATGTCGAGACGCTCCGAAGCACCCTCGTCGCGGCTGTCGAAGATGAACCGGTGCGCGTTGACGATGGCGGCAGGACCGAAGTAGCTGCCATCGCTCCAGTACACCGGGCACGAGGTGGTGCAGCAGGCGCACAGGATGCACTTGGTGGTGTCGTCGAAACGGGCACGGTCGTGCTGCGACTGGATGCGCTCACGAGTCGGGTCGTTTCCGGTCGTGATGAGGAACGGCTTCACCGCACGGAACGCGTCGAAGAACGGCTCCATGTCGACGATGAGGTCCTTCTCCACCGGCAGACCCTTGATCGGTTCGACCGTGATGGTGATCGGCTTGCCGTCCTTGGGCAGCATGTCCTTCATCAGGAGCTTGCACGCGAGGCGGTTGACGCCGTTGACGCGCATCGCGTCGGAACCACACACTCCGTGCGCGCAACTGCGACGGAATGTGAGGGTGCCGTCGAGGTAGCCCTTCACGTACAACAGCAGGTTCAGGAGACGGTCGGTGGGCAGAGCCGGGACCTGGAAGCTGTCCCAGTGCTGGCCCTCACCCGAATCCGGATTGAACCGCGCGATCTTGAGGGTGACCATGACGGCGCCCTGGGGAACGGGCGGGAGATCCGACTTGTTCTCGCTCTTGTCGACTGCAGGTGCGCTCATCAGTACTTACGCTCCATCGGCTCGTAGCGGGTCTGGACTACCGGCTTGTAGTCGAGGCGGATGTCGGAGAGCAGGCCGTCGCCCTCCTTGTACGCCATCGTGTGCTTCATGTACTCGGCGTCGTTTCGATCGGGGAAATCCTCGCGAGCGTGACCGCCGCGCGATTCCTTGCGGTTGAGCGCACCGACAACGGTGACCTCCGCCATTTCGAGTAGGAAGCCGAGTTCGACGGCCTCGAGCAGGTCGCTGTTGTAGCGCTTGCCCTTGTCCTGAACGGTGATGTGGTTGTAGCGCTCCTTGAGCGCGCGCACGTCCTTCAGGGCCTGGGTGAGGCGTTCCTCGGTGCGGAACACCGACGCGTTGTTGTCCATCGACTGCTGCAGTTCGGTGCGGATGTCCGCGACTCGCTCGTTGCCGTGGTCGGACAGGATGAGTGCCATCCAGTCCTCGACCATCGTGGCGGGCGACTCGGGCAGTTCCACGAACTCACTGTTGTTCGCGTGCTCCGCGGCGGCGATGCCGGCGCGGCGTCCGAACACGTTGATGTCGAGCAGCGAGTTGGTGCCCAGACGGTTGGCGCCGTGCACCGACACGCAGGCGCACTCGCCGGCCGCGTACAGGCCCTTGACGATCTCGTCGTTGTTGCGCAGAACCTCACCATTGATCTTGGTGGGGATGCCGCCCATGACGTAGTGGCAGGTGGGGTACACGGGGACAGGTTCCTTGACCGGGTCCACACCGAGGTAGGTGCGCGAGAACTCCATGATGTCGGGGAGCTTCTCGTCGAGGACTTCCTCGGGGATGTGGGTCACGTCGATGTAGACGTAATCCTTGTTCGGGCCACCGCCGCGACCCTCGAGAACCTCGAGGACCATCGAGCGGGCGACGATGTCACGCGGTGCGAGGTCCTTGATCGTGGGAGCGTAGCGCTCCATGAAACGTTCACCGTCGGCGTTGCGGAGGATACCGCCCTCACCACGCACGGCCTCGGAGATCAGGATGCCCAGACCGGCCAGGCCGGTCGGGTGGAACTGGTGGAACTCCATGTCCTCGAGGGGCAGGCCCTTGCGGAAGATGATGCCGAGGCCGTCACCGGTGAGGGTGTGGGCGTTGGACGTCGTCTTGTACATGCGTCCCGAGCCGCCGGTCGCGAAGATGATCGACTTGGCGTGGAAGATGTGGATCTCACCGGTGGCGAGCTCGTAGGCGATGACGCCGGTCGCGACCGGGCCCTCGTCCGTCTCGGTGATAGCGATGTCGAGCGCGTAGAACTCGTTGAAGAACTCGACGTCGTGCTTGACGCAGTTCTGGTAGAGCGTCTGCAGGATCATGTGGCCCGTGCGGTCCGCGGCATAACAGGCGCGACGGACGGGAGCCTTACCGTGATCGCGGGTGTGGCCACCGAAACGACGCTGGTCGATCTTGCCCTCGGGGGTGCGGTTGAACGGCAGGCCCATCTTCTCGAGATCGAGCACGGCGTCGATTGCTTCTTTCGCCATGATCTCCACCGCGTCCTGGTCGGCGAGGTAGTCGCCGCCCTTGACCGTGTCGAAGGTGTGCCACTCCCAGTTGTCTTCCTCCACGTTCGCCAGCGCGGCGCACATGCCGCCCTGAGCCGCACCCGTATGGCTGCGGGTGGGGTAGAGCTTGGTCAGTACCGCGGTTCGGGCGCGTGGTCCGGCCTCGATCGCCGCGCGCATGCCTGCGCCGCCGGCGCCGACGATGACCACGTCGTAACGATGTTCCTGCATGAAGTGTGTGCTCCCCTAGCTCGCCGAGATATTGGGGTCGAAGGTGAAGATGACGTACGTGCCCAGGGCCATGATCAGGATCATCGACACAGCGAGGATCGTGTTCAGCCAGAAGCGCGTGGAGTCCTTGCGGGAGTAGTCCGCGATGACCGTACGAAGGCCGTTGCCGCCGTGCAGCTGGGCCAGCCACAGCATCGAGAGGTCCCACACCTGCCAGAACGGGCTGGACCAGCGACCCGCGACGAACGCGAAGTTGATGCGGTGCACGCCGTCGTCCAGCATCAGCATGATGAACAGGTGGCCGAGCACGAGGAAGATCAGCGCGAGTCCGGAGAACCGCATGAACAGCCACGCATACAGTTCGAAGTTGGTCTTCGACGTGCGGCGCGGTGAGCGCGGGTTGTCCAGGCTGGCCGGGCGGTCGTAGTACTTACCGCGGTCCTTGGCTTCGGGTCCGTGAGTGGTGGCTGCCATGTCAGTGCCCCGCAAACATGTTGTAGAAGATGCGTCCGGCGCCCGGGATCATCACCAGGAACCAGATCGCGAGGATTACCCAGAGCATCACGCGCTGGTACCGAGGTCCCTTGGACCAGAAGTCCACGAGCATCACGCGAACACCGTTCAGTGCGTGGTACAGCACGGCCGCGACGAGACCCAGTTCCATGAGCCCGACAATCGGGTTCTTGTAGGTCTCGATGACCGCGTCATAGGTGTCGGGATTGACGCGTACCAGCGCCGTATCCAGCACGTGGACGAAAAGAAAGAAGAACGTCATAACGCCCGTGATCCGGTGTAGTACCCAGGACCACATTCCGGGGTCGCCCCGGTAAAGCGACCGTGTGCGCTCCTTGACCGGAGCGGCTTCAGTCGTGCTACTCATCGAGTGCTGTGCCTCCAACGTCATTGGTGGACGCGTCGAGCCTGCATGCTTTTCGGGGGTACCTCAGCTTGGACCCGACGAGATCCTGAACCGACTTGCCGCAACTCTAAACCCAACGGAAACGCGGGAACTAATTCGCCTACGAGTTCGTACGGGCCGCGCAATTCAAGTTAGGTTTGCCTGTCCAACTCGATGGATCACGTGCGGCGTGTATCTCTGCATCCATTCAGTGGACGTGATTGGATGGGTAACCATGGTCGACGTTGATTGGAACCTGTTGCGCGACAAGGCGCGACAGGTCATGGGTAATGCCTACGCGCCCTACTCGGGATTCCCCGTGGGGGCCGCAGCGCTGGTGGACGATGGACGAATCGTCGTCGGATGCAATGTGGAAAATGTCTCATACGGGTTGGGCTTGTGTGCCGAATGTGTACTGGTGGGTAACTTATTCGCCGGTGGTCGCGGCCGGTTGATCGCCTTCACGTGCTGCGACGCGGACGGCGCCGTGCTCATGCCCTGCGGACGTTGCCGCCAACTCCTCCTCGAGCACGGCGGTCCCGAATTGCTCGTCGATCACCCCGCCGGTGTGCGCACACTGGATCAACTGCTGCCGGACGCCTTCGGACCGGGCGAGCGGGAAAGGATCAGCCGTGCATGACGCCGTGTCGATCATCGCGGCCAAGCGCGATGGAAGGGAACTGTCCGGAGCGGAGATCGATTGGGTCGTCGAGGCCTTCACTCGGGGTGTGGTCACCGACGAGCAGATGTCGGCGCTCGCGATGGCAATCTACTTCCGCGGAATGACACGCGAGGAAGTGGCGCGGTGGACCACCGCCATGATCTCGTCCGGCCGGCGACTCGACTTCTCGGACCTCGATCGGCCGACGGTGGACAAACACTCCACGGGTGGAGTGGGGGACAAGATCACGCTGCCGCTGGCCCCGCTCGTCGCCGCGTGCGGAGCGGCCGTGCCGCAGCTGTCGGGCCGTGGTCTCGGGCACACCGGTGGCACCCTCGACAAGCTGGAATCGATCCCGGGATGGCGGGCGGACCTCGGTACCGCGGAGATGGTGGACATACTGTCCGATCCGGCGGTCGGCGCGGTGATCTGCGCGGCGGGCGCCGACCTGGCTCCCGCAGACAAGCGGCTGTACGCACTGCGCGACGTGACGGGCACGGTCGAGTCGATTCCGCTGATCGCCAGTTCGATCATGAGCAAGAAGATCGCCGAGGGCACCGGGGCGCTCGTTCTCGATGTCAAGGTGGGGTCGGGGGCGTTCATGAAGAAGCCCGACGACGCCAGGGAACTCGCGCGGACCATGGTGGAACTCGGACACGACGAGGGGGTGCGCACCGTGGCCCTGCTCACGGCGATGGACGCGCCCCTCGGACGCACGGCAGGCAACGCCCTCGAGGTGCGCGAGGCCGTCGAGGTGCTTGCGGGCGGTGGACCGTCCGACGTCGTCGAACTCACCCTCGCGCTCGCCCGAGAGATGTTGGCGGTGGCGGGAATCGAAGGCGTGGATCCTGCGGATAAACTGCAAGACGGGACGGCGATGGATCGGTGGCGGGCGATGATCGGCGCGCAGGGCGGCGATCCGGACGCCCCGTTGCCACGTGCGCGGCACACCGAGGTGGTGCTCTCCGAGACGGACGGTGTGGTGTGCGGGCTCGACGCCATGTCGGTGGGTGTCGCAGCCTGGCGGCTGGGTGCGGGACGTGAGCGTCAGGGTGAACCCGTGCAGGCGGCGGCCGGAGTCGAACTGCATGTGAAACCGGGGGAGGCGGTCTCCATGGGCACTCCGCTGGCAACTCTGCATACCGACACGCCTGAACGCTTCGTGTCGGCAAAATCGGCACTCGACCACGCCTGGACCATCTCGACCGACTCGCCGGCCGTGACCGGTCCGCTCGTCATCGAGCGAATCGAGGATCCGTCGGGCTAACGTCGAGACATGACCGCACTGGATCTGTCGGCATTGCGCCGAGCGCCGAAGGTGTTGCTGCACGACCATCTCGACGGAGGCCTCCGGCCGGAGACGGTTCTCGAACTCGCGCGCGACTGCGGATACGGAGGGCTGCCCGCGAAAACCGCACCGGAACTTGCGGCCTGGTTCCGCGAGGCGGCCGATAGTGGCTCGCTCGAGCGCTACCTCGAGACATTCGCGCACACCGTCGCGGTCATGCAGACCGCCGTCGGACTCGAGCGCGTGGCGCGCGAATGTGCCATGGACCTCGCGGACGACGGAGTGGTGTACGCAGAGGTGCGATTCGCGCCCGAGCAGCACCTCGAGGCCGGACTGACTCTGGACGAGGTGGTGGAGCAGGTACTGCTCGGATTCCGTGCGGGGGAGTCCGCGGCGGAGGTGCGCGGCGAGCGGATCCGGGTCGGTGTCCTCCTCACCGCGATGCGCCATGCGGCGCGATCGCGTGAGATCGCGGAACTGGCGTTGCGCTTCCGGGACCGCGGTGTGGTGGGGTTCGACATCGCGGGCGCCGAGGCCGGGAACCCGCCGAGTCGCCATCTCGACGCGTTCGAGTACATGCGCGGCAACAATGCGCACTTCACGATCCATGCCGGCGAGGCGTTCGGGTTGCCGTCCATTCACGAGGCGATCGCGTTCTGCGGCACCGACCGGCTCGGGCACGGGGTTCGGATCACCGACGACATCACGATCGGTGAGGACGGAGTTCCCAAGCTCGGACTGCTTGCGAATTACGTGCGGGACAAGAGGATTCCACTCGAACTCTGCCCCAGTTCCAATGTGCAGACCGGCGCGGTGGACGCGCTCGAGGACCACCCGTTCGATCTGCTCGCGAGGCTGAGGTTCCGTGTCACCGTCAATACCGACAACCGGCTGATGAGTGATACGAGTATGAGCCGCGAGATGCTGCGACTCGTCGAGACCTTCGGTTACGGTTGGACGGACCTCGAGCGGTTCACCATCAACGCCATGAAGTCGGCCTTCATCCCGTTCGATCAACGGCTCCGGCTGATCGACGAGGTGATCAAGCCGGGGTTCGCCGTATTGGTCGGCTGAGGCCTACTCCTTACGCAGGCGGGCCGCCTACTCCCTGCGCAGCCGGGACTCGAATTCGCGTTCGAGCGCGCGCCAGGCGTCGGCCTCTTTGCCGAAGGGTGCGCTGGGTGCCAAGCGCGTCGGGTCCGGGTTGAGGATGTAGGAGACGTACCAGCCGAGCGGGGTGGACGCGGCCAGCGCTGTCTCGACGGAATCGTCGTCGGCGAAGTCGGCTGCGTCGGTGAACAGTTCGACTGCGAGGTCGAGCTGGTCGGGGTCGACGGCTTCGGGTCCTTCGGAGAGGTCGTCGGCCAGGCCGGGCAGGACGTAGACGTTCTCGTCCGTGACCTCGATCTCTAGCGAGCCGTCGACGGCTGCGACCTGGATCTCCTCGTATGTGCTGACCTGGGCGAGCGCATGATCGTGATTGTCGGCGAGATACCTGGCGAGTGCCCGCTCGGATGTGAAGACGAAGATGATGCCGTCGCGTCCGAGGAAGATCGCCTCGTCGTCGAGGTAGCAGCGGAGCGTGAAATATGTTTCGCCCGTGGTGATGATCTTGACCGGATCGACGCCCACTGCAGTCCAGAAGGAGTCGTCCTCACCTTCTTCATCTTCTTCGTCGAGGTCGAGTGGGACGAATTCCTCTTCCTCTTCGGCTACGGCGGCGTCGTCCGCTTCGACGACGTTCTCCTCGGTGGCAACAAGCTCGGCTTCCGCGACTGCGACGGCCTCGGCGTCGACGTCCGGCGTGACGACTATGGCATCCACAGCGTCGAGAACCTCATCCCATCCCTTCGCAATGGCGGTGCCGATCCTGCTCCACAGTTCGTCACCGTCGCGACCCTCGAACGCGCTGACGCCCTGCGGAAGTGCGCCGAGGATGGGGTTGGCGCCGAAAAACTTGGTGACGACGTCGAGTTCGCAGACCTCACCGATGTTGCGCACCATGTTCAGCGTGTCTTCGAGTTCGCTGACGACGACGGCCTCGGGATCGCTCGCGGCCAGTTCGGGCACGCCGACGAGGTCGAAGCAGAAATTGTCGTCCGGCTCGAGTTCGGCGGCCGACAGGCCCGCGATGACACTCCACGCGGGATGCTCGACCAGGTCGTTGTCGGTGTTCGTTCGGATGAACGCCGCCAACTCGGCTACCGATTCGAACCCGTAGAGGTCGTCCTCGTGACCGAGGAATGCTTCCCACTCGTCGTCACCCTCACGCCACCGCGGAGCCCACAATGTGACGACGTCGCCGTCGGTGAGACCTAGTTCGATCGGGACGATGTCTCCAGCCATGGCGCGAAGCCTAGCGACCCCGTAGCCAAAGTTATACCCGGGTCATGGCTAGACCTTCCCGAACGCGTCTTGCAGGGTCGTCATGACCTTCGTGCGCTGTTCGGCGGCCTGCCGCGCAGCCTCCCGGGCTGTGGTTGTGATCAACGTCGCGAGGGCGGCGGAGTGGATCGTCGAAATGGAATCGTCCATCCAGAGACCGGTGAGGGTGCCGTTTCCGTCGACCTCGGCGGTGACCTGATCCGACTCGCTGGATGCGCGTGCCCTGATCGACTCCAGTCCCGCGAGGGCCTCTTCGAGAAGATTCACCTGTTCCGTCGCGCGCCCGACGATGGCGTCCATCTCTCGTTCACTCATAGCGCGCACTTCCGAGCCTTCGCTCCGCTCATAGCGGTCTCATCCAACTCGTCGGGGCCGGTTCCTGCTCGTCGTCGGCCAGCTGGGCCGCGGCGACGTCGGCGCGTGTCGGAAGACCCAGGCGGTCGAGCACGTCGGCCGGCATGCCGTCGCGGGCCAGCTCGTCGCGGCGTCTCGCGCCCGCCTCCATGGCCGAGCGTGTGCACAGTTTCAGAATCTCGTCGGCGAGCCGCTGCCCGCCGTAGCGGACCTCGCGCTGATCGATGCGGAGTTCGAGGGGCAGGCCCTGTTCGGTGGTGCGGACCGAGATGGTGCCCGAACGGTTGCTTACGGCGGCGGTGGCACCCGCCGGGGGTGGGGTGGTGGGAAGCATGATTCCTGTCATTCGGTCGGTCGGTAGAAGCCGTGGAAGCCCATGCCGCTGTTACTCGTCCGGATCGGGCCCACCTGTACGGGATCACCGGCCTCGACGAGCTGGCCGTTGCCGATGACCATCGCCACGTGGCCGTCCCACACGGCGAGGTCGCCCGGCATGAGTTCCCCGGGGTCGACGGGCGTGCCCACGTTCTGTTCCTGAGCCAGGCGGGGGATACCGACACCGGCCTCGCCGTACGCCCACTGCGTCAACCCGCTGCAGTCGAGGCCCTCGCCCGGGGACGTTCCGCCCCAGACGTAGGGAACACCTTGCTGGGACAGCGCGTTTCGCACGGCGTCGGCAGCTTCCTGGTTGGGGGCCACAGCAGTGCTGCCGTCCGGGAGGATCACTTCGACGCCCTCGCCGGTATCGGTCGGATCGGATGTGCCGGCCACACGGCCGGTACCTCCGGGACTGCCCATGAGTGCGCTGGTCCGGGAACTGTCCGTCCCTCGTCCACCGGAGGCCGCGATATTCGACAGAGGGCTCGTCAGACCGGACATCGACGACGTGCCGGAGGCACTCGCGAAGGAGGAAGCCGCCCGGCTCACCGGATCGGCGCCGGCCGGGGATACCGGCGCGGCCGAGGCGGGCGCAGTGCTCGCGGCGGTGGTGCTCGCCGGGGCGGGAGATGCCGGACCGGGGGCGGCGGGGATGTTCTCGGAGGGTGTGAGCGCCACCATCTTTCCGGTGTGCTCGGTGAGTTCGGCGCGCACCTTCGCAACGACGGCGGTGGCGCGCCCGAGGTGTTCGAGGGCGGCGGCGACGATCATGGCCTGACCGGGGGGTGTTGCGAGCGCGGGCCCCGCCGCGGCCGCGAGGGAGATGAACGACTGCAGAATGTTCTGCAACTCGAGCATTCCCACCCGGACGACCTCGGACGCCTCGGCAACCACGGCCGCCATGTCATTGCCCCTGTCGGAGAGCGCGATCGTGGACCGTTGTGCTTCCTCCGTCTTCACGATCGCGCCGGTGCCGCTCGCGCCCTGCCAACCGCCGTAGACCGAGCTGATGCCGGTTCTCCCGGTGTCGTGCACGGCGTCGAGAGCGGCGGACGACACGCGTAGCGCATCTGCTGGTCCGCCGGTGGGCAGCACGCCGCTGCCGAACGACCCCAGTAGATCCAGCATCGGTCGGGTGAGGAGGTCGATGGGGATCACGGTCAGGCCTCCAGCCCGACTGCACCCGCGGCGAGGGCTGCGGTGGTGACGATTTCGGTGGTCTCGTAGGTGGCTGCGTTCGCGAGCGCGGTGGCGCTGATTCCGCCGAGGACCCCCGACAACGCCTCGATCGAGGCCAGGTGCGCGCTGTGCGCGGTCGCGAACGCCGCCAGGAAGTCGCCCCCGACGACCCCGAAGACGGGTCCCAATAGTAGTGGTCCCGCTGCTGCGGCGCCCGCGCCTGCCGCCTGCATGTCGGCTGCCATGGCGGCAGCGGTGGCACCGAACTTCGCGATACTCGCGGTGTCCGCGGTCATATGGTTCATCGTCATCCCCCCAATTCGGATTTGATACCGGTCACTGTATTGGACGCAGGAGAGGCCGAATCGGTTCCACCCCCGCAGAGCGCCGTGTCAAAGGCAGAGCGCCGTGTCAAAGATTCTGCGCAGGCACTTTCGCGAAGAAGCGGGCCGGGTTGTCCGTGCGCAGGCGCATGCCGGCGGAGCCGCCGAGCACCAGCGGCCGCGCGTAGGGGCGATCGGAGCCGAGCAGCACCCGGTCCTCGCCCAGGTATGCGGTCACTTCCGCGACGATCTCCCGCCCGTAGGACGACGTTTCCACGTACACGCCAGGACCTGGAATCCCGCCCGGCCCGCCGCGCACCGCCATCCGATCCGCGTGCAGGGGCGCCAGACCGGCGAGCATCGCGAACAGCACCCGCAGCGTCGGGAACCGGCGCACCCCGAACTCGTGCCAGGCGAACCACGCGGTGTGCATCTGGGTCACATACGACACCATCGCCGGCCACCATGCCGGAAGCCCGGGCGCCGCCGCCGGCCCGGGATGCACGAACAGCGGCTTGCACACCCGCTCGAGTTCCGACAGCAGCGGCGCGCACCGCTCGAAGCCGGCCGAGTCGGCCAGGGCGGTCGCAGGCAACTGCAGGCCCACACACCCGGCCGCGAGGACGTCGCGCAGCGCCCCCGGGTCGGGGTCGGTGACGCCGGCGGCGGCCCAGACGCCGAACCGGTCGGGCAGGCCCAGTGCGCCGTCGTGATAGGCGTCGAGCAGCGGCTGGGACTCCTCGGCGGGTAGTTCCTCGATCCCGAGGGGGCTCGACAGCGACACCAGTGCCACATCGATTCCGTCCCTGACGGTGAGGGCCGTGCGCGCGGAGATCGAATGGTCGGCGGGGTCGACCCGGTACGGCGGTTCGCCGGGCAGGTGCAGGGTCCAGCCGTCGAGCCGGGGCGCGGCGCTGCGTGCCCGGAGGGCGTCGACGAACGACGATGGCCAGATATGTTGGTGCACGTCGACGAGCGGACGTGGCCTCATGCCTCCACCGTCGCCGCCCGGACCTTCCGTGTCAACCGTCGCCGGTGACGAGGAGGCGGGGCGTCCGTGTTCGCGGGGTGCCTTCTCGAGGCCGTGGCACTAGCGTGGAACCGCGCATGTTCGCCGATCGTCGGAAGGATCACGAGGTGCCTCCCCACTGCGATTCCATGGACGGTCCTGTCGTCAAGGCCGCCGAGGCGGCACTGGGCGACGACAACGTCGAACTGATCCTGCCGTTCGTCCCCGCCGACGCCGAGGACGAGGTTCGCACAGCCTTCGTGCGGGCGACTGCCGCACGCGCGGAGGGGCCGATCGCCCATGAGGTCGCCGACCTGTATTTCTTCGACACCGTGGTCCGGCTGCACCGCGCGGGCGAGGGCGCGCCGTTCACCGGAGTGAAGCCGGCCGGCGGCGATGTCGGACCGGTGATCCCGCTCGCCGAGGACGCGATCGAGACGCGTTCGATCGAGAAGCTCCACGCGTTCCTGTCGTCCGAGCTGCACCGGCAACTGCAGTCGCGCCTGGATCGAATCGTCGAACTCACCGACGCCGCGACGACTGCCGAGCGGCGCGAATACACCGAGGCGATGCTCGGGTTACAGGTGTACAGCCACCACCTCTACAAGAGCATGCACAAGGACCCGCACGAGGGCGGGCACGCACACGGGTGATCAGCAGGCCCGACCACGACTGTCCGCACAGCAGGCCGAGGACGACCACGAGGTCACAACGGTCTCGGGGGGCGCCGGACGTCATCGCGATCAACCACGCGTGCGCGACAGGAAGCTGTACTTCTGTACCGCCCGCCCTATTCTTCGAGCATGAACACGCACGTGGTCGACCACCCCCTCGCAGCAGCCCTCCTCACGACGATGCGTGACGCGCGGAGCGACAATGCCACATTTCGCGCCGCGCTGCGAAGGCTGACACACATGCTGGTGTACGAGGCGATGCGGGAGGCGCCCGTCGAGAAGTTCGAGATCGTGACGCCGGTGGCCACCACCGAGGGTGTCCGGCTCGCTCATCCTCCCCTCCTGGTTCCCGTGTTGCGGGCCGGTCTCGGCATGGTGGAGCAGGCCAGTGCGCTCCTTCCGCAGGCCCGCGTCGGATTCGTCGGGATGGCGCGGGACGAGCAGACCCATCGGCCGGTGCCGTATCTGGAGTCGCTGCCCGCGGACCTGTCGGGCATCCCTGTCTACGTGCTCGACCCCATGCTGGCGACCGGCGGTTCGATGGTGCACACGATCGAGCTGCTCGTCGCCCGCGGCGCCACGGACGTGACCGCGGTATGCGTGGTCGCCGCGCCGGAAGGGGCTGCCGCCCTCGCCTCGTCGGGGCATCCCGTGCGGCTGATCACCGCGTCTGTGGACGAGGGTCTCAACGAGGACGCCTTCATCGTGCCGGGACTCGGCGACGCGGGCGACCGTCAGTTCGGACCACGCTGAGGCTTGTTCGTCACAGGCC